>NZ_VNXM01000013.1:0-395921 GCF_009820205.1 Escherichia sp. HH26CH
AACTGGCCGATTTTCTCTGCACAGGAGGGATAATACAAGGCCTGATAAGCGTAGCGCATCAGGCAGTTTGGCGTTTGCCAGCACTTTTAATTCCGGGCTTAAACCCGGAATTAAGATCACTCTTCTGTCGTTTGCGGTGGCACGCCCGTTCCGCTTGGTTTACGGCGCTTACCAATATTTTTGGTGTCGCGATGGCGTTTTTTCACCCGCGGCTTCTCTTTCTCTTTAGCTTTTTTCTTCTCGGCACGTTTAGCCAGTACTTTCTTCGATGGCTTGCCGGTCTGCTTTTCGCTTGGCGCACGCGTTTTCGGGCGTAACTCATCAATAACGCGAGCTTTAATTGGCTCTTCAATATAGCGGCCTACTTTGCCCAGCAGCAGATGGTCATGAGCTTCAACCAGCGAAATCGCGGTTCCCTTACGACCGGCGCGCGCGGTACGTCCGATACGGTGTAAATAAGTATCGCCACTGCGTGGCATATCGAAGTTAAAGACATGGCTGACATCCGGAATGTCGATACCGCGCGCGGCAACATCGGTGGCAACCAGTACGTTAACGCGACCTTCGGTCAGACGCTTGATCGCTTCGTTACGCTTGCCTTGTACCATCTCACCTTCGAGATAGCAGTTGTTGATGCCCGCTTCGCGCAGCCAGTTTGCCAACTCATGCACACGCTCACGCTTACGCACAAATACAATTGAGCGGGTCGCTTCCGGTTGTTTTAACAGATGCACCAGTAATGCGGTTTTATGCTCAAGATCATCAGCGCGGTAATACCACTGATGAATCTTTTTGCGCTCACGGGTGGATGGATTCGCAGAAACTTCCACCGGATCTTCAAGCAGACGCTCGGCAAAATCCTGAATGGCATCGCCTTCAAGCGTTGCCGAGAAGAGCAGGGTCTGTTTACGCCAGCGCGTTTCGCCTGCAATATGTTCGATATCCTGAGCAAAACCCATATCCAGCATACGGTCTGCTTCGTCGAGGATCAGCGTTTCAACCGCGCGGCAATCGAAGTTCTCTTCTTTTATGTATTGCAGCAGACGTCCGGTCGTGGCAACCACGATATCCTGGTTTTCGCTGAATACTTCCGCGTGGTTCATATAGGCTACGCCGCCGGTGATGGTGGCGATATCCAGATGCGTATGTTTCGCCAGTTCGCGGGCATGATCGGCCACCTGCATCGCCAGTTCGCGAGTCGGGGTGAGGATCAAAATACGCGGCGGACCGGATTTCTTACGGGGGAAATCGAGCAGGTGCTGCAACGCTGGCAGCAGATACGCCGCCGTTTTACCGGTGCCTGTCGGCGCAGAACCGAGTACATCACGGCCATCGAGCGCAGGCGGAATGGCGGCAGCCTGAATGGCGGTCGGGCGAGTGAAACCTTTATCCTGGAGGGCTTCCAGCAGGCTTTCGTCGAGTTCAAGTTCGGAAAAAGTCGTTACAGTCATGTTCTACCTCTGTGTGGGGCGCTGATTATAGACGTTACGGCTGCAATCTTCATCTGTTTGTATGGATATCGCTTCTCGGGTATTGTTCACACCCGGTGCTATCGCCGTTTTTCCTGCAAGGTTTTATTTTCATGTCACAGTCTACATCCGTGCTTCGTCGTAATGGATTTACTTTTAAACAGTTTTTTGTTGCTCACGATCGCTGTGCGATGAAAGTGGGAACGGATGGCATTTTGCTGGGCGCATGGGCACCGGTGGCTGGGGTAAAACGTTGCCTTGATATCGGCGCGGGTAGCGGGTTGCTGGCATTAATGCTGGCGCAGCGAACCGATGACAGCGTGATGATTGATGCCGTTGAACTGGAAAGTGAAGCTGCGACTCAGGCGCAGGAAAATATCAACCAGTCCCCGTGGGCAGAGCGGATTAATATCTATCCGGCGGATATTCAGCAGTGGATCACACAGCAGACAGCACGCTTTGATTTAATTATCAGTAACCCGCCTTATTATCAGCAGGGCGTTGAGTGCGCTACGCCGCAGAGGGAACAGGCACGCTATACCACTACGCTTGATCATCAATCGTTGCTAACCTGCGCGGCGGAGTGCATTACTGAAGAGGGATTTTTTTGCGTGGTGTTGCCAGAGCAGATTGGTAATGGTTTTACTGAACTGGCATTAAGAATGGGCTGGCATTTACGTTTACGGACGGATGTGGCGGAAAACGAAACGCGACAGCCGCATCGGGTGCTGCTGGCATTCTCCCCACAGGCGGGAGAATGCTATAGCGATCGCTTAGTGATTCGTGGGCCAGACCAGAGCTATTCCGAAGCGTACACTGCGCTGACCCAGGCTTTTTATTTGTTTATGTAAAGGTTGTCGGGGGAAAGGATCGATGGGCCAGAGTGAGTGAGCAACTCCGGGTAATCCAGCGTGAAATGCAGCCCCCGGCTCTCCTTGCGCACCATCGCACAGCGAACAATCAACTCGGCAACCTGTACCAGATTACGCAGCTCCAGCAAATTATTTGATACGCGGAAATGGGCGTAATATTCGTCTATTTCCTGCTGAAGCATATTGATCCGCCGCAGGGCGCGTTCCAGACGTTTCGTTGTGCGCACAATGCCGACGTAATCCCACATAAACAGACGTAGCTCGTGCCAGTTATGTTGAATCACCACCAGTTCGTCAGGGTTCTCAACACGGCTTTCATCCCACGGCGGTAACGTACTGACGTCGTGGGCATAAGGCATACGCCTGGTAATATCCTCCGCCGCCGACCAGCCGTAAACCAGACACTCCAGTAATGAATTTGAGGCCATGCGGTTAGCGCCGTGTAAGCCGGTATAACTCACTTCGCCAATGGCGTACAAACCTTCGACGTCCGTACGCCCATGATCATCAACCATTACACCACCGCAGGTATAGTGTGCAGCAGGCACAATCGGCACAGGGCCTTTCGTGAGATCAATCCCCAGTCCCAATAACTTTTCATAAATCATCGGGAAATGCTGACGAATAAAATCGGCAGGCTTATGGCTGATGTCGAGATACATACAATCCGCACCGAGGCGTTTCATTTCATGATCAATAGCGCGGGCGACAATATCGCGCGGGGCCAGTTCGCCGCGCTCATCGAAATCGGGCATAAAACGCGTGCCATCCGGGCGCTTGAGATAAGCACCTTCGCCGCGCAGTGCTTCCGTTAACAGGAAATTTCGTGCCTGTGGGTGATAGAGCGCGGTAGGGTGAAACTGATTAAATTCGAGATTGGCGACCCGGCAGCCCGCGCGCCACGCCATAGCAATGCCATCGCCAGAAGAAATATCCGGATTGGTGGTGTACTGATAAACCTTCGACGCACCGCCGGTTGCCAGCACAACCGCTTTTGCGTGGCAGGTTTCAACCGTTTCTTTATTTCGGTTCCATACCCACGCGCCTACAACTCGTCGCGTGCCCGGCAGGCCAATTTTGTCAGAGACAATCAGATCAACCGCGTTGCTGCGCTCCAGCACGCGAATATTCGGATGGTTCTGCGCCTTGCTCACTAGTGTGGTTTCTACTTCTTTACCGGTGGCGTCCGCAGCATGAAGAATTCGTCGGTGACTATGTCCACCTTCACGGGTCAAATGGTAGCTTTCTTCGCCATTCGATTGAACGTGGGTATCAAACAACACCCCCTGGTCGATTAACCATTGCACACAAGAACGCGCATTGCTGGCGACAAATTCAACTGCATGGCGATCACAAATACCAGCACCGGCAATCATTGTGTCTTCCACATGCGAATCAATGCTGTCAGTTTCATCAAACACGGCGGCAATTCCGCCCTGGGCATAAAATGTTGAACCTTCCGTTACTGGGCCTTTACTTAGAACGATGACATGATGCCGGTCAGCCAGACGTAGCGCCAGTGAAAGCCCGGCTGCGCCGCTACCGATAATCAACACGTCACATGAATGTTCAGGGAGAGTATTCATTTTCTTTGTTTAATTTACTAAACACGGTTTGGTCAGCATAGCATCATGTTGTGCGATTAAACACCTGCTATTTTGATTTTTGTTACAGGGGCTAAACAGACCGAATCACGGCGACGAGAAAACGAGAAGTTACTGGCTGGCGAAGGATTAGGTGGTGAAATAAAAAGGCCGTTGGGTTACTCTTCAGGCAGTTAAATGGGCATTTCTACACAGATAATGCGATGTTCAGATTCTGTAGACTTATAATGATAGATAATGATCCGTCTACAGCATGACAAACAAAAACAGATGCGTTACGGAACTTTACAAAAACGAGACACTCTAACCCTTTGCTTGCTCAAATTGCAGCTAATGGAGTGGCGTTTCGATAGCGCGTGGAAATTTGGTTTGGGGAGACTTTACCTCGGATGAGCGAGCAGTTAACGGACCAGGTCCTGGTTGAACGGGTCCAGAAGGGAGATCAGAAAGCCTTTAACTTACTGGTAGTGCGCTATCAGCATAAAGTGGCGAGTCTGGTTTCCCGCTATGTGCCGTCGGGTGATGTTCCCGATGTGGTACAAGAAGCTTTTATTAAAGCCTATCGTGCGCTGGATTCGTTCCGGGGAGATAGCGCTTTTTATACATGGCTGTATCGGATTGCTGTAAATACAGCGAAAAATTACCTGGTTGCTCAGGGACGCCGTCCACCTTCCAGTGATGTGGATGCCATTGAAGCTGAAAACTTCGAAAGTGGCGGCGCGTTGAAAGAAATTTCGAACCCTGAGAACTTAATGTTGTCAGAAGAACTGAGACAGATAGTTTTCCGAACTATTGAGTCCCTCCCGGAAGATTTACGCATGGCAATAACCTTGCGGGAGCTGGATGGCCTGAGCTATGAAGAGATAGCCGCTATCATGGATTGTCCGGTAGGTACGGTGCGTTCACGTATCTTCCGAGCGAGGGAAGCTATTGATAACAAAGTTCAACCGCTTATCAGGCGTTGACGATAGCGGGATACTGGATAAGGGTATTAGGCATGCAGAAAGAACAACTTTCCGCTTTAATGGATGGCGAAACGCTGGATAGTGAGCTGCTTAACGAACTGGCTCATAACCCAGAAATGCAGAAAACCTGGGAAAGCTATCACTTAATCCGTGACTCAATGCGGGGTGATACTCCCGAGGTGCTCCATTTCGATATCTCTTCACGCGTAATGGCCGCCATTGAAGAAGAGCCAGTACGTCAACCGGCGACACTGATCCCAGAGGCCCAGCCTGCGCCGCATCAATGGCAGAAAATGCCATTCTGGCAGAAAGTACGTCCATGGGCTGCACAGCTTACCCAAATGGGCGTAGCAGCATGCGTATCGCTTGCAGTTATCGTTGGCGTCCAGCACTATAATGGGCAATCTGAAACGTCCCAGCAGCCCGAAACGCCAGTATTTAATACACTGCCGATGATGGGTAAAGCCAGCCCGGTTAGCCTGGGAGTACCTTCTGAAGCGACTGCAAACAATGGTCAACAGCAGCAGGTACAGGAGCAGCGTCGTCGCATTAATGCAATGTTGCAGGATTACGAACTGCAACGTCGACTCCACTCTGAACAGCTTCAGTTTGAGCAGGCCCAAACACAGCAAGCCGCTGTACAGGTGCCAGGAATTCAAACTTTAGGAACGCAATCGCAGTAATGAAGCAACTTTGGTTTGCCATGTCATTAGTGACAGGTAGCCTGTTATTCTCTGCTAACGCCTCGGCCACTCCCGCGTCCGGGGCGTTATTACAGCAGATGAACCTGGCCAGTCAGTCACTGAATTACGAGCTGTCATTCATCAGCATCAATAAACAGGGTGTTGAGTCTCTGCGTTATCGACATGCACGCCTCGATAACCGTCCTCTTGCACAATTGTTGCAAATGGATGGCCCGCGCCGGGAAGTGGTACAGCGCGGCAATGAAATCAGCTACTTTGAACCGGGCCTTGAACCGTTCACGCTTAATGGCGATTACATTGTTGATTCTCTGCCATCGCTCATCTATACCGATTTCAAACGCCTTTCTCCTTACTACGATTTTATCTCCGTGGGACGCACGCGTATTGCTGATCGTCTTTGCGAAGTCATTCGCGTGGTGGCCCGTGATGGCACACGCTATAGCTACATCGTGTGGATGGACACCGAATCGAAATTACCGATGCGGGTTGATCTCCTTGATCGCGATGGTGAAACGCTGGAACAATTTCGCGTGATTGCTTTTAACGTTAATCAGGATATCAGCAGCAGTATGCAGACGCTGGCGAAAGCAAATCTGCCGCCGCTGCTTTCTGTTCCTGTAGGTGAAAAAGCTAAATTCAGCTGGACGCCAACCTGGTTGCCACAGGGGTTTAGTGAGGTTTCCAGCAGCCGACGTCCGTTACCGACGATGGACAACATGCCTATCGAATCACGTCTCTATTCCGACGGATTATTCAGCTTCTCGGTAAACGTTAACCGCGCTACTCCATCGAGCACCGATCAGATGTTGCGCACCGGACGCAGAACCGTCAGTACAAGCGTACGTGATAACGCCGAAATCACCATTGTCGGCGAACTGCCGCCGCAAACGGCGAAACGCATTGCCGAGAATATTAAGTTCGGGGCAGCGCAATGATCAAAGAGTGGGCTACGGTCGTCTCCTGGCAAAACGGGCAGGCGCTGGTCAGTTGTGATGTTAAAGCCTCATGCAGCAGCTGTGCTTCTCGTGTCGGTTGCGGTAGCCGCGTGCTGAATAAACTTGGCCCACAAACCACGCATACCATTGTCGTACCCTGTGATGAACCGTTAGTGCCGGGGCAAAAAGTGGAATTAGGAATCACCGAAGGCAGCCTGCTTAGCTCCGCATTACTGGTTTATATGTCGCCGTTGGTGGGATTATTCCTCATCGCTTCGTTATTTCAGCTACTCTTTGCTTCAGATCTTGCAGCATTATGCGGTGCGATTCTCGGCGGCGTTGGTGGATTCCTGATTGCACGCGGCTACTCGCGAAAGTTTGCTGCCCGGGCGGAATGGCAACCGATCATCTTAAGCGTGGCATTGCCGCCAGGCCTTGTGCGATTTGAAACATCTTCGGAAGACGCGAGCCAGTGATTTCACTGGCTTTGTTGCATTTTGCATAACAAATGCGAGGACGTTTCCAGATACCACAATCCATACGGTATGAACATTTCCTCGCCTCAATGTTGTAGTGTAGAATGCGGCGTTTCTATTAATACAGACGTTAAGCTCAGAACAGCGACTTCTAAAAGCCTGGTTAACCGGGCATTAAGGCACAATAATCATACTTTATGAAGAATATACGTAACTTTTCGATCATAGCTCACATTGACCACGGTAAATCGACGCTGTCTGACCGTATTATCCAGATCTGCGGTGGCCTGTCTGACCGTGAAATGGAGGCGCAGGTTCTCGATTCCATGGATCTTGAGCGTGAGCGTGGCATTACCATCAAAGCGCAAAGCGTGACGCTGGATTACAAAGCGTCTGACGGCGAAACCTATCAGCTTAACTTTATCGACACCCCGGGCCACGTAGACTTCTCCTATGAAGTTTCCCGTTCGCTGGCGGCCTGTGAGGGTGCATTGCTGGTGGTCGACGCCGGGCAGGGCGTAGAAGCGCAAACCCTGGCAAACTGCTACACCGCGATGGAAATGGATCTCGAAGTAGTGCCGGTACTGAACAAGATTGACCTGCCGGCAGCTGATCCTGAACGCGTAGCAGAAGAAATTGAAGATATCGTTGGTATCGACGCCACCGACGCAGTGCGCTGCTCAGCGAAAACCGGCGTTGGTGTGCAGGACGTTCTCGAACGTCTGGTGCGCGATATTCCGCCGCCGGAAGGCGATCCGGAAGGCCCGTTACAGGCGCTAATTATCGACTCCTGGTTCGACAACTACCTGGGCGTTGTTTCACTTATCCGTATTAAAAACGGCACCCTGCGTAAGGGCGACAAAGTGAAAGTCATGAGTACCGGGCAGACCTATAACGCCGACCGTCTGGGGATTTTCACGCCGAAGCAGGTTGACCGCACTGAACTGAAATGCGGTGAAGTTGGCTGGTTGGTATGTGCGATCAAAGACATCCACGGTGCACCGGTAGGCGATACCTTAACACTGGCGCGTAATCCGGCAGAAAAGGCGCTGCCTGGCTTTAAGAAAGTCAAACCGCAGGTTTACGCAGGCTTGTTCCCGGTAAGCTCTGACGACTATGAAGCCTTCCGTGACGCGCTGGGCAAACTCAGCCTGAATGATGCCTCACTGTTCTATGAGCCGGAAAGCTCCAGCGCGTTGGGCTTTGGTTTCCGCTGCGGCTTCCTCGGCCTGCTGCACATGGAGATCATTCAGGAACGTCTGGAACGTGAATACGATCTGGATCTGATCACCACTGCGCCGACCGTAGTGTATGAAGTTGAAACTACGTCAAGAGAAGTTATTTACGTCGACAGCCCATCGAAGCTGCCAGCGGTAAATAACATCTACGAACTGCGCGAGCCGATTGCAGAGTGTCACATGCTATTGCCGCAGGCATATCTCGGTAACGTTATTACGCTGTGCGTAGAAAAACGTGGCGTACAAACCAACATGGTTTACCACGGTAACCAGGTAGCGTTGACCTACGAGATCCCGATGGCTGAAGTGGTGCTCGACTTCTTCGATCGCCTGAAATCTACCTCGCGTGGTTATGCGTCTCTGGATTACAACTTCAAACGCTTCCAGGCGTCCGACATGGTACGTGTAGACGTATTAATCAACGGTGAACGTGTTGATGCGCTGGCGCTGATCACCCACCGTGATAATTCGCAAAACCGTGGTCGCGAGCTGGTGGAAAAGATGAAAGATCTGATCCCACGCCAGCAGTTTGATATCGCCATTCAGGCTGCGATTGGTACGCACATCATTGCGCGCTCCACCGTGAAACAGCTGCGTAAAAACGTACTGGCTAAATGTTATGGCGGCGATATCAGCCGTAAGAAAAAGCTGCTGCAGAAGCAGAAAGAAGGTAAGAAACGCATGAAGCAGATCGGTAACGTCGAGCTGCCGCAGGAAGCGTTCCTCGCCATTCTGCACGTCGGCAAAGACAACAAATAACCCTTAGGAGTTGGCATGGCGAATATGTTTGCCCTGATTCTGGTGATTGCCACACTGGTGACGGGCATTTTATGGTGCGTGGATAAATTCTTTTTCGCACCTAAACGGCGGGAACGTCAGGCAGCGGCGCAGGCGGCTGCCGGTGACTCACTGGATAAAGCAACGCTGAAGAAAGTTGCGCCGAAGCCTGGCTGGCTGGAAACCGGTGCTTCTGTTTTTCCGGTGCTGGCTATCGTATTGATTGTGCGTTCGTTTATTTATGAACCGTTCCAGATCCCGTCAGGTTCGATGATGCCGACTCTGTTAATCGGTGACTTTATTCTGGTAGAAAAGTTTGCTTACGGCATTAAAGATCCTATCTACCAGAAAACGCTGATCGAAACCGGTCATCCGAAACGTGGCGATATCGTGGTCTTTAAATACCCGGAAGATCCAAAGCTTGATTACATCAAGCGTGCGGTGGGTTTACCGGGCGATAAAGTCACTTACGATCCGGTTTCAAAAGAGCTGACGATTCAGCCGGGATGCAGTTCCGGTCAGGCGTGTGAAAACGCGCTGCCGGTCACCTACTCAAACGTGGAACCCAGCGATTTCGTTCAGACCTTCTCGCGCCGTAATGGTGGGGAAGCAACCAGCGGATTCTTTGAAGTGCCGAAAAACGAAACCAAAGAAAATGGAATTCGTCTTTCCGAGCGTAAAGAGACTCTGGGTGATGTGACGCACCGTATTTTGACAGTGCCGATTGCGCAGGATCAGGTGGGGATGTATTACCAGCAGCCAGGGCAACAACTGGCAACCTGGATTGTTCCACCGGGCCAATACTTCATGATGGGTGACAACCGTGACAACAGCGCGGACAGCCGTTACTGGGGCTTTGTGCCGGAAGCGAATCTGGTAGGTCGGGCAACGGCTATCTGGATGAGTTTCGATAAGCAAGAAGGCGAATGGCCGACTGGTGTGCGCTTAAGTCGTATTGGCGGCATCCATTAATAGCTTATCTTCGTTCACGTTGTCGCCGTTATGGCGACAACGTGAATTATTTATGAGATAAATCTCCCGTGGCTAACGACATCCCCCGTCGTTGTGTATAGAATATTCCCCCGAAGTTTAAGGTTGGCACCTCCAGGTTGCCACGGCACACGAAACAGCGTTGGTCCCCATATACCGGTAAACTGAAACTGCAGCGAAGCAGTTAGTAGAGCCATGTATATCAGGTCTGTTTCGTGTGCTGAATTGTTGACGCATTTATTTATTGGTATCGCATGAACCCCATCGTAATTAATCGGCTTCAAAGGAAGCTGGGCTACACTTTTAATCATCAGGAACTGTTGCAGCAGGCATTAACCCATCGTAGTGCCAGCAGCAAACATAACGAGCGTTTAGAATTTTTAGGCGACTCTATTCTGAGCTACGTTATCGCCAATGCGCTTTATCACCGTTTCCCTCGCGTGGATGAAGGCGATATGAGCCGGATGCGCGCCACGCTGGTCCGTGGCAATACGTTGGCTGAACTGGCGCGCGAATTTGAGTTAGGTGAGTGCTTACGTTTAGGGCCAGGTGAACTTAAAAGCGGTGGATTTCGTCGTGAGTCAATTCTCGCCGACACCGTCGAAGCATTAATTGGTGGCGTATTCCTCGACAGTGACATTCAAACCGTCGAGAAATTAATCCTTAACTGGTATCAAACCCGTCTGGACGAAATTAGCCCAGGCGATAAACAAAAAGATCCGAAAACGCGCTTGCAAGAATATTTGCAGGGTCGCCATCTGCCGCTGCCGACTTATCTGGTAGTTCAGGTACGTGGCGAAGCGCACGATCAGGAATTTACTATCCACTGCCAGGTCAGCGGCCTGAGTGAACCGGTGGTTGGCACAGGTTCAAGCCGTCGTAAGGCTGAGCAGGCTGCCGCCGAACAGGCGTTGAAAAAACTGGAGCTGGAATGAGCAACGATAAAAGTTACTGCGGATTTATTGCTATCGTCGGACGTCCGAACGTTGGCAAATCCACATTGTTGAATAAATTGTTGGGGCAGAAAATCTCCATCACCTCCCGCAAGGCGCAGACAACTCGTCACCGCATTGTGGGGATCCATACTGAAGGCGCGTATCAGGCGATCTACGTCGATACCCCAGGCCTGCATATGGAAGAAAAACGCGCCATTAACCGCCTGATGAACAAAGCGGCGAGCAGTTCCATTGGCGACGTTGAACTGGTGATTTTTGTCGTTGAAGGCACCCGCTGGACGCCGGACGATGAAATGGTGCTCAACAAACTGCGCGATGGCAAAGCGCCGGTAATCCTCGCGGTGAACAAAGTGGATAACGTGCAGGAAAAAGCCGATCTGCTGCCGCATTTACAGTTCCTGGCAAGCCAGATGAACTTCCTCGATATCGTGCCGATCTCTGCCGAAACCGGGCTGAATGTCGACACTATCGCGGCAATTGTGCGTAAGCATCTGCCTGAAGCGACCCATCACTTCCCGGAAGATTACATCACCGATCGCTCGCAGCGTTTTATGGCGTCTGAAATCATCCGCGAAAAACTGATGCGTTTCCTCGGTGCTGAACTGCCATATTCCGTGACCGTGGAGATCGAACGTTTTGTCTCTAACGAACGCGGTGGTTATGACATCAACGGTTTGATTCTCGTTGAGCGTGAGGGGCAGAAGAAGATGGTGATTGGCAACAAAGGGGCCAAGATTAAAACCATCGGAATTGAAGCGCGTAAAGACATGCAGGAAATGTTCGAAGCGCCTGTCCACCTTGAACTGTGGGTAAAAGTGAAATCTGGCTGGGCCGACGACGAACGCGCACTGCGCAGTCTCGGTTACGTTGACGATCTTTAAGAGTTACTCCGATGGAAGGCTGGCAGCGCGCATTTGTCCTGCATAGTCGCCCGTGGAGCGAAACCAGCCTGATGCTGGACGTCTTCACGGAGGAATCGGGTCGCGTGCGTCTGGTTGCCAAAGGCGCACGCTCTAAACGCTCTACTCTGAAAGGTGCATTACAGCCTTTCACCCCTCTCTTGCTACGTTTTGGCGGGCGTGGCGAAGTCAAAACGCTGCGCAGTGCTGAAGCTGTCTCGCTGGCGCTGCCATTAAGCGGTATCACCCTTTACAGT
The DNA here is from genome assembly GCF_009820205.1 of Escherichia sp. HH26CH. Classification (NCBI taxonomy): domain Bacteria; kingdom Pseudomonadati; phylum Pseudomonadota; class Gammaproteobacteria; order Enterobacterales; family Enterobacteriaceae; genus Escherichia; species Escherichia sp. HH26CH. The sequence goes on from NZ_VNXM01000013.1 coordinate 12,143, forward strand.
GGTTTGTACATTAACGAACTTCTCTCCCGCGTGCTGGAATACGAGACGCGCTTCTCTGAACTCTTTTTCGATTACTTGCACTGCATTCAGTCTCTTGCAGGTGCCACTGGTACGCCAGAACCCGCGCTGCGCCGCTTTGAACTGGCACTGCTCGGTCATCTGGGTTATGGCGTCAATTTTACCCATTGTGCGGGTAGCGGCGAGCCGGTAGATGACACCATGACGTATCGTTATCGCGAAGAAAAAGGGTTTATCGCAAGCGTCGTTATCGACAATAAAACGTTCACTGGAAGGCAGTTAAAAGCGTTAAACGCGCGGGAATTTCCTGACTCAGACACACTACGCGCCGCGAAACGCTTTACCCGCATGGCGCTTAAGCCGTATCTTGGCGGTAAACCATTAAAGAGCAGGGAACTGTTCCGGCAGTTTATGCCTAAGCGAACGGTGAAAACACATTATGAATGATGAGGATTGTCATGGCTGAATTACTGTTAGGCGTCAACATTGACCATATTGCAACGCTGCGTAACGCACGTGGTACTGCTTACCCGGATCCGGTGCAGGCGGCGTTTATTGCTGAGCAGGCGGGGGCGGATGGCATTACCGTGCATCTACGTGAAGATCGTCGCCACATTACCGACCGCGACGTGCGCATCCTGCGTCAGACGCTGGATACCCGCATGAATCTGGAGATGGCGGTGACCGAAGAGATGCTGGCGATCGCCGTTGAAACAAAGCCGCATTTTTGCTGCCTGGTACCGGAAAAGCGTCAGGAAGTAACAACCGAAGGCGGCCTGGACGTCGCTGGACAGCGTGAAAAAATGCGCGATGCCTGCAAACGTCTGGCGGAGGCCGGGATCCTGGTTTCTCTGTTTATCGACGCCGATGAAGAGCAGATCAAAGCCGCGGCAGAGGTTGGCGCACCGTTCATCGAGATCCACACCGGTTGCTATGCTGATGCCAAAACTGACGCCGAACAGGCGCAAGAGCTGGCGCGTATCGCCAAAGCCGCGGCCTTTGCCGCAAGTCTCGGTCTGAAAGTTAACGCTGGTCACGGTCTGACCTATCACAACGTGAAAGCCATTGCCGCCATTCCTGAGATGCACGAACTGAATATCGGTCATGCCATTATTGGTCGTGCAGTGATGACCGGACTGAAAGATGCGGTGGCAGAAATGAAGCGTTTGATGCTGGAAGCGCGTGGCTAATGGCAATATTAGGTTTAGGTACGGATATTGTGGAGATCGCTCGCATTGAATCGGTGATCGCCCGATCCGGTGAGCGCCTGGCACGCCGCGTATTAAGCGATAACGAATGGGCAATCTGGAAAACGCACCACCAGCCGGTGCGTTTTCTGGCGAAACGCTTTGCCGTAAAAGAAGCCGCAGCAAAAGCGTTTGGCACCGGGATCCGCAATGGTCTGGCGTTTAATCAGTTTGAAGTATTCAACGATGAGCTCGGCAAACCACGGTTGCGGCTATGGGGTGAGGCGTTAAAACTGGCGGAAAAACTCGGCGTTGTAAATATGCATGTAACGCTGGCAGATGAGCGCCACTATGCTTGTGCCACGGTAATTATCGAAAGTTAAAATAATATCGTTCTCTTTAAAAAGTAAAACCCCCGAACTGGTAAGGAACGGGGGTTTTACTTTACAACTTTAATTTTGTGCAGCACACGATTCCAACAAAAATGATTATGGATCAATTTAGTTATCCTGTACAAGCAACTTGCAATCTTTAGCATAAAAACTCGAGCCTTTACGAAGAAATCGATATTGATGAAAAGATTAACGTGACCGCTTTTTGATAAGTACATTAGAATCGGCGTCGTTATTGGATATTTTGCTGTGTTCTACGCCATGCCACTGAATTCCCCCATTGAAACGAGTGGTGTCGTCAAAGCTCTGGTGTGGAGTGCGGCACTCGATTCCAATAACTCGCACGTTCAGTTTTGGGGAGATGTAAGGGCTAATCTGAACGGCTGCATTCCTTGTTTAAGGAAAAACGAATGACTGATTGCCGATACCTGATTAAACGGGTCATTAAAGTCGTCATTGCTGTTTTACAGCTGATCCTTCTGTTCTTGTAACACCAGGAAACGTACTTAAGGCGCGTCAGGTTAACCAGCCAGGCGCGCCTTTAATAATTAGACGTAAGTGTCGGCGTATATATTATCGGAATTCATTTAATGAATATATTCATTAATGACATCATGGAAATGAATATGTAACTTTCGCTTTTATACGAGCAAATAAGCAATATCCTGCTCATAGAGCAGAATATTAAATCTTATCCGCGTGGTGCATTAGCACAAATTTATCCCACAACTGTTCTTCCGTCTCGACATGTTGTGGATCCTTCACAATGGTATTGGGGATCGGGCACACCTTCTGGCAGGTGGGCGTCTCGTAGTGGCCTACGCATTCGGTACACTTATCGCTGTTAATCTCGTAGATATGTTCACCCATCGAAATCGCCTCATTCGGGCATTCGGGTTCACACATATCACAATTGATGCATTTTTTAGTGATTAACAGCGCCATAAGGAAACTCTCAAAACAACACAAACCGGGCGGGCATTATACGCGCATTCTTTACTCAAACCAGTTTTTTCACCAGCGCTTCACTATGACGAATACGTTCTGGTGCCAGCTCCAGATCCTGCTGAATCAGAGCAATGAACAGTAAATCCGTTAACATTCCCTGAGCGTGACAAGCAGAGATTGAAGCACTGTTTGTCGCTTGTTCTTCGGCAATGGTATACAGGCAATGAGAAGCACGCTGTTGCAGGGCATTGGGAGTAAAGCCGGTAATCGCCAGCACTTTTCCGCCCACTCGCAGCATCTCATCTGCCGCTAGGTTTAACTCGCGTCGTACACCGGTGTAGGAAATGGCTAATAACAGATCGTCAGGGGACGACGCCTGTACTGTAGCGAGTAGCGCATGCATATCGCGCACTGCGGCAGCATTGAAGCCAATCTTCATCAGCTTCCAGGCAAAGTTTTGCGCCACCAGACCCGAAGCGCCAATACCGGTCAGAATTATCCGCCGTGCAGAGCGCAACATTGTTACGCATTCATGCAGTTTCTCTTCACTATTAACATTTAGCGTTGCGTACATAGCGGCAGTATTTTCTTTAATCAGTTTTTCGCCGACCAGCCGTAACGGATCATCACCGCGGATTTGGTTATGAATGGGCACGGAGGGAGATTCCGGCTGGCTTGCCAGCGCTTCACTCAACGCCAACTTCAATGCCGGAAAACCTTTATAGCCGAGTTTTTGCGCGAACTTCACGACGCTGGACTGACTGACTCCGGCTTCGTTGGCCAGTTGCTGAGAGCTTAAATGGCGCGCCGTATCAGGTTGTAGTAGCAGATAGTCCGCCAGTTTTTTATCACTCTGGGCAAGCCCCTGGTAACGCTGACGGATACGAAGTAAGCCGTTCATATCTTTCCTCGCGATGAAATTATGGCGACAACAGGCAATATGAAACACACGCGAGTGAATTTTATATTCCATTGCTGCTAATTGCCATGAATTAAAAATTCCAGATAGCCATGATGCAGTCGATTGTTGCCGGAAAAGTGATGATCTATCTGTTAGGCTATGTAGTAGCGAAGATTAATCAGGATGTTTCAGTCCAGAGGAGTATGGTTTGGCAACTCACGAGCGTCGTGTGGTGTTTTTTGACTTAGATGGAACATTGCATCAGCAGGATATGTTCGGCAGTTTTTTGCGTTATTTACTGCGTCGCCAACCGCTGAATGCATTACTTGTCCTGCCGTTGTTGCCGGTCATTGCCATCGCGTTATTGATAAAAGGTCGTGCAGCACGCTGGCCGATGAGTCTGCTTCTTTGGGGATGCACTTTTGGTCACAGTGAAGCGCGCTTACAAGCGTTGCAGGCCGATTTTGTGCACTGGTTTCGCGACAATGTTACCGCTTTTCCGCTGGTTCAGGAGCGTTTGACTACCTACCTGTTAAGTTCCGATGCGGATATTTGGTTGATCACAGGATCTCCGCAGCCGCTGGTTGAAGCGGTTTATTTCGATACGCCCTGGCTGCCGCGGGTTAATCTTATCGCCAGCCAAATTCAGCGTGGCTATGGTGGTTGGGTATTGACGATGCGTTGTCTGGGACATGAAAAGGTCGCGCAACTGGAGCGCAAAATCGGCACGCCGCTGCGGCTGTACAGTGGCTATAGCGACAGTAATCAGGACAACCCGCTGCTTTATTTCTGCCAGCATCGCTGGCGGGTAACCCCGCGTGGTGAACTCCAGCAACTGGAATAGAGTAAAGCATAGCGTCCGTGTATAATGCGCCGCGCTTTTATAACCGGAGTTTTCTTTTTGTCTGAAGTCGAATTTAGCCACGAATACTGGATGCGTCACGCGCTGACGCTGGCGAAGCGTGCATGGGATGAGCGGGAAGTGCCGGTCGGCGCGGTATTAGTGCATAACAATCGGGTAATCGGCGAAGGCTGGAACCGTCCGATTGGTCGACATGATCCCACCGCGCATGCAGAAATCATGGCCCTGCGGCAGGGCGGTCTGGTGATGCAAAATTATCGTCTGATCGACGCCACGTTGTATGTCACGCTTGAGCCATGTGTGATGTGTGCCGGAGCAATGATCCACAGTCGTATTAGTCGCGTGGTCTTTGGTGCGCGTGATGCGAAAACGGGCGCTGCGGGATCTTTAATGGATGTGCTGCACCATCCGGGTATGAATCATCGAGTGGAAATAACGGAAGGAATACTGGCAGACGAGTGCGCGGCGTTGCTCAGTGACTTCTTTCGCATGCGCCGCCAGGAAATTAAAGCGCAGAAAAAAGCGCAATCCTCGACGGATTAATTTTGTTTCTCTTCACTCCCTTTCCTGGAAAACAGCAGAGAGGGAGAGTGGGTCAAATAGTTTGATGACGACTGGGAAAGAAACGAGAGAAAAGGAAATTTCTCTTTGCCCAGCTCAGTTGGCGATACTGCCGGATAATCCTGCGCCAGTTGCATCGCCTCTTCTGTAGCCTGCTTCTCTTTCTCTTGCAGATAACCCACCAGGCTAATCTGATACTTACGAATATTTTCGACATAAGCGTAGGCTTCATGCCCACGTGCGTAGCCGTAAGTCAGCTTGCTGTAATAGGGTTTCTGGCTAAGTAAAGGCAGGCGCTGTTTCACGTCAGCCCAACTGTCAGGATTACCTTTAGTTTTTGCCGTCAGGGCGCGGGCATCCAGCATATGCGCATAGCCCATATTGTACGCGGCGAGGGCAAACCAGATCCGTTCGTTCTCCGGCACACTTTCCGGCACTTTACTCATCATATCCTGCAAATAACGCACACCGCCGCTGATGCTCTGTTCGGCATCGGTACGATCCGTAATGCCGAGGCTTTGTGCGGTATTTTTGGTTAACATCATCATGCCACGCACACCCGTCGGGGAAGTGGCCTGTGCATCCCAGTGCGATTCCTGATAAGCAATAGCGGCCAGCAAACGCCAGTCAATTTCTTCGGCGTACTTCTCAAACAGCGGTTTCAACTGCGGCAGTACGGTATCGACGGCGCGTAAAAACGTGCGTGTATCGACGTAATCAAAATCATCGCCATGCCCCAGGTATTTCTCTTCAATGCGTGCCAGCGTGCCGTCTTCATTCATTTCGTTGAAGAAGTCGAGCAGAGCGGCAGAAAGGGTATTATCGCCATCTAATCGGCTAAACCAAGTCACCGGCTGTTCGTCGGTGATATCAAGCGCTACAGCGAGTTCCGGGTGAACGCGCTGAAACAGGCTGATGGCGACAGAATCAGCAATGGTGTAATCGAGTTTTCCTTCGATGACATCTTCCATTAATTCTGCTGAGCCTTTTTTGTCGTCTACCTTCCAGCTTAATTCCGGGAATTTTGTTTCTTTCAGGGTCTGGAGATCGTTAACCACCACATGGCCTGGTGCGATGGTAAGTTGCTCCGCTGTCAGATTGCCCAGCGTACGCGGGCGATACTGACCCACTTTATAAACCAGTTGTTGTGACACGGAATAGTAGGTAGGGCCAGGCTGATAGTTTTTTACCCGCTCACTGTTATAAACCAGTCCTGCAGCCAGCAGATCGGCGTTGCCGTTATCGAGGTCGTCAAACAGCTGGCTGATATTCTGCCGCACGGTCACTTTCAGTTTTACGCCGAGGTACTCGGCAAACTGTTTCGCCAGTTCGTAATCCAGGCCAAAAGGTTTCCCGTTGATTTCGTTATAAGTCAGTGGGGTATGAATAGTGCTCACACGCAACTCTCCCCGCGCTTGAATGGCGGCGATACGGTTGTCGGCTTTACCAAACCAGGGAATGGATGGCCAGAGAGCGACCGCGAGCAGCAGTGCCAGAATGCCGATGAACAGATAATTAATCTTTAATTTTTTCAATTAGTTAATTCTCTGTGTCGTGCGCATCCCAGCTTGAAAAAACGTAATAATAGTGAAAGGTTTACTCATAAATGAGCGGCATTTTGCGTAAACCAGCGCCAGTTGGCAACTTATTACAGCCATTGGCGGCACGCGTTGCTAATTCACGATGGTGATTTTATTTCCACGCAAACGGTTTCGTCAGCGCATCAGATTCTTTATAATGACGCCCGTTTCCCCCCCTTGGGTACACCGAAAGCTTAGAAGACGAGAGACTTATGATGGAAATTCTGCGTGGTTCGCCTGCATTGTCGGCATTCCGAATCAACAAACTGCTGGCACGTTTTCAGGCTGCCAGGCTCCCGGTTCACAATATTTACGCCGAGTATGTCCATTTTGCTGACCTCAATGCGCCGTTAAACGATGATGAGCACGCACAACTTGAACGCCTGCTGAAATATGGCCCGGCACTCGCCAGCCATGCCCCGCAAGGCAAACTCCTGCTGGTGACCCCGCGTCCTGGTACCATCTCTCCCTGGTCTTCGAAAGCGACCGATATCGCCCATAACTGCGGGCTGCAACAGGTAAACCGCCTTGAGCGCGGCGTTGCTTACTATATAGAAGCCGGTACGCTGACCCATGAACAATGGCAGCAGGTGACCGCTGAACTGCACGACCGCATGATGGAAACGGTCTTTTCTGCTTTAGATGATGCAGAGCAGCTGTTTGCACACCATCAACCGACTCCGGTCACCAGCGTTGATTTGCTGGGGCAGGGCCGTCAGGCGCTAATCGACGCTAACCTGCGTCTTGGCCTGGCACTGGCGGAAGATGAAATTGACTATCTGCAGGATGCATTCACAAAGCTGGGTCGTAACCCGAACGACATCGAGCTGTATATGTTCGCCCAGGCGAACTCTGAGCACTGCCGTCATAAAATTTTTAACGCCGACTGGATTATCGACGGTGAACAGCAACCGAAATCGCTGTTCAAGATGATCAAAAATACCTTCGAAACCACGCCGGATCACGTTCTTTCTGCTTATAAAGATAACGCCGCCGTGATGGAAGGTTCCGAAGTGGGCCGCTACTTTGCTGACCACGAAACGGGCCGCTACGACTTCCATCAGGAACCGGCGCATATCCTGATGAAAGTCGAAACCCACAACCACCCAACGGCGATTTCTCCGTGGCCGGGCGCAGCTACCGGTTCCGGCGGTGAAATCCGCGATGAAGGTGCCACCGGCCGCGGCGCGAAGCCGAAAGCTGGCCTGGTCGGTTTCTCCGTATCCAACCTGCGTATTCCTGGCTTTGAACAACCGTGGGAAGAAGATTTCGGTAAGCCTGAGCGCATTGTCACCGCGCTGGACATCATGACAGAAGGTCCGCTGGGCGGCGCGGCATTTAACAACGAATTTGGTCGTCCGGCACTGAACGGCTACTTCCGTACCTATGAAGAAAAAGTGAACAGCCACAACGGCGAAGAGCTGCGCGGGTATCACAAACCGATCATGCTGGCGGGTGGGATCGGCAACATTCGCGCCGATCACGTACAAAAAGGCGAGATCAACGTCGGTGCGAAACTGGTCGTTCTCGGCGGCCCGGCAATGAACATCGGTCTTGGCGGCGGCGCGGCCTCTTCCATGGCCTCCGGCCAGTCTGACGCGGATCTCGATTTCGCGTCCGTTCAGCGCGATAACCCGGAAATGGAACGTCGTTGCCAGGAAGTGATCGACCGCTGCTGGCAGCTTGGCGACGCGAACCCGATTCTGTTTATCCACGATGTCGGCGCGGGTGGCCTTTCTAATGCCATGCCGGAGCTGGTGAGCGACGGCGGGCGCGGCGGTAAATTTGAACTGCGCGATATCCTGAGCGACGAACCGGGCATGAGCCCGCTGGAAATCTGGTGTAACGAATCCCAGGAACGCTACGTGCTGGCCGTTGCTGCCGATCAGTTACCGCTGTTTGACGAACTGTGTAAGCGTGAGCGCGCACCGTACGCGGTGATTGGTGAGGCCACCGAAGAATTACATCTTTCTCTGCACGATCGTCATTTTGATAATCAACCCATCGATCTGCCGCTCGACGTACTACTTGGCAAAACGCCGAAGATGACCCGCGATGTGCAAACGCTGAAAGCGAAAGGCGACGCGCTGGCCCGTGAAGGGATCACCATCGCTGACGCGGTGAAACGTGTGTTACATCTGCCGACTGTGGCGGAGAAAACCTTTCTGGTGACCATCGGCGATCGCAGCGTAACCGGCATGGTGGCGCGCGATCAGATGGTGGGTCCGTGGCAGGTGCCGGTCGCTAACTGCGCAGTCACTACCGCCAGCCTCGACAGTTACTACGGTGAAGCGATGGCAATAGGCGAACGTGCGCCAGTTGCACTGCTGGATTTCGCCGCTTCTGCCCGCCTGGCGGTCGGTGAAGCGTTAACTAACATCGCCGCTACGCAGATTGGCGATATCAAACGCATCAAACTTTCCGCTAACTGGATGGCGGCAGCAGGTCATCCAGGTGAAGACGCGGGCCTGTATGAAGCCGTTAAAGCGGTGGGCGAAGAGCTTTGTCCGGCGCTGGGCCTGACGATTCCGGTGGGTAAAGACTCCATGTCGATGAAAACCCGCTGGCAGGAAGGTAGCGAAGAGCGCGAAATGACGTCGCCGCTGTCGCTGGTGATTTCTGCATTTGCCCGCGTGGAAGATGTGCGTCACACCATCACGCCGCAGCTTTCTACCGAAGATAACGCACTGCTGCTGATTGATCTGGGCAAAGGCAATAACGCGCTGGGCGCAACGGCGCTGGCGCAGGTTTATCGTCAGCTTGGCGACAAACCGGCAGATGTACGCGATGTCGCGCAACTGAAAGGCTTCTATGACGCGATTCAGGCGCTGGTTGCACAGCGTAAGCTGCTCGCGTATCACGACCGCTCTGACGGTGGCCTGCTGGTGACGCTGGCGGAAATGGCGTTTGCCGGTCATTGCGGTATTGAAGCGGATATCGCCACTCTGGGTGACGATCGCCTGGCGGCGTTGTTTAACGAAGAACTGGGTGCGGTGATTCAGGTTCGAGCCGCTGACCGTGAAGCAGTTGAAGCGGTACTGGCACAGCATGGGCTTGCTGATTGCGTCCATTATGTTGGGCAGGCGGTTTCCGGTGACCGTTTTGTAATTACCGCCAACGGGCAGACTGTATTCAGCGAAAGCCGCACCACGTTGCGTGTCTGGTGGGCAGAAACTACCTGGCAGATGCAGCGCCTGCGTGACAATCCGGAGTGTGCCGATCAGGAACATCAGGCGAAATCTAACGACGCCGATCCGGGCCTGAATGTGAAACTGTCGTTTGATATCAACGAAGATGTGGCAGCACCGTATATTGCCACTGGTGCGCGTCCGAAAGTTGCCGTGCTGCGTGAGCAGGGGGTGAACTCGCATGTTGAAATGGCGGCAGCTTTCCACCGTGCAGGCTTCGATGCAATCGATGTGCATATGAGCGACCTGCTGGCTGGACGCACGAGCCTGGAGGATTTCCACGCTCTGGTAGCGTGCGGCGGATTCTCCTACGGTGACGTGCTGGGGGCTGGTGAAGGTTGGGCGAAGTCTATCCTGTTCAATGACCGTGTACGCGATGAGTTTGCAACCTTCTTCCACCGTCCGCAAACGCTGGCGCTGGGGGTATGTAACGGTTGTCAGATGATGTCTAACCTACGCGAACTGATCCCAGGTAGCGAGTTGTGGCCACGTTTCGTGCGTAACACCTCCGATCGCTTTGAAGCGCGTTTCAGCCTGGTAGAAGTGACCCAAAGCCCGTCTCTGCTGTTGCAAGGGATGGTGGGTTCGCAGATGCCGATTGCTGTCTCTCACGGCGAAGGACGCGTGGAAGTGCGCGATGCGGCGCATCTGGCGGCACTGGAAAGCAAAGGGCTGGTGGCACTGCGCTATGTCGATAACTTCGGCAAAGTCACTGAAACCTACCCGGCTAACCCGAACGGTTCTCCGAATGGTATTACGGCGGTCACGACTGAAAGTGGTCGAGTCACCATTATGATGCCGCACCCGGAACGTGTTTTCCGTACTGTCAGTAACTCCTGGCATCCGGAAAACTGGGGCGAGGATGGCCCATGGATGCGTATTTTCCGCAATGCGCGTAAGCAGTTGGGGTAAGTCGTCAAACTATTGGTTTTGCTGCCCGGATGTGGCATTCACGCCGCATCCGGCATTAAACGCCGACCACTATCATAAGCTCCCAGCTCCGGGAGCTTTTTTTGTGTCTGTAAATCACGACAATGGGTGGTTTACTGTGTTGCTTTTTGGCGACATTTAATTGATTGATTTTATTTGGATCTAATAAATTTATCTTAAGGTGTCTCTTTTTAGCGACACAATGGCTGATTTACACCCAAATAGCGAAGAAGTCATAAATCCATCAAAACAACGTATAATCAGTACGTTACCAAACTATTTTATTTATTGGCACAGTTACTGCATAATAGTCATCAGTGGCTCATTCACCGACTTATGTCAGCCCCTTCGGGACGTGCTACATAAAATTCGAATGACGCACAACAAGGTGCCTGCCGTCCAACTTCTGATATCAGCTTAGCTATATCAACCCTCGGGCGAAACGTCGAGTTAGGCACCGCCTTATTCCATAACAAAGCCGGGTCATTCCCGGCTTTGTTGTATCTGAACTTCCCCTCGGTTAGCATCAGGCTATTCGCGTCTGACGAGAGTAACACCTTGAAACGCTGGCCCGTTTTTCCCCGCTCATTACGACAACTGGTAATGCTGGCATTTTTGCTGATTCTGCTACCCCTGTTGGTGCTGGCATGGCAAGCCTGGCAAAGCCTGAATGCGCTTAGCGATCAGGCGGCGCTGGTTAACCGCACTACGCTTATTGATGCCCGGCGCAGTGAAGCGATGACCAACGCGGCGCTGGAGATGGAGCGTAGCTACCGTCAGTATTGCGTGCTGGACGACCCAACTCTGGCGAAGGTTTATCAAAGCCAGCGCAAGCGTTACAGCGAAATGCTCGATGCCCACGCAGGCGTACTGCCGGACGATAAACTTTACCAGGCATTGCGTCAGGATTTGAACAATCTGGCTCAACTTCAGTGTAACAACAGCGGTCCCGATGCTGCTGCCGCCGCGCGTCTGGAAGCCTTTGCCAGTGCCAATACCGAAATGGTACAGGCCACGCGCACAGTGGTGTTCTCTCGCGGACAGCAGCTTCAGCGTGAAATCGCCGAACGTGGGCAATATTTTGGTTGGCAATCGCTGGTGTTATTTCTGGTAAGTCTGGTGATGGTACTGCTTTTCACGCGGATGATTATCGGCCCGGTGAAAAATATTGAACGGATGATCAACCGTCTGGGGGAAGGGCGTTCTCTGGGCAATAGCGTTTCGTTCAGTGGACCGAGTGAGTTACGCTCGGTTGGGCAACGTATTCTTTGGTTAAGTGAGCGCCTGTCATGGCTGGAATCCCAGCGCCATCAATTCTTAAGACATTTATCTCATGAATTAAAAACCCCGCTGGCGAGTATGCGCGAGGGCACTGAATTACTGGCTGACCAGGTTGTCGGGCCGCTTACGCCCGAGCAAAAAGAGGTGGTGAGCATCCTTGATAGCAGCAGCCGCAATTTGCAAAAACTGATCGAACAACTGCTTGATTACAACCGTAAACAGGCGGACGGTGCAGTGGAACTGGAGAGTGTAGAGTTAGCACCGCTGGTGGAAATGGTGGTTTCTGCTCATAGCCTGCCCGCACGGGCTAAAATGATGCATACCGACGTCGATCTCAAAGCAACTGCTTGCCTGGCGGAGCCAATGCTGCTGATGAGCGTACTGGATAATCTTTACTCCAATGCGGTGCACTACGGGGCTGAATCCGGTAACATTTGCCTTCGCAGCAGTTTACATGGCGCGCGGGTTTATATTGATGTCATCAATACAGGCACACCCATTCCGCAAGAGGAACGCGCCATGATCTTCGAACCCTTTTTTCAGGGAAGCCACCAGCGAAAAGGGGCGGTGAAGGGCAGCGGTCTGGGATTAAGCATTGCCAGGGATTGTATTCGCCGTATGCAGGGGGAACTGTATCTGGTCGACGAGAGCGGGCAAGAGGTTTGCTTCCGCATTGAATTACCGTCGTCGAAAAACACGAAATAATGTTAAGAGCCTATCCCATCAGGCTATTTTATTTGCCAGTTTGGCCTCGTGCAGTGCTCGAAATCCTTACGTACTACGTGTACGCTCCGGTTTCTCCGCGCTGTCCATGTCCAAACTGCCTGCAACAATTACGCCCACTGGGATAGGTTTTAAGTCTGGTGAATATGCGACACATTTTTCAACGATTATTGCCCCGACGGCTATGGCTGGCAGGGCTGCCATGTCTGGCATTGCTGGGTTGCGTGCAGAGTCACAATAAGCCAGCTATTGATGCGCCAGCAGAAGAAAAAATTCCGGTTTATCAACTGGCTGACTATCTTTCTACTGAATGCAGCGACATCTGGGCACTGCAAGGTAAGTCAACCGAAACCAATCCGCTTTACTGGCTGCGGGCGATGGATTGTGCTGAACGTTTAATGCCTGCGCAGTCGCGTCAGCAAGCCCGCCAATATGACGACGGCAGCTGGCAAAATATCTTCAAACAAGGGATTTTGCTCGCTGACGCCAAAATTACGCCTTATGAGCGCCGCCAGCTGGTCGCGCGCATTGATGCGTTAAGTACCGAGATCCCGGCACAGGTTCGCCCACTGTATCAACTGTGGCGCGACGGTCAGGCGCTGCAACTGCAACTGGCGGAAGAGCGCCAACGCTACAGCAAACTCCAGCAGTCCAGCGACAGCGAACTGGATACTTTGCGCCAGCAACATCACGTTCTACAGCAGCAACTGGAGCTCACCACCCGCAAGCTGGAAAATCTGACCGATATTGAACGTCAGCTCTCGACCCGCAAACCGGCTGGCAATTTCTCGCCGGATACGCCGCACGAGAGTGAAAAGCCCGCGCCATCTACCCATGAGGTCACTCCTGATGAGCCATAAACCTGCGCATTTATTACTGGTCGATGACGATCCAGGATTGCTGAAACTGCTTGGCCTGCGTCTGACCAGTGAAGGCTACAGCGTGGTCACGGCGGAAAGTGGAGCTGAAGGATTGCGGATACTGAATCGTGAAAAAGTAGATTTAGTCATCAGCGATCTGCGGATGGATGAAATGGATGGTATGCAACTGTTTGCTGAAATCCAGAAAGTGCAGCCAGGTATGCCAGTAATCATCCTCACCGCGCATGGCTCCATTCCCGATGCGGTTGCCGCGACACAGCAGGGCGTGTTCAGTTTCCTCACCAAGCCCGTCGATAAAGACGCGCTGTATCAGGCAATTGATGATGCGCTGGAACAATCCGCGCCAACCACCGACGAACGCTGGCGCGAGGCGATTGTCACCCGCAGCCCGCTGATGCTACGTTTGCTGGAACAGGCGAGGCTGGTGGCGCAGTCAGATGTTAGCGTTTTGATTAACGGTCAGAGCGGTACCGGGAAAGAGATTTTTGCCCAGGCGATCCACAACGCCAGCCCGCGCAACAGCAAACCGTTTATTGCTATTAACTGTGGCGCATTGCCCGAGCAATTGCTGGAGTCAGAGCTGTTTGGTCATGCGCGTGGCGCGTTTACTGGCGCTGTCAGCAATCGTGAAGGTTTATTCCAGGCGGCGGAAGGCGGTACGCTGTTTCTCGATGAGATTGGCGACATGCCCGCACCGTTGCAGGTCAAACTGCTACGCGTGTTGCAGGAGCGCAAAGTGCGCCCGCTGGGCAGCAACCGCGATATTGATATCGACGTGCGGATTATTTCCGCCACTCACCGTGACCTGCCAAAGGCGATGGCGCGCGGGGAATTCCGTGAAGATCTCTACTATCGCCTCAACGTTGTCAGTCTGAAAATTCCGGCATTGGCGGAGCGCACAGAAGACATTCCGCTACTGGCAAACCACTTATTGCGCCAGGCGGCAGAGCGACATAAACCGTTTGTCCGCGCATTCTCCACCGATGCAATGAAACGACTGATGACCGCGAGCTGGCCGGGTAATGTGCGCCAGTTGGTCAACGTGATTGAACAATGCGTGGCGCTAACATCATCTCCGGTGATTAGTGATGCGTTAGTCGAGCAGGCGCTGGAGGGCGAAAATACGGCTCTGCCAACCTTTGTTGAGGCGCGTAATCAGTTTGAACTCAACTACTTGCGTAAGCTGCTGCAAATCACCAAAGGTAATGTCACCCACGCGGCGAGAATGGCGGGGCGCAACCGGACAGAATTTTATAAACTGCTTTCCCGACACGAGCTGGATGCAAACGATTTCAAGGAATGAATCGGCGTTATGTGTTACGTTTAGCAGATCAAAAGACAGGCGACCTTTTCAAGGAATAGCATGAAAAAGATTGATGCGATTATTAAACCCTTCAAGCTGGACGATGTCCGCGAAGCACTGGCTGAAGTCGGCATTACCGGCATGACGGTCACCGAGGTGAAAGGTTTTGGCCGCCAGAAAGGCCATACCGAGCTGTATCGCGGCGCGGAGTATATGGTGGATTTTCTGCCGAAGGTAAAAATTGAGATTGTCGTGCCGGACGACATTGTCGATATCTGCGTAGATACGATTATTCGCACGGCGCAAACCGGCAAAATCGGTGACGGTAAAATTTTCGTCTTTGACGTGGCACGGGTCATTCGTATCCGTACTGGCGAAGAGGACGACGCGGCAATTTAAACCGCGTCAGGGTTGCCGGATGTCTCCATCCGGCAACCTCAAATCACAGCACTTTATGCGGGCCAAAGCATTCGTAATGAATGTTTTCCTGTTTCACACCCAGGTCCACTAACTGTTTCGCGGCAAACTGCATGAAGCCAACCGGGCCGCAGAGATAGAACTGCATTGTCGGATCGCTGAACGCACCTTCCAGTTTGCTCAAATCCATCAGACCTTCACTATCAAACTGACCTTTAGCGCGATCGGCTTCGCTCGGCTGACGATACCAGGTGTGCGCAGTAAAGCGCGGTAGTGCTTGTCCCAGTTCCTTAACTTCATCGGCAAAGGCGTGAACATCGCCATTTTCTGCCGCATGGAACCAGTTCACTTGTGCTGTGTGGCCTGCTTTTGCCAGCGTGTCGAGCATTGCCAGCATTGGTGTTTGACCGACACCGGCAGAGATTAACGTCACCGGCGTGTCATCTGCGATAGCCATAAAGAAATCACCTGCCGGAGCGACCAGTTTCACAACATCGCCAACGTTGGCGTGATTGTGCAGCCAGTTGGATACTTGCCCGCCATCTTCGCGTTTCACCGCAATACGATAGCCTTTGCCATCAGGTTTACGGGTCAAAGAGTACTGACGAATCTCCTGATGCGGGAAACCTTCCGGCTTCAGCCAGACGCCGAGATATTGCCCCGGACGGTATTCCGCCACTGCACCGCCGTCCACCGGCTCAAGTTCGAAGCTGGTGATCAATGCGCTGCGCGGTGTTTTAGCTACAATGCGGAAATCGCGAGTACCTTCCCAGCCACCGGCTTTGCTGGCGTTTTCGTTATAGATTTCTGCCTCGCGATTGATAAATACATTAGCCAGTACGCCATAGGCTTTACCCCACGCGTCCAGCACTTCCTGGCCCGGACTGAACATTTCGTCCAGCGTCGCCAACAGGTGTTCACCGACGATATTGTATTGTTCCGGTTTGATCTGGAAGCTGGTGTGTTTCTGAGCGATTTTTTCAACCGCTGGCAGCAGCGCAGGCAGGTTTTCGATATTGCTGGCGTAGGCGGCAATGGCGTTAAACAAGGCTTCACGTTGATCGCCATTACGCTGGTTACTCATGTTAAAAATTTCTTTGAGTTCTGGGTTATGAGTAAACATACGGTCGTAGAAATGGGCGGTTAACTTTGGCCCTGTTTCCACCAGTAAAGGGATGGTGGCTTTTACTGTAGCGATGGTTTGAGCGTCAAGCATATGGTCTTCCTTTTTTTGCATCTTAATTGATGTATCTCAAATGCATCTTATAAAAAATAGCCCTGCAATGTAAATGGTTCTTTGGTGTTTTTCATGAAGAATGTGATGAAGTGAAAAATTTGCATCACAAACCTGAAAAGAAATCCGTTTACGGTTGCAAGCTCTTTATTCTCCAAAGCCTTGCGCAGCCTGAAGGTAATCGTTTGCGTAAATTCCTTTGTCAAGACCTGTTATCGCACAATGATTCGGTTATACTGTTCGCCGTTGTCCAACAGGACCGCCTATAAAGGCCGAAAATTTTATTGTTAGCTGAGTCAGGAGATGCGGATGTTAAAGCGTGAAATGAACATTGCCGATTATGATGCCGAACTGTGGCAGGCTATGGAGCAGGAAAAAGTACGTCAGGAAGAGCACATCGAACTGATCGCCTCCGAAAACTACACCAGCCCGCGCGTAATGCAGGCGCAGGGTTCTCAGCTGACCAACAAATATGCTGAAGGTTATCCGGGCAAACGCTACTACGGCGGTTGCGAGTATGTTGATATCGTTGAACAACTGGCGATCGATCGCGCGAAAGAACTGTTCGGCGCTGACTACGCTAACGTCCAGCCGCACTCCGGCTCCCAGGCGAACTTTGCGGTCTACACCGCGCTGCTGGAACCCGGCGACACCGTTCTGGGTATGAACCTGGCGCATGGCGGTCACCTGACTCACGGTTCTCCGGTTAACTTCTCCGGTAAACTGTACAACATCGTTCCTTACGGTATCGATGCTACCGGTCATATCGACTACGCCGATCTGGAAAAACAAGCCAAAGAACACAAGCCGAAAATGATCATCGGTGGCTTCTCTGCATATTCCGGCGTGGTTGACTGGGCGAAAATGCGTGAAATCGCTGACAGCATCGGTGCTTACCTGTTCGTTGATATGGCGCACGTTGCGGGACTGGTCGCTGCTGGCGTCTACCCGAACCCGGTTCCTCATGCTCACGTAGTGACTACCACCACTCACAAAACCCTGGCGGGTCCGCGCGGCGGCCTGATCCTGGCGAAAGGCGGTAGCGAAGAACTGTACAAAAAACTGAACTCTGCCGTTTTCCCTGGTGGTCAGGGCGGCCCGTTGATGCACGTAATCGCTGGTAAAGCGGTTGCTCTGAAAGAAGCGATGGAACCTGAGTTCAAAACTTACCAACAGCAGGTCGCGAAAAACGCTAAAGCGATGGTAGAAGTATTCCTGGAGCGCGGCTACAAAGTGGTTTCCGGCGGTACTGATAACCACCTGTTCCTGGTTGATCTGGTTGATAAAAACCTGACCGGTAAAGAAGCTGACGCCGCTCTGGGCCGTGCTAACATCACCGTCAACAAAAACAGCGTACCGAACGATCCGAAGAGCCCGTTTGTGACTTCCGGTATTCGTGTAGGTACTCCAGCGATTACCCGTCGTGGCTTTAAAGAAGCCGAAGCGAAAGAACTGGCTGGCTGGATGTGTGACGTGCTGGACAGCATCAATGATGAAGCGGTTATCGAGCGCATCAAAGGCAAAGTTCTCGATATCTGCGCACGTTACCCGGTTTACGCATAAGCGAAACGGTGATTTGCTGACAATGTGCTCGTTGTTCATGCCGGATGCGGCGTGAACGCCTTATCAGGCCTACAAATTCTTGCAAATTCAATATATTGCAATCTCCGTGTAGGCCTGATAAGCGTAGCGCATCAGGCAATTTTTCGTTTGTGATCATCAAGGCTTTCTTCGGGAAGCCTTGTTACGTTATCGCGCCATCAAATCTGTCGTAACTGCGCCTCAACATACAAATAGCCAATCCCCAGCACCTGTTGTGCGCGGCTTAATTGCCCAAAGCCAATTTGCGTCGCTTTCACGCTCGGTCCTTCGTCACGGTCGAACGGGTTAAATCCTGTCTGGCGAATAATGGAATTAAGCCAGTTCTCACCAAAGGCGCAGCTGCGACCATACAGCCAAATCTGATTAATATTGAGGATATTGAGGAAGTTATACAGACTCAAACCAATGGCGTTGGCACTGCGGTCAACCCAGCTGGTGATCCACGGCTCTCCACTCTGCCAGGCAGCGATTAATTGTGCGGTTGTCAATTTTTCAGGATCAAGCTGAGTATTCACCGGTTGTGATTTTAGCCATACTCGCGCCTGTTTTTTTAATGCGCTTAACGAGGCGACGGTTTCCAGGCAGCCATAACGTCCACAGTCGCAGGCGACGCCATCCGGATTAACGATGGTGTGACCAATCTGTCCGCTACCATACAAACTGCCGCGATAAATTTGCTCGTTGATCACGAACGACGAGCCAATACCGTAATCAACGTTGATCACGCAGAAATCCCGTCCTTGCGAATTATTTTGCCATTTCTCCGCCAGCGCCAGCATCACGCAGTCATTATCGACCATCACCCGAATGCCCAGCTTCTCTTCCAGCAGATACTTCACCTCAACCGGCGTTGTCCACGGCGCTTGCGGCATGGTTTGCGACACGCCAGTCACTGGATCAACCTGACCGTGGATTGCCAGCGCCAGGTTGATAGTACGGTCCGGCCACAGTTTATGATGACGATGCCAGCATTTTTCGATTTCGGACAACAGAGCCTGCGGTGTCGGTGCATCAATCTGAAAATACTCAAATTCGCCTTTCGGACTTAAACAGGCATTAGCGACCTGACACTCAATGCTGGTGGGCGTTACGTTCAGGCACAGCGTCCAGTCACCTTCCGGCGCGATCAGCCATGTACCGCTACTGTGCCCGCGCGTCTGGCTTTCATCGTCGATATTCACCACCCGTTTTTCGCTTTCCAGCTCCTGCAAAATATTACTGACCGCTGGAATTGAAATTTGCGCCAGCCGGGCCAGCGTTGATTTATTGGCGCGCTTTTGCCGGTACAGCAGTTCCAGAATCACGCATTTGTTATGGTGGCGGATCTGTTGATTGTTAATGCAGGCTCTCATATTCACTAAACCTTGTTTAGTTAATTGCGTGATTATTCCGCGAAAACATTGCCAGATTGTTCAATACACTGCCACAAATCTTTTAATTCAGTATGTCTTGTTAATATTGAGGGCACCATGACTCCAGTAAAAGTGTGGCAAGAGCGCGTTGAGATCCCGACTTATGAAACCGGGCCGCAGGATATACACCCTATGTTCCTGGAAAATCGCGTTTATCAGGGATCGTCCGGCGCGGTTTATCCCTACGGCGTGACCGATACGCTGAGCGAGCAGAAAGTCCTGAAATCCTGGCAAGCGGTGTGGCTGGAAAACGACTATATCAAAGTGATGATCCTGCCGGAGCTGGGCGGTCGGGTGCATCGCGCTTGGGATAAAGTGAAACAGCGCGATTTTGTCTATCACAATGAGGTGATTAAACCGGCGCTGGTAGGGCTATTGGGGCCGTGGATTTCGGGCGGGATTGAGTTTAACTGGCCACAACACCATCGCCCAACCACCTTTATGCCCGTTGATTTCACCCTCGAAGCCCATGAAGACGGCGCACAGACGGTGTGGGTCGGCGAAACGGAGCCGATGCACGGTTTACAGGTGATGACCGGTTTCACACTACGCCCTGACCGGGCGGCGCTGGAAATCGCCAGCCGCGTCTATAACGGCAATGCCACGCCGCGTCATTTCTTGTGGTGGGCCAACCCGGCAGTGAAAGGTGGCGAAGGGCATCAGAGCGTTTTCCCGCCGGATGTAACGGCGGTGTTTGATCACGGCAAACGGGCTGTTTCAGCTTTCCCTATCGCTACCGGCACTTACTACAAAGTGGACTACTCCGCCGGAGTGGATATTTCTCGCTATAAAAATGTGCCAGTGCCGACTTCGTATATGGCCGAAAAATCGCAGTACGATTTTGTTGGCGCATGGTGTCACGATGAAGATGGCGGTTTGCTACACGTTGCCAACCACCACATCGCGCCAGGTAAAAAACAGTGGAGCTGGGGACACAGTGAATTCGGCCAGGCGTGGGATAAGAGCCTGACCGACAATAACGGCCCGTATATCGAACTGATGACGGGTATTTTTGCCGATAACCAGCCCGATTTTACCTGGCTTGATGCTTACGAAGAGAAGCGTTTCGAGCAGTATTTCCTGCCTTATCATTCTCTGGGCATGGTGCAAAACGCCTCCCGCGATGCGGTGATTAAACTCCAGCGTAGCGAGCGGGGGATTGAGTGGGGGCTGTATGCCATCTCTCCGTTGAACGGATACCGGCTGGCGATCCGCGAAATCGGCAGATGCAACGCGTTGCTCGACGATGCTGTGGCTCTGACGCCAGCGAACGCCATTCAGGGCGTGTTGCATGGTATCAATCCTGACAGACTAACCATTGAACTCTCCGATGCTGACGGCAATATCGTACTGAGTTATCAGGAACATCAGCCGCAAGAGTTGCCGTTGCCGGACGTCGCCAAAGCGCCACTGGCAGCACAAGAGATTACCAGTACAGATGAAGCCTGGTTTATCGGTCAGCATCTGGAGCAATATCATCATGCCAGCCGTTCCCCCTTCGATTACTACCTGCGCGGCGTGGCGCTGGACCCGCTGGATTATCGCTGTAACCTGGCGTTGGCGATGCTGGAATATAACCGCGCCGACTTCCCGCAAACGGTGGCGTATGCCACTCAGGCGCTGAAACGCGCACATGCGTTGAACAAAAACCCGCAGTGCGGACAGGCGAGTTTAATTCGCGCCAGTGCTTACGAACGTCAGGGGCAATATCAACAAGCCGAAGAGGATTTCTGGCGTGCGGTCTGGAGCGGAAACAGTAAAGCCGGTGGCTATTATGGTCTGGCACGGCTGGCGGCGCGTAATGGTCACTTCGACGCGGGTCTGGATTTTTGCCAACAAAGTCTTCGCGCCTGCCCAACCAATCAGGAAGTGCTTTGCCTGCATAACCTGCTGCTGGTGTTAAGTGGTCGTCAGGACAACGCGCGTTTGCAGCGAGAGAAGTTGCTGCGTGATTATCCGCTGAACGCCACTCTGTGGTGGCTGAACTGGTTCGATGGTTGTAGCGAATCTGCCCTCGTACAGTGGCGAGGTCTGTGTCAGGGACGCGACGTTAACGCCCTGATGACCGCCGGGCAACTGATTAACTGGGGCATGCCCGCTCTGGCGGCAGAGATGCTGAACGCACTGGACTGTCAGCGCACGCTACCGCTTTACCTGCAAGCCAGTTTGCTGCCAAAAGCTGAACGCGGAGAACTGGTCGCAAAAGCTATTGATGTCTTCCCGCAGTTTGTCCGTTTCCCTAATACGCTGGAAGAAGTGGCGGCGCTGGAGAGTATCGAAGAGTGCTGGTTTGCCCGGCATTTACTGGCCTGTTTCTACTACAACAAGCGCAGTTACAACAAAGCCATTGCCTTATGGCAGCGTTGCGTTGAGATGTCGCCGGAGTTTGCCGACGGATGGCGTGGGCTGGCAATCCATGCGTGGAATAAGCAGCATGATTATGAACTGGCTGCGCGTTATCTTGATAATGCTTATCAACTTGCGCCGCAGGATGCACGTTTGCTATTCGAACGGGATTTGCTGGATAAGTTAACCGGTGCTGCACCAGAAAAACGTCTGGCGCGTCTGGAAGCTAATCTGGAAATCGCCCTGAAGCGTGATGACATGACCGCAGAATTGCTCAATTTGTGGCATCTCACTGGTCAGGCCGACAAAGCGGCAGAGATTCTCGCCACGCGTAAATTCCATCCGTGGGAAGGCGGAGAAGGGAAAGTCACCAGTCAGTTTATCCTCAACCAGTTGTTACGCGCCTGGCAATACCTTGATGCCAGACAACCGCAGCAGGCCAGCGAACTGCTTCATGCCGCGCTGCACTATCCGGAGAATTTAAGCGAAGGCCGTTTACCGGGGCAAACTGACAACGACATCTGGTTCTGGCAGGCGATATGTGCCAAAGCCCAGGGCGATGAAACTGCAGCGACGCGTTGTTTACGTCTGGCGGCGACGGGTGATCGCACTATTAACATCCACAGTTATTACAACGATCAACCGGTTGATTATCTCTTCTGGCAAGGGATGGCGCTGCGATTACTGGGCGAACAACAAACCGCACAGCAACTGTTTATTGAAATGAAACAGTGGGCGCAAGAGATGGCAAAAACCAGTATCGAAGCGGATTTCTTTGCCGTCTCGCAGCCTGACTTGTTGTCGCTGTATGGCGATTTACAACAGCAGCATAAAGAAAAATGCCTGATGGTGGCGATGCTGGCGGCCGCGGGATTAGGCGAGATTGCGCAATACGAATCTGCTCGCGCTGAATTGACGGCGATTAATCCGGCCTGGCCGAAAGCGCCATTATTCACCACCGTGATGCCTTTTATTTTTAACCGCGTTCACTAAACCTTATTAACTGTAATATTTGAGCGGCACGCGCTGCCGCTCACGCTCAAATAATTAAAATAAGCCGTTGTAAATAAAAACCCTACAGGAGGCACTATGCCTAAAAAAATGAGAACAACCCGTAATCTATTATTAATGGCTACGCTATTAGGTAGCACACTATTTGCCAACGCTGCGGATAAAGAAATGACCATTGGCGCAATATACCTTGATACCCAGGGATATTACGCTGGAGTGCGCCAGGGCGTTCAGGATGCGGCAAAAGATTCTTCAGTACAGGTACAGTTAATTGAAACTAACGCCCAGGGCGATATTTCGAAAGAAAGTACCTTTGTTGATACCCTCGTGGCGCGTAATGTCGATGCCATTATTTTGTCGGCAGTGTCTGAAAATGGCAGTAGCCGCACCGTTCGCCGCGCCAGTGAGGCGGGTATTCCGGTGATTTGCTACAACACCTGTATTAATCAAAAGGGTGTCGATAAATATGTCTCGGCATATCTGGTTGGCGATCCGCTGGAATTTGGTAAAAAACTGGGTAACGCTGCCGCCGATTATTTTATTGCTAACAAAATTGACCAGCCGAAAATTGCTGTCATCAATTGCGAAGCCTTTGAAGTTTGTGTGCAACGACGTAAAGGGTTTGAAGAAGTATTAAAAGCCCGCGTTCCCGGCGCGAAAATTGTCGCTAATCAGGAAGGGACTGTTTTAGATAAAGCGATTTCTGTTGGTGAAAAACTGATTATCTCCACGCCAGATCTCAACGCCATTATGGGGGAATCGGGTGGAGCGACACTCGGCGCGGTAAAAGCGGTACGTAATCAAAATCAGGCTGGAAAAATTGCCGTTTTCGGTTCAGATATGACCACTGAAATTGCTCAGGAACTGGAAAATAACCAGGTGCTGAAAGCGGTAGTGGATATTTCCGGTAAGAAAATGGGCAATGCTGTTTTCGCGCAAACATTGAAGGTTATCAATAAACAAGCCGACGGTGAAAAAGTGATTCAGGTACCAATCGATCTCTATACCAAAACGGAAGACGGTAAACAGTGGCTGGCAACACACGTTGATGGTCTGCCCTAATCGCTGATTCGCAGAGGTCCCTATGTTCACGGCAACAGAGGCAGTTCCGGTAGCAAAAGTGGTGGCAGGAAATAAGCGTTACCCCGGTGTCGTTGCGCTGGATAACGTTAACTTTACGCTCAATAAAGGCGAAGTTCGCGCGCTGTTAGGCAAAAACGGTGCGGGAAAATCGACCCTCATTCGAATGCTTACCGGTAGCGAACGTCCGGATAGCGGTGATATCTGGATTGGCGAGACGCGACTGGAAGGTGACGAAGCTACGCTGACTCGCCGTGCCGCTGAACTGGGGGTACGCGCGGTTTATCAGGAATTAAGTCTGGTGGAAGGGCTGACAGTGGCGGAAAACCTCTGCCTCGGTCAGTGGCCCCGCCGCAACGGCATGATTGATTACCTGCAAATGGCGCAGGACGCCCAACGTTGCTTGCAGGCGCTGGGCGTTGACGTTAGTCCTGAACAACTTGTTTCGACACTAAGTCCGGCGCAAAAGCAACTGGTGGAAATTGCGCGGGTGATGAAAGGCGAGCCGCGCGTGGTCATCCTTGATGAACCGACCAGCTCGCTTGCCAGTACGGAAGTTGAACTGGTGATCAGCGCCGTGAAAAAAATGTCAGCACTGGGCGTGGCGGTGATTTATGTCAGCCACCGGATGGAAGAAATTCGCCGCATTGCCTCCTGTGCCACCGTTATGCGCGATGGTCAGGTGGCGGGCGATGTGATGCTCGAAAACACCTCAACCCGTCATATTGTGTCGCTGATGCTCGGGCGCGATCACGTTGATCTTGCACCGGTTGTAGCTCAGGAGATTGCGGACCAGACCGTACTGGAAGTTCGCGCGTTACGCCACAGACCAAAACTTACGGAGATCAGTTTTTCCCTGCGTCGCGGCGAAGTGCTCGGCATTGCTGGTCTGCTGGGGGCAGGGCGCAGTGAATTGCTGAAGGCGATTGTTGGGCTGGAGACGTATGAACAGGGCGATATTGTTATCAACGGCGAGAAAATCACGCGCCCCGATTACGGCGACATGCTGAAACGCGGCATTGGCTATACGCCAGAAAACCGCAAAGAAGCGGGGATCATTCCCTGGTTGGGCGTTGACGAAAATACAGTGCTGACCAATCGGCAAAAAATCAGCGCCAACGGTGTGCTGCAATGGTCCACCATCCGCCGCCTGACCGAAGAGGTGATGCAGCGGATGACGGTCAAGGCAGCCAGTAGCGAAACGCCTATTGGCACGCTTTCTGGCGGCAATCAGCAAAAAGTGGTGATCGGTCGTTGGGTCTATGCCGCCAGCCAGATTTTATTGCTCGACGAGCCAACGCGCGGCGTCGATATCGAAGCCAAACAGCAGATTTACCGTATTGTCCGCGAGCTGGCTGCCGAAGGGAAAAGCGTGGTGTTTATCTCCAGTGAAGTGGAGGAGTTGCCGCTGGTGTGCGACCGCATCCTGTTATTACAGCACGGTACGTTCTCGCAGGAGTTTCACTCGCCGGTCAATGTGGATGAGCTGATGTCCGCCATTCTGTCTGTGCACTGATGAATTTTACCGAGGAACCTGAAGATGTCTGCTTCGTCATTATCATTGCCGCAGGGCAAGAGCGTCTCGCTCAAACAATTTGTCAGTCGCCATATTAATGAGATTGGTTTGCTGGTGGTAATCGCCATTCTTTATCTGGTCTTCTCCCTGAACGCACCGGGCTTTATCTCATTGAATAACCAAATGAACGTGCTGCGCGATGCTGCCACCATCGGGATCGCCGCCTGGGCGATGACGCTGATTATTATCTCCGGTGAAATTGATGTCAGCGTTGGACCGATGGTGGCTTTTGTCTCGGTGTGCCTGGCATTTTTGCTGCAATTTAACGTTCCGCTGGCGATTGCTTGTCTGCTGGTGTTGCTGTTAGGCGCGCTGATGGGGACGCTGGCCGGCGTGCTGCGCGGCGTGTTTAACGTGCCCAGTTTCGTTGCCACGCTGGGGCTGTGGAGCGCCCTGCGCGGAATGGGGCTGTTTATGACTAACGCCCTGCCAGTGCCGATTGACGAAAACGAGGTACTGGACTGGCTGGGGGGACAATTTCTCGGTGTGCCGGTATCCGCGCTGATCATGATGGTGTTGTTTGCGCTGTTTGTGTTCATTAGCCGCAAAACCGCCTTCGGGCGCTCGGTTTTTGCTGTTGGCGGTAATGCGACGGCAGCGCAGTTGTGCGGTATCAACGTTCGTCGGGTGCGCATTCTTATTTTTACCCTTTCGGGATTATTAGCGGCGGTGACCGGCATTTTGCTGGCAGCTCGCCTCGGTTCTGGTAACGCAGGTGCGGCAAACGGTCTGGAGTTTGACGTCATCGCTGCGGTCGTGGTCGGCGGTACGGCACTTTCCGGCGGTCGCGGTTCCTTGTTCGGTACATTGCTTGGTGTGCTGGTGATTACGCTAATCGGTAACGGTCTGGTGTTGCTCGGGATTAACTCTTTTTTCCAGCAGGTGGTGCGCGGCGTCATCATCGTGGTGGCGGTTCTGGCGAATATCTTGCTGACCCAGCGAAGCAGTAAAGCGAAACGCTAAACCTTAACGCCCCTGGCGCGGGTGCGGCAGGGATGAAAATTAATCGTATTGTTAATGAGGGAATTATGAAAACGATGCTGGCAGCTTATTTACCAGGAAATTCGACCGTCGATCTGCGGGAAGTTGCGGTGCCGACACCGGGGATTAACCAGGTACTGATTAAAATGAAATCCTCCGGGATTTGCGGAAGCGATGTCCACTATATCTATCATCAACACCGCGCCACAGCGGCGGCTCCCGATAAACCGTTATACCAGGGATTTATCAACGGTCATGAACCGTGCGGGCAAATTGTGGCGATGGGGCAAGGCTGCCGCCATTTTAAAGAGGGCGACCGCGTGCTGGTGTATCACATTTCTGGCTGTGGTTTTTGCCCGAACTGCCGTCGCGGTTTTCCTATCTCTTGTACTGGCGAAGGAAAAGCCGCTTACGGCTGGCAGCGTGACGGCGGTCATGCCGAATACCTGCTGGCGGAAGAAAAAGATCTGATCCTTCTGCCGGACGCGCTGAGCTATGAAGATGGTGCGTTTATCAGTTGCGGCGTTGGTACAGCGTATGAAGGGATTTTGCGCGGCGAAGTTTCCGGCAGTGATAACGTGCTGGTGGTCGGTCTGGGGCCGGTCGGCATGATGGCGATGATGCTGGCGAAAGGTCGCGGTGCAAAAAGGATCATCGGCGTTGATATGCTGCCGGAACGTCTGGCAATGGCGAAACAGTTAGGGGTGATGGATCACGGCTATTTAGCAACCACTGAAAGTCTGCCGCAGATTATCGCCGAACTTACCCACGGCGGCGCGGATGTTGCGCTCGATTGTTCCGGTAATGCCGCAGGTCGCTTACTGGCGTTGCAATCCACCGCTGACTGGGGACGCGTGGTTTACATCGGGGAAACCGGAAAAGTGGAGTTCGAGGTTAGCGCCGACCTGATGCACCATCAACGGCGGATTATTGGCTCCTGGGTGACCAGTCTGTTCCATATGGAAAAATGCGCCCACGATTTAACGGACTGGAAACTGTGGCCGCGTAATGCCATTACCCATCGCTTCTCACTGGAACAGGCAGGAGATGCCTATGCGCTGATGGCGAGCGGTAAATGCGGGAAAGTTGTGATTAACTTCCCGGATTAAGGAGTCAGCGGATGACCATCTATACCTTATCTCACGGGCCGCTAAAGCTGGACGTTTCTGACCGGGGCGGCGTCATCGAAGGCTTCTGGCGTGACGCGACGCCGCTCTTACGTCCCGGTAAAAAAAACGGTGTGGCAACCGATGCCTCTTGTTTTCCGCTGGTGCCGTTTGCAAACCGGGTGAGTGGCAACCGTTTTGTCTGGCAGGGGCGTGAGTATCAACTGCAACCGAATGTTGAGTGGGATGCGCACTATCTGCACGGCGACGGCTGGCTGGGGCAGTGGCAATGTGTCTCGCGCAGCGATGATAGCTTGTGTCTGGTGTATGAACATCGCAGCGGTGTTTATCACTATCGGGTAAGTCAGGCGTTTCATTTAACGGCAGATACGCTGACGGTGACGCTCTCTGTCACCAATCAAGGGGCAGAGACGCTGCCATTTGGTACCGGCTGGCATCCTTATTTTCCGTTGTCACCACAAACGCGGATTCAGGCGCAGGCGAGCGGTTACTGGCTGGAGCGGGAGCAGTGGCTGGCGGGTGAGTTTTGCGAGCAGCTACCGCAGGAGCTGGATTTCAACCAGCTCGCGCCGTTGCCGCACCAGTGGGTGAACAATGGCTTTGCCGGATGGAATGGTCAGGCCCGCATTGAGCAGCCGCAGGAGGGTTATGCCATCATCATGGAAACGACGCCGCCTGCACCATGTTATTTCATCTTTGTTTCCGACCCGGCGTTTGATAAAGGATATGCGTTTGATTTCTTCTGTCTGGAACCGATGAGCCATGCGCCGGATGACCATCATCGCCCGGAAGGAGGTGACCTCATTGCGCTTGCGCCGGGGGAATCAACAACGTCAGAGATGTCGTTGCGGGTTGCGTTACTGTAATTTATAAATTGCCGGATAAGGCGTTCACGCCGCATCCGGCATCTTTCCTAACGCCGATCGAGAGAAATTGCCCCCGGCCCGGTAATTGCCAACAGCAGGAATGCGCCAGCGATACTGACATTCTTCCAGAAATTAATCATATTTGGCCCAACCGCATCGCCGGTCATATCCCAGTAATGGTGACCAATCACCGCCGTACCCAGCGTGTAGAAAATAAACAGCACCGCCAGCGGACGGGTGAAAAAGCCAAGCACGATTAAAATCGCGGCGGGCACTTCCATAACTACCGCAATAATCGCTGCCAGCATCGGCATTGGCGCACCCAGCGAGGCCATATATTGGACCGTACCGTCAAAGCCCATCATTTTGGGAAAACCAAAAATAATGAAAATTAAGACCACGGCGATACGGGCAATTAATAACAAAACGGGGCGGGCAGCACCAAAATCAAAATAACGTAGTGTGTTCATAACCAATCCCTTTGCAAGATAATGTGATTTAAACGTAATACACACTCTGGTACCTCGCCACGCCCCAGGCGTTGAGATATTCGCTAATTATCCTGGTTACAGTGATTTAAGCGCGATGTCCTCATCTATCAGCAGTTTCGCATCAAACGTTTTGCCGCTCTGGATCCATTTGCGGATTGGGCGAATCTCACGGCCCTGATTCAGCGTGACTGCACCGATAAGCACGCCGTTTTGCAGATTAAACCAAATCGCCTTCTGAGTTTCCGGGTTGCCACGACAAATCCAGTCATCGCCACGCATATCGCCAATAAACTGTAAGTTATCACTGTACTGATCGCTCCAGAACCACGGCGGCGGCAGTCGCGGAAGCGGTAGCCCCAACATTGCGGCAGCGGCAATTTGCGCCTGGTTATTGGCGTTTTCCCAGCTTTCGCAGCGGTGTAGTGCACCATTATCAAGACGGGTGATTGCCACATCGCCACCGGCAAAGATCGCGGGATCGCAGGTGCGGCAAGCTTCATCAATGACAATACCATTGGCAGTATCAAGGTTGGCCTCGCGAGCCAGTTGGTCGTTGGCGCTGATACCAATACCGTAAATCACCACATCGGCCTGAAGCGTTTCGCCACTTTGCAGCGTCAGTTCTACTTTTTCACCATCGACCACATGTTCAATGGCATTATTGAGCAGAATGCGCACACCAGCCTGCTGATGGCGCTGTAAAAGATAGTGTTGCACGGGCGGTGGTGCATTACGGCCCATGACGGTTGCCGCCAGTTCAATCACTGTCACCTTACATCCACGCTGCGTGGCGCTGGCAGCCAGTTCCAGACCAATAGTTCCGGCACCGACAATCACGACTGACCGTTCGGGCTGCAGAACTTCTCGCAGTCTGGCGGCATCGCCGGCATGGCGCAGGGTAAAGCAGCGTTCTCCCAGTGCATCAAGCAACGGCAGCGGTCGGGCTGCCGCGCCGGTTGCCATAAACAGCTGATCCCAGTGCCAACTTTCGCCGTTGGTTAACACTAACTCTCTTGTGTCGCGGCCCAGCGATTTGATGGTTACACCGGAATGCAGATGAACATTGTTTTCCTGCCACCAGTGAGCAGGTAACACCTGCTGTAACTGCGGGGAATCTTCCAGCAACATGGATTTCGAGAGCGGGGGGCGTTCATAAGGAAGATGTTGCTCATCGGAAAACAGATGCAGCTCACCGGTGAACCCTTGCTGGCGTAGCGAGGCCGCAGCCATTGCCGCCGCTTGCCCGCCACCGACAATAATGATCGTTTTTTCTTTCATCGTGCTTCCTTAAAGATCCAGCCCAGCCGCTACGTGGCGAATGCCGCGAATCGCTAAACCCGCATCAGCGTTGATCATCACACCGCTTAATGCGCGATTATTGCGCCGCGATGCCAACATCACATACGGACCCGTAAAATCCGCCGGTTGCGGGAAAAATTGCAGCGGTAATATGGCGGCAATTTTCTCCGGCGTCAGAGACTGCATTATCGAGGTTTCACTTTGCCCGAGCGCCTGTGGGCCGCGCAGGTCGCTGGCCATACCACACGGGCCGACGCCATTCACCCGCACTTTCGGTGCCAGTTCATAAGCCAGTTGGCGAATAAGTCCGGTTGCGGCATGTTTACTGGCGGTGTACAGCGGGCCACCGCCGCCGGGATACCAGGCGGCATTTGACAGTGTGAAAATCATGCTGCCTTCACTGGCGATTAACGCCGGAGCGCAGGCTTTTGCGCCCAGCAGGTAACCGAGTACGTTGACGTTAAACAGCTCGTGGAAGCCGGTTTCGAGCGTCTCTGCGGGAGTATTAACCAGTGAGGCATTGTGATCCCAGATGCCCGCATTGCCGATAAAACAATCCAGCTTGCCAGAACGAGT
This sequence comes from Escherichia sp. HH26CH, assembly GCF_009820205.1. Lineage (NCBI taxonomy): Bacteria > Pseudomonadati > Pseudomonadota > Gammaproteobacteria > Enterobacterales > Enterobacteriaceae > Escherichia > Escherichia sp. HH26CH. Next base: position 42,916 of record NZ_VNXM01000013.1, read on the forward strand.
CAGGATCTGATCGACCGCGCGTTGATAATCGGCATAGCAGGTCACGTTACCTTCCACCGCCAGAATATGTTCGCCAAATCGCTGACGCAGACTGGCGACTTTTGCCGCCGACAGTTCCAGCGTGGCAACCTGCGCACCTTCTTCGATAAATCGCTCGACCAGTGCCAGTCCTAATCCCGATCCGCCACCTGTAATAAAGATGGACTCGTTATGCAGATCGCTCATGGCTGCGCCTCCGGTAAGTCGATGAAGATATCACCACCTTCAACGTGTACTGGATAAGTGGTTAGCGGATCGGTGGCGGGCAGGCATAACGCTTTCCCCGTTTTCAGGCAAAAACTGGCAGCGTGCAGTGGGCACTCTACCGTAGCATCATCTTCCAGATACCCTTCTGACATCGACGCATTACCATGACTGCAACGATCGTTAATGGCATAAAACTCGCCGCCAACGTTGAACAGGGCGATGACAGGCGAGGTATCGATCCGGAGAGCCTCACCCTCCGGCACATCCGCAACGGGACACGCATAAATTCGATTCATCAGAACAGTACACTCAGGTTATGGGACGTGATCACCGCTTGGTCCAGGACGATATCCCGTTCCAGCAAGCGCCAGTTGCCATCTTCCAGACGACGAACTTTGTCAAAACGAGTCCCGACATAGAACGTTTCATCGCGCTCTTTTTGTGCCCGATAAAGCAGATAATTTACCCGCACAGCAAACACGTCTGGGGTGTCGGTTTCGCTTACCTGGCAGTTGCTGATTAAGTGACGGGTGCGCGACGGCGGCTCTTCCGCCCAGGCCATGCCCGTTTCCAGACGCGCGATTCGCCGCTCCAGCTGGTCTTTGGTGTCATTAAAAATCCAGGTTGTCGGTGGCTGAACGCCTTTGCGGCGGTCACGCGTTTGCGCGTTAACCGTGGTGCGCATGGTGTAACGAATCTCTTTGTCGAGCTGCGCCAGCCAGTCACGAAATTTCCAGTCATCCAGCAGACTGGCTTCGTGATAGAGAAACTGGCTAATGCGGTGATGTAACTCCAGTGAAACCTGCGCACTCATTTCATCACCTCCTGCTGGTATGCGGCGGTTTTATCGAGCACTTCCTGCCAGCTTTCGCTGCTCAGGAGATCGGCCCAGCGTTGATACATTCCACGGGCGGCCGTTTCTGAGAAGATATAGTTTGTAATGCCTGGAATGCCGTCGTCGCGACGTTTTTCCTGACCAAGCCCCATTTCCAGACAAAGTTTACTGTTGCGGGCGCGGTGGCCTTTCAGCAATTTCTGAATTTCACACCAGTTCTCCGAGTCATCCTGCTCAAGAAAACCAGCAGGACCAAAAGCGCGGGTGGCGCTGTTTTCAAAAGCGGCTTTAACCTCATCAGAGGCGGCTTTGTCAGTAATACAGAACGCCCACACTTCAACTTGATCAGGGCCGCGCGGATGCCAGACGCGGAGTGTGGCAGTGCCGTTGAGCCAGGAAAGCGTGGGGAAAATATTGTTATGACCCGCCAGGCGCAGGGCGCGAACTTCGCCTAAACGCTGTTCTGCTTCGGCGTAGGTTTCGCGGTAATAGCTGGAAACTGCACCATCGACCCAGACATTGGCGTCTGGCTTTTCGGTAAAGAAGAAACCGCTACCGTGTCCGTCCTGACCGAATTGTAGGGCATCTTTAGCGGTTTCCCATACCGGGCGGGCGGTTTGTCCATCGCCGAGACGCTTATCGCTGCCATCATCTTTCGCTCCTAATACCTGTACGGCAGAAGCATGGCTGAACAGGGCGTGATACTGGTCACTGGCGAACTGCTCTGCCGGGAATTTCCAGTTGCAGTTGATCACCCACTTCTGTACGCCGCCGACAATTTCGGTACCGCCTTCGCGACGATCCAGCATGCCATCCAGATACCAGGCAATGTCACCCAGGTAATCACGCAGGCCCGGCGCGGAGGTATCCCAGTTGCCAAAAATCAGCCCTTTATAACTCTCCACACAAGGGACTTCGTTTAGCCCCCAGTGGGATTTACACAACCCTTGTGGGTAGGCGCGAGGTTCCAGCGGTACATCAATCAACTCGCCGTTAATACCATAAGACCAGCCATGATACGGGCAGGTAAAGGCGCGAGTGTTGCCGCAATCGGCATAACTCACACGCATGGCCCGGTGGCGGCATTGGTTGAGAAACGCCTTGATGCTGCCGTCTTTCTGGCGCACCACGACAACCGCATCTTCTCCCATGTAGGTGTTAAAAAAATCACCGGGTTTAGGGATCTGGCTTTCATGAGCGAGAAACAGCCAGCAACGACCGAAAATGCGCTCAAGCTCCAGTTGGTAAATATCCGGGTCGGTATAAATACGCGGAGTAACCCGACCGTTTTGGGTGTCAATCAGTTGGTAAATGTTCAAATCTGAGGGTGTGGTCATATTTTTTAATCCTGAAAGATAAGATGTATTGACCTTCTATTTTTGTGCCATAAGGATGTTGCTGGTTGGTTGCTGATATGTGAAATAGTTAATTTCTACCAACTGAGACGTTTTTTCGATAACAAGGGGAAGGTGATGGAACTACGGCATTTACGCTATTTCGTCGCAGTGGCGCAGGCACTGAACTTTACCCGTGCGGCGGAAAAACTGCATACCTCACAGCCTTCGTTAAGCAGCCAGATCCGCGATCTCGAAAACTGTGTTGGTGTTCCGCTACTGGTACGTGATAAACGTAAAGTCGCGTTGACGGCGGCGGGAGAATGTTTTCTCCAGGACGCGCAGGCAATCCTGGAACAAGCGGAAAAGGCCAAACAACGGGCGCGGAAAATTGTTCAGGAAGATAAGCATTTAATCATCGGTTTTGTGCCATCGGCGGAAGTGAATTTACTGCCAAAAGTATTGCCCATGTTCCGACTGAAACAGCCAGAAACTTTGATCGAATTGGTGAGTTTAATTACCACGGAACAGGAAGAAAAAATTCGCCGTGGTGAACTGGATGTCGGCTTAATGCGCCATCCTGTTTATAGCCCGGAGATTGATTATCTGGAACTTTTTGACGAACCATTAGTGGTGGTGTTGCCGGTTGATCATCCTTTAGCACAAGAAAAAGAGATCACCGCCGCGCAGCTGGATGGCGTGAATTTCGTTAGTACCGATCCGGCGTATTCCGGTTCGCTTGCGCCGATCGTTAAGGAGTGGTTTGCGCAAGAAAACAGCCAGCCGAATATCGTCCAGGTGGCAACCAATATTCTGGTAACGATGAATTTGGTGGGGATGGGGCTTGGCGTAACTTTGATACCCGGTTATATGAATAATTTTAATACCGGGCAGGTGGTATTTCGGCCAATTGCCGGAAATGTGCCTTCCATTGCCCTACTAATGGCGTGGAAGAAAGGCGAAATGAAACCGGCATTACGCGATTTCATCGCCATTGTGCAGGAACGTTTGGCAAGCGTAACGGCATAAATACGCAATAATTTTGCAAGGTGCGTTGTGGGGCGCAGCTTTTTTAGTGCTTGCGAACAGGCGTTACAGACATCGGGAAGCAGGCTCGAATATTCTTATTTTTCAACTTGCACCAACATTCGATTAACCCCAGACTAACGCCTCCTGACGGGAGGGACTCATGGTTTTGCAATCCACGCGCTGGTTGGCGCTCGGTTATTTCACATACTTTTTTAGTTACGGCATTTTTCTACCTTTCTGGAGCGTCTGGCTTAAGGGGATTGGCTTAACGCCAGAAACTATCGGCCTGTTATTGGGGGCTGGTCTGGTTGCCCGTTTTCTCGGGAGTTTGATCATCGCGCCCCGCGTTAGCGATCCTTCCCGCCTGATTTCCGCCTTGCGCGTACTGGCACTGCTGACACTTCTCTTTGCTGTCGCCTTCTGGGCGGGGGCGCATGTAGCGTGGTTGATGGTGGTGATGATTGGCTTTAACCTCTTTTTCTCACCGCTGGTACCGTTGACCGATGCACTGGCGAATACATGGCAAAAACAGTTCCCGCTTGATTACGGCAAAGTGCGACTGTGGGGCTCGGTGGCGTTTGTCATTGGCTCGGCGCTGACAGGTAAACTGGTCAGTATGTTGGATTATCGGGTGATCCTCGCGCTGTTGACGTTGGGCGTGGCGTCCATGCTGCTCGGATTTCTCATTCGTCCAACGATTCAGCCACAAGGGGCTAGCCGTCAGCAGGAGAGCACGGGAGGGCCAGCCTGGCTGACACTGGTCCGCCAGAACTGGCGCTTTCTGGCCTGCGTTTGTTTATTACAGGGAGCGCATGCAGCCTATTACGGTTTTAGCGCTATTTACTGGCAGGCAGCTGGGTATTCTGCTTCAGCGGTGGGCTATTTGTGGTCGCTGGGCGTGGTGGCAGAAGTCATTATTTTTGCGCTGAGTAATAAACTTTTCCGCCGTTGTAGTGCACGCGATATGCTGCTGATCTCGGCGATTAGCGGCGTAATGCGCTGGGGAATTATGGGAGCAACGACGGCGTTGCCGTGGTTGATAGTAGTGCAAATTCTGCATTGCGGCACCTTCACGGTCTGCCACCTGGCGGCCATGCGTTATATTGCCGCCCGCCAGGGTAGCGAAGTCATTCGTTTGCAGGCGGTTTACTCTGCCGTTGCAATGGGCGGTAGTATCGCCATCATGACCGTCTTCGCCGGTTACCTGTATCAATATCTGGGCCACGGCGTGTTCTGGGTGATGGCGCTGGTGGCGCTTCCGGCAATGTTCTTGCGCCCGAAAGTTGTTCCCTCATGCTGATTCGAGCATTTTGCGGATCTGCTCCTGTTGGTGTGTTGTCAGCGTCAGATCTGTGTAGATCAGCGGTGGTGAAAAGAGCGGTAACGGCGTGGTGTAAGGCGCAATAATCAGTGCCGCGCCGCGTGGAGCACCTCTCTGCAAAAATGCTTTTACCGACATATGCTTAATGTTGAGCGGCAGTAACGTTAGTTCACGTAACTGCTGCTCAATCTGCGATTCACGCTCGCTATCATTCCCGGTCAGTAGAATAATCTGTTTTTCATGCAGGTCGTTTTCCTGCATTAGCCAGGCACCGAAAATTACCGCGACCAGACCGCTTTCCTCATCAGAAAGATGGACGCTGTATTCACTTTCAAATCCGGTCAGCGCCGCGCGGGTGGTGCGCACCAGGCGTGGGTACAGTCTGGAGAACTCTTCTGGCAGGGTGTTATCAATACCGATGGCAAACAAACTGCGATTTAACGCCTGGGCGAGGTGAGTATAAAGCTGATCGCATAACCCCTGTTCATCATAAAAACGAACATTTCCCAGCTCACGAAAATGGTTTACCAGACGTTTGATAGACTGACGCAATTGTCTGTCCCGCTGATGCGCATCCCGAATTGGATCGGGAACTCGCAACATGGAAAAAAGTAATGCCATAAATAGTGGCTCATCAGGCGGTACAGGCTGGAGCGCCCGACGCTGCCAGTGGCGTCCAATTTCCTGCGCTACCTGAAATTCCAGGCAGGATTCTGCCCAGCGACGTTGGAGCGGATTAAACTGAGGCGTAATGCCAGCGTGGTGTTGCAGCAAGCAATATTGCAGATACAGACACAGGAAATGAATATCGCGCGATTCAAAGCGTTTTTGTAGCCGCCGAGAGCAGAGATTCACTAACGCTTGTAGATTGGTATCGTCGTAAAAGTTACGCGAAATTCCGCGCCGCTTTAGTTCACTCTTCAGAGCAGGTGTGAATTGGCTGGTAATAAATGACGGACACAGACGGAAACCACGTCGTAGCCAATGAAATAAACACAAACGTTGGTTAAGCACTGTGCCTTCAACCCGATAGCTACCGTCATAACCAGTAGTCAGTGTGAGTTGATGATAGCGCAGGATCTCCCGTCCTGTTTCGCTGATATCAAGACTGGCAATATCATCATCCACACCATTAAGCTTGCTGAAGGTTGCCGTGGTGGCGGTCAACCCCGGCTGAAAGAGTGTCAGCAAGATCTGGCAGCGGCGCTGGGGAGCCGAAAGGACAGATGGTGAAGCAAGCGTAGGCATCATCTGTAGATCTCCCATAAGCATAATTGATAAGAATAGCTAAAGTTTGCCCAGGGAAATGGCGAAGAGAATGCTAATCATCAGAAATGTTGGCAAGCGTCACAGAATTTTTCTCATCTTAAACTGTTCTGACCAGTGGATTAGCTCGTCTAAAGGTGGATTTGTGAATGATTATCGCGCTAGCGATCATGGGTTAGTTGTGCGGATTCAACGTGCTAAGGATAAAATCCACTATTTGTTCGCGATAAACATCACCGTGACGATCGGAAAAAGCATCAATGTGTTCGCCGTCAGGGATTAAGATTAAACGTTTTGGCTCTTTTGCCAGATCATACAACTTTTGGCTGTGCTGCCATGGGATAACGTGATCGGCCTTACCGTGAATGAGTAAAACTGGGATCGGGCTGACGCTGGCGATGTAATTTTCGCCGCTGTAACTCTCATCAAGTAAGTAGCCACTGCCGGGGATCATCTGGTTGGCGATGGTTGCATAAGAGGCAAATGTGGAGTCGAGGATCACTGCACGTATGCCCTCACGATCACCCTGACCAACGACATCAAGAATATTCGCCCCGCCAATACTCTGCCCGAACAGCACCAGTCGTTGTGGGTTTACATCACTGCGATGGCGCACCACATTGATGGCACTTAGCGTATCGTCCAACAATCCGGCCTGAGACGGCGTGCCTTTTGATTTACCAAACCCGCGATAATCAAACATAAAAACGTTGAAATTACGCTCGGGTAACCAACTGACCAGCGGCCAGTGGGCGGACATATTTCCGGCATTGCCGTGAGCATGAATGATGGTTGCGATGGCGTTGTCAGCGGGGCCTGTCGAAGAAGGGATAAACCAGCCTTGCAAACGAGTACCGTCCTTAGCTGTAAATTCGACGGATTCCGCCGACCAGGGGTCGGGACCGTAAATTTTGTCGTCGGGATAATAGAAGAAGTTGATGGCAACGCGCGGCACTAAATAAACGCAGAAGGCAACAACAAAGAGAATAAACAGAATTTTGAGAACGCGTGTGTTCACTGGCAGTGCCATAACCTTTCCTTGCGACTTCTTTATCATCCATTAATCGGGGAAAGATGGTGGGAGAGTGACGAAAGAAAGTAAAGCAGAGCGGAAGCATTTCGGAATAGCGCCTGAAAGGCGAGGGCGGGTGAGAGAAATCACCCGCCAGAGAAATTAACGCTTCAGAGCGTCGCTTAACTCGTCACGCATGTTCGCCAGCATGGCTTTAACAACGCGCGGGTTACCGGCAACGATGTTACCGGTCAGCATGTAGTTATGACCACCGGTGAAGTCGCTGACGATGCCGCCCGCTTCACGAACCAGCAGCTCACCTGCGGCGAAATCCCACGGACGCAGACCGATTTCAAAGAAACCGTCAACACGACCTGCGGCAACGTAAGCCAGATCCAGCGCCGCAGAACCAGTACGACGGAAGTCTGCACATTCGTTGAACAGTTTGCCGACGATGTTGATGTAAGTGGTAGCGTACTGTTTTGCTTTGAACGGGAAGCCGGTCGCCAGAATAGTACCGTCGAGATCGCGAGCTGTGCTGCCGCGCAGACGGTAGCCGTTCAGCTGTGCGCCCTGACCGCGAGTGGCGGTGAACAGTTCGTTACGCATAGGATCATAAACCACAGCAACTTCAGTGCGGCCTTTGATACGAACGGCAATAGATACCGCGAAGTGCGGCAGGCGTTTGATAAAGTTGGTAGTGCCATCCAGTGGATCGATAACCCATTGAACATCCTGATCGGTACCTTCAAGTTCACCGCTTTCTTCGGTGATGATGGTGTGCTGTGGGTAAGATTTACGAATCGTGTCGATAATCACCGCTTCGGCAGCTTTATCTACGTTGGTCACGAAATCGTTACTGCCTTTCTGGCTCGCTTCTACAGCGTCCGGGGTTTCATAGTTTTTGGCAATTAAATTACCCGCCTTGCGCGCTGCGCGCACGGCGATGTTCAGCATCGGATGCATCGGTCTCTCTCACTGGATGTTAAAGAACGGGAAAACGGCGCAGAGTATAGCAGCGAGATCGGCATCTGTCTTCGTTTTATGATAAGATGCGCAAATAATCTTTAGACGAAGAAAGACAATGCTGCAAAATATTCGAATTGTGCTGGTGGAGACGTCACACACCGGCAATATGGGTTCTGTTGCCCGTGCCATGAAAACAATGGGCTTAACCAATCTGTGGCTGGTTAATCCATTGGTGAAACCTGACTCCCAGGCGATTGCTCTGGCAGCAGGGGCCAGCGATGTGATTGGTAATGCTCACATTGTCGATACGCTCGACGAAGCGTTAGCCGGTTGTAGCCTGGTGGTTGGCACCAGCGCACGTTCCCGCACGCTGCCGTGGCCGATGCTCGACCCGCGCGAATGCGGTTTGAAAAGCGTCGCTGAAGCGGCAAATACGCCGGTGGCACTGGTTTTTGGTCGTGAGCGTGTCGGCTTGACCAATGAAGAGTTGCAAAAGTGCCATTATCATGTCGCCATTGCCGCTAACCCGGAATACAGTTCGCTTAACCTGGCGATGGCTGTTCAGGTTATTGCCTATGAAGTGCGCATGGCCTGGCTGGCGACTCAGGAGAACAGCGAGCAGGTTGAACATGACGAGACGCCGTATCCGCTGGTCGATGATCTGGAACGTTTTTACGGTCATCTTGAACAAACGCTGCTGGCAACCGGCTTTATCCGTGAAAACCATCCGGGGCAGGTGATGAATAAGCTGCGTCGTCTGTTTACCCGTGCGCGCCCGGAAAGCCAGGAGTTGAATATCCTGCGCGGGATTCTGGCTTCTATTGAGCAGCAGAATAAAGGTAACAAGGCCGAATAACCGAGGTTGCCTGATGCGGCGCTTAACGCGTCTTGTCAGGCCTACATTGTACTGAACCCCTGGTCGGATAAAGTGTTTACGCCGCACCCGACAACAGGTACAAACGCCACGATAAAAAATGGCACTGAAGGTTAAATACCCGACTAAATCAGTCAAGTGAATAGTTGACCAATTTACTCGGGAATGTCAGACTTGACCCTGCTATGCAATACCCCCACTTTTACAATAAAAAACCCCGGGCAGGGGCGAGTTTGAGGTGAAGTAAGACATGAGACTGACATCTAAAGGGCGCTATGCCGTGACCGCAATGCTTGACGTTGCGCTCAACTCTGAAGCGGGCCCGGTACCGTTGGCTGATATTTCCGAACGTCAGGGAATTTCCCTTTCTTATCTGGAACAACTGTTTTCCCGTCTGCGTAAAAATGGTCTGGTTTCCAGCGTACGCGGACCAGGCGGTGGTTATCTGTTAGGCAAAGATGCCAGCAGCATCGCCGTTGGCGAAGTGATTAGCGCCGTTGACGAATCTGTAGATGCCACCCGTTGTCAGGGTAAAGGCGGCTGCCAGGGGGGCGATAAATGCCTGACCCATGCGCTGTGGCGTGATTTGAGCGACCGCCTCACCGGTTTTCTCAACAACATTACTTTAGGCGAACTGGTTAATAACCAGGAAGTGCTGGATGTATCTGGTCGTCAGCATACTCACGACGCGCCACGCACCCGCACACAAGACGCAATCGACGTTAAGTTACGCGCATAAAAGATAAAAAGTATTCAGAATCAGGCCGGGGCGTCTCGCGCTCCGTAAACACGGTCGTACATCCAGCCGGTAGCCTGGTTCCTTGCATTGAGTGATGTACGGAGTTTATAGAGCAATGAAATTACCGATTTATCTCGACTACTCCGCAACCACGCCGGTGGACCCGCGTGTTGCCGAGAAAATGATGCAGTTTATGACGATGGACGGAACCTTTGGTAACCCGGCCTCCCGTTCTCACCGTTTCGGCTGGCAGGCTGAAGAAGCGGTAGATATCGCTCGTAATCAGATTGCCGATCTGGTTGGCGCTGATCCGCGTGAAATTGTCTTTACCTCTGGTGCTACCGAATCTGACAACCTGGCGATCAAAGGCGCTGCTAACTTTTATCAGAAAAAAGGCAAGCACATCATCACCAGCAAAACCGAACACAAAGCGGTACTGGATACCTGCCGTCAGCTGGAGCGCGAAGGTTTTGAAGTCACTTACCTGGCACCGCAGCGTAACGGTATTATCGACCTGAAAGAACTCGAAGCAGCGATGCGTGATGACACCATCCTTGTTTCCATCATGCACGTAAATAACGAAATCGGCGTGGTGCAGGATATCGCGGCTATCGGTGAAATGTGCCGTGCTCGTGGCATTATCTATCACGTTGATGCAACCCAGAGCGTGGGCAAACTGCCTATCGACCTGAGCCAGTTGAAAGTTGACCTGATGTCTTTCTCCGGTCACAAAATCTACGGCCCGAAAGGTATCGGTGCGCTGTATGTGCGTCGTAAACCGCGCGTACGTATCGAAGCACAAATGCACGGCGGCGGTCACGAGCGCGGTATGCGTTCCGGTACTCTGCCTGTTCACCAGATCGTCGGGATGGGCGAAGCCTATCGCATCGCAAAAGAAGAGATGGCGACCGAGATGGAACGTTTGCGCGGCCTGCGTAACCGTCTGTGGAACGGCATCAAAGATATCGAAGAAGTTTACCTGAACGGTGACCTGGAACACGGTGCGCCGAACATTCTCAACGTCAGCTTTAATTACGTTGAAGGTGAGTCGCTGATTATGGCGCTGAAAGACCTTGCGGTTTCTTCCGGTTCTGCCTGTACGTCAGCAAGCCTCGAACCGTCCTACGTGCTGCGCGCGCTGGGGCTGAACGATGAGCTGGCACATAGCTCTATCCGTTTCTCTTTAGGTCGTTTTACTACTGAAGAAGAGATCGACTACACCATCGAGTTAGTTCGTAAATCCATCGGTCGTCTGCGTGACCTTTCTCCGCTGTGGGAAATGTACAAGCAGGGCGTGGATCTGAACAGCATCGAATGGGCACATCATTAATCGGTATCGGAATCAGGAGAATTTATAATGGCTTACAGCGAAAAAGTTATCGATCATTACGAGAATCCGCGTAACGTGGGTTCCTTCGACAACAACGACGAGAACGTGGGCAGCGGCATGGTGGGTGCACCGGCCTGTGGCGACGTGATGAAGTTGCAGATTAAAGTCAACGATGAAGGTATCATTGAAGACGCGCGTTTTAAAACTTACGGCTGCGGTTCCGCTATCGCTTCCAGCTCCCTGGTCACCGAATGGGTGAAAGGGAAGTCTCTCGACGAAGCACAGGCGATCAAAAACACCGATATTGCTGAAGAACTTGAACTGCCGCCGGTGAAAATTCACTGTTCTATTCTGGCAGAAGACGCGATCAAAGCCGCCATTGCGGACTATAAAAGCAAACGTGAAGCAAAATAAGAGTTGAGGTTTGGTTATGTCGATTACACTGAGCGACAGTGCAGCAGCGCGAGTAAATACCTTTCTGGCTAACCGCGGCAAAGGGTTTGGCCTGCGTCTGGGTGTGAGAACCTCCGGATGTTCAGGTATGGCTTATGTACTGGAATTTGTTGACGAACCGACGCCGGAAGACATCGTGTTTGAAGACAAAGGCGTGAAAGTCGTGGTCGATGGCAAAAGCCTGCAATTTCTGGACGGTACGCAACTGGATTTCGTAAAAGAAGGCCTGAACGAAGGGTTTAAATTTACCAACCCGAACGTCAAAGATGAGTGTGGTTGCGGCGAAAGCTTCCACGTTTGATGCGCATACCGATAACCCCACCGTGGTCAGCTGCGCGTGGGGTTTGTTTTACCTGATTCGTCGTTATTGCGGCGGATCGCAGCCCTGAGAATGTTATGGATTACTTCACCCTCTTTGGCTTGCCTGCCCGTTATCAACTCGATACCCAGGCACTGAGCCTGCGTTTTCAGGATCTACAACGTCAGTATCATCCTGATAAATTCGCCAGCGGAAGCCAGGCGGAACAACTCGCCGCCGTACAGCAATCTGCAACCATTAACCAGGCCTGGCAAACGCTGCGTCATCCGTTAATGCGCGCGGAATATTTACTTTCTTTGCACGGTTTTGATCTCGCCAGCGAGCAGCATACTGTGCGCGACACCGCGTTCCTGATGGAACAGCTGGAGCTGCGCGAAGAACTGGACGAGATCGAACAGGCGAAAGATGAAGCACGGCTGGAAAGCTTTATCAAACGTGTGAAAAAGATGTTTGATACCCGCCATCAGTTGATGGTTGAACAGTTAGACAACGAGACGTGGGACGCGGCGGCGGATACCGTGCGTAAGCTGCGTTTTCTCGATAAACTGCGAAGCAGTGCCGAACAACTCGAAGAAAAACTGCTCGATTTTTAATTTCTGGAAGCTAAACATGGCCTTATTACAAATTAGTGAACCTGGTTTGAGTGCTGCGCCGCATCAGCGTCGTCTGGCGGCCGGTATTGACCTGGGCACAACCAACTCGCTGGTGGCGACAGTACGCAGCGGTCAGGCCGAAACGTTAGCCGACCATGAAGGCCGTCACCTGCTGCCCTCTGTTGTTCACTATCAACAGCAGGGGCATTCGGTGGGTTATGACGCGCGTACTAACGCAGCGCTCGACACCGCCAACACCATTAGTTCTGTTAAACGCCTGATGGGGCGCTCGCTGGCTGATATCCAGCAACGCTACCCGCATTTGCCTTATCAATTCCAGGCCAGCGAAAACGGCTTGCCGATGATTGAAACGGCGGCGGGGCTGCTGAACCCGGTGCGTGTTTCTGCGGACATCCTCAAAGCACTGGCGGCGCGGGCAACTGAAGCCCTGGCAGGCGACTTGGATGGTGTCGTTATCACCGTTCCGGCGTACTTTGACGATGCCCAGCGTCAGGGCACCAAAGACGCGGCGCGTCTGGCGGGGCTACATGTTCTGCGCTTACTTAACGAACCGACCGCTGCGGCTATCGCCTACGGACTGGACTCCGGTCAGGAAGGCGTGATCGCTGTTTATGACCTCGGTGGCGGGACGTTTGATATTTCCATTCTGCGCTTAAGTCGCGGCGTGTTCGAAGTGCTGGCGACCGGCGGTGATTCCGCGCTCGGCGGCGATGACTTTGACCATCTGTTAGCAGATTACATTCGCGAACAGGCGGGCATTCCTGACCGTAGCGATAACCGCGTTCAGCGTGAACTGCTGGATGCCGCCATTGCGGCCAAAATCGCGCTGAGCGATGCGGACTCTGTGACCGTGAATGTTGCGGGCTGGCAGGGTGAAATCAGCCGTGAACAATTCAATAAATTGATCGCGCCATTGGTAAAACGAACCTTACTGGCTTGTCGTCGTGCGCTGAAAGACGCGGGCGTAGAAGCTGATGAAGTGCTGGAAGTGGTTATGGTTGGTGGTTCTACCCGCGTGCCGCTGGTGCGTGAACGAGTGGGCGAATTTTTCGGTCGTCCACCGCTGACTTCCATCGACCCGGATAAAGTCGTCGCTATTGGCGCGGCGATTCAGGCGGATATTCTGGTGGGTAACAAGCCGGACAGCGAAATGCTGTTACTTGATGTGATCCCGCTGTCGCTGGGCCTCGAAACCATGGGTGGCCTGGTGGAGAAAGTGATCCCGCGTAACACCACAATTCCGGTGGCGCGCGCCCAGGATTTCACCACCTTTAAAGATGGTCAGACGGCGATGTCTATCCATGTAATGCAGGGTGAGCGTGAGCTGGTGCAGGACTGCCGCTCGCTGGCACGTTTTGCGCTGCGTGGTATTCCGGCGCTACCGGCTGGCGGCGCGCATATTCGCGTAACGTTTCAGGTCGATGCTGATGGTCTTTTGAGCGTGACGGCGATGGAGAAATCCACCGGCGTTGAGGCGTCTATTCAGGTTAAACCGTCTTATGGTCTGACCGACAGTGAAATCGCTTCGATGATCAAAGACTCAATGAGCTATGCCGAGCAGGACGTAAAAGCCCGTATGCTGGCTGAACAAAAAGTAGAAGCGGCGCGTGTGCTGGAAAGTTTGCACGGCGCGCTGGCTGCTGATGCCGCGCTGTTAAGCGCCGCAGAACGTCAGGTCATTGACGATGCTGCCGCTCACCTGAGTGAAGTGGCGCAGGGCGATGATGTTGACGCCATCGAACAAGCGATTAAAAACGTAGACAAACAAACCCAGGATTTCGCCGCTCGCCGCATGGACCAGTCGGTTCGTCGTGCGCTGAAGGGCCATTCCGTGGACGAGGTTTAATATGCCAAAGATTGTTATTTTGCCTCATCAGGATCTCTGTCCTGATGGCGCTGTTCTGGAAGCGAATAGCGGTGAAACCATTCTCGACGTTGCGCTGCGTAACGGCATCGAGATTGAACACGCCTGTGAAAAATCCTGTGCTTGCACCACCTGCCACTGCATCGTTCGTGAAGGTTTTGATTCGCTGCCGGAAAGCTCAGAGCAGGAAGACGACATGCTGGACAAAGCCTGGGGGCTGGAGCCGGAAAGCCGTTTAAGCTGCCAGGCGCGCGTTACCGACGAAGATTTAGTGGTCGAAATTCCGCGTTACACTATCAACCATGCGCGTGAGCATTAACAGAGGTTAGTATGGGACTTAAGTGGACCGATAGCCGCGAAATTGGCGAAGCACTGTACGATGCATATCCCGATCTTGATCCGAAAACGGTTCGATTCACCGATATGCATCAGTGGATTTGCGATCTGGAAGATTTCGACGACGACCCGCAGGCGTCCAACGAGAAAATCCTCGAAGCGATTTTATTAGTCTGGCTGGACGAAGCCGAGTGATTTCCGCGTCATGCTTCACGCCGCAGATGCGTTGGCTGCGCTCGTTCACCCCAGTCACATAGTTATCTATGCTCCTGGGGCTTCACTCACTTGCCGCCTTCCTGCAACGCGAATCATTTAGCGGAAAAATCCTGGGGCTGCCAACTGGCGGCCCTTTTACAAATAAGGATAACTAAAATGACAGAAGCGATGAAGATTACCCTCTCGACCCAACCTGCCGACGCGCGCTGGGGAGAAAAAGCGACTTACAGCATTAATAATGATGGTATTACCCTGCATTTGAACGGGGCAGACGATCTGGGGCTGATCCAGCGTGCGGCGCGCAAGATTGACGGTCTGGGCATCAAGCATGTTCAGCTAAGCGGTGAAGGCTGGGATGCGGATCGTTGCTGGGCATTCTGGCAAGGTTACAAAGCCCCGAAAGGCACACGCAAAGTGGAGTGGCCGGATCTGGACGATGCCCAGCGTCAGGAACTGGATAACCGCCTGATGATCATCGACTGGGTGCGTGACACCATCAACGCACCAGCAGAAGAACTGGGGCCATCGCAACTGGCACAGCGTGCTGTTGATCTGATCAGCAACGTCGCAGGCGATCGTGTGACTTACCGGATCACCAAAGGTGAAGATCTTCGTGATCAAGGTTATATGGGGCTGCACACTGTCGGGCGTGGTTCAGAACGTTCCCCGGTATTGCTGGCGCTGGATTACAACCCAACTGGCGATAAAGAAGCGCCGGTGTACGCGTGCCTGGTAGGTAAAGGCATCACCTTTGATTCCGGCGGCTACAGCATCAAACAGACCGCGTTTATGGACTCAATGAAGTCTGACATGGGCGGTGCGGCAACGGTTACCGGGGCGCTGGCATTTGCCATTACGCGCGGTCTGAACAAGCGTGTGAAGCTGTTCCTCTGCTGTGCGGATAACCTGATTAGCGGCAACGCGTTCAAACTGGGGGATATCATTACCTATCGCAACGGTAAAAAAGTCGAAGTCATGAACACCGATGCGGAAGGGCGTCTGGTTCTGGCAGATGGCCTGATTGACGCCAGTGCGCAGAAACCGGAACTGATTATCGATGCCGCGACACTCACCGGTGCGGCGAAAACCGCGCTGGGTAATGATTATCACGCGCTGTTCAGTTTTGACGATGCGTTGGCCGGTCGCCTACTGGAGAGTGCCGCCCAGGAGAACGAACCGTTCTGGCGTCTGCCGCTGGCGGAGTTCCACCGTAGCCAGCTGCCATCTAACTTTGCGGAACTGAACAATACCGGAAGCGCGGCGTATCCGGCGGGTGCAAGTACGGCGGCGGGCTTCCTGTCGCACTTTGTTGAGAACTATAAACAAGGTTGGCTGCATATCGACTGTTCGGCGACTTACCGTAAAGCACCGGTTGAACAGTGGTCTGCGGGTGCGACCGGGCTGGGTGTGCGCACGATTGCTAATCTGTTAACGGCGTAAACTAATATGCCGGATGCGGCGTAAACGCCTTATCCGGCTTACAAAGTATTGTGAATTCAAAAAATTGCGATTCCCTTGTAGGCCTGATAAGCGTAGCGCATCAGGCACTTGTGCCCCGAACGTTGAATGAATTGTGGTTCTTATGTCCGAAACAAAAAACGAACTTGAAGAGCTGCTGGAAAAAGCAGCAACTGAACCGGCGCACCGCCCGGCCTTTTTCCGTACTCTACTGGAATCCACTGTCTGGGTACCAGGTACGGCGGCGCAGGGCGAGGCAGTGGCTGAAGATAGCGCGCTTGATTTACAGCACTGGGAAAAAGAAGACGGTACCAGCGTCATTCCTTTTTTCACCTCGTTAGAAGCACTGCAACAGGCGGTTGAAGACGAACAGGCGTTTGTCGTAATGCCCGTTCGCACACTGTTTGAGATGACCCTTGGCGAAACGCTCTTCCTTAATGCCAAATTGCCAACCGGTAAAGAGTTTATGCCGCGTGAAATCAGTTTGTTGATTGGTGAAGAAGGAAATCCGCTGAGCAGTCAGGAAGTACTGGAAGGCGGTGAATCGCTGATATTATCGGAAGTCGCAGAGCCGCCAGCGCAAATGATTGATTCACTTACCACCTTATTTAAAACCATTAAGCCGGTGAAGCGTGCTTTTATTTGTTCAATTAAGGAGAACGAAGAGGCACAGCCTAATTTACTTATTGGCATTGAAGCCGATGGTGATATCGAAGAAATTATTCAGGCGGCGGGAAGTGTAGCGACCGATACATTACCTGGCGATGAACCCATCGATATTTGTCAGGTGAAAAAAGGGGAAAAAGGAATTAGCCACTTTATTACCGAACATATTGCGCCATTCTATGAACGTCGCTGGGGTGGTTTTTTGCGTGACTTTAAACAGAATCGGATAATCTAAAATATGCCGCCCCAAAGGGCGGCATTCGGGCTTACTTGCTGCTCTGAAAGTTGTTAACCACCAGTAAATTGTCGCCGGAGAGACTCCGGTTATTATTTACCTCGGTTAACAGCGCACCAGAAACAATAAGTACGATACAAAAGCACCGTATCTTCATTGTGCGGTCCATGCGAAGACCGCATCACGACAGCACCACTGGCGATATTGCCGCGATAGCAAGCGCTGTGGGGTGCCTGCATTTACGGTCATGGAACATCCTTTCCTAAAGCCAGCGCCCGTTTGCGAGACGGCGAAAAGGGCCGTCACGAATAATACTCTCATATTTGAATAATTACTCTATTTATTATCTTGACTTAGCCAGGCATAAAAGAGAGTATTTCAACACTGTGGGGTGCCTGCGTTGCTCCGGCAACACAAGTCAACCTGCTGGAAAGGCCGCGAACCAGACCAGCAATAAAAAACCGCCAAATTTGGCGGTTTTTTATTGCCTGTAAAAAGCTTATTTCTCTGGCTCAACCGGTAAATCGGCCCGTGCGCCCCATTCACTCCATGCGCCGTCGTATAGTTTCACGTTTGGCACATCCAGCGTCGCGAGTGCTAACAAAACCACGGCTGCCGTTACACCAGAACCGCAACTGACGATAATTGGTTTGTCGTAGCTGACACCGCGACCAAAAAATATCGCATCCAGTTCATCGGTCGTTTTTAGTTCGCCTTCTCGTACTAGTTCTGTCCACGGAACGTTCAACGCGCCGGGAATGTGCCCGCGACGTAAACCTGGGCGAGGTTCATCAACTTCTGCATTAAAACGTGCAGCCGGGCGGGCATCAATAATTTGCGCCGTATTTTCATGGCTTGCCAATAACACATCGGTTACTTTCACCACAGCCTCAGGATTAAACGCAGCGTTAAACTCACCTTCTGGCAGCGCTACTGCACCTTCTTCTAATAGCAGATCATCACGCTGCCAACCTGCAAGTCCACCACCCAGAATCGACACTTTCTCTACACCAAAGGTGCGCAGCATCCACCATGCACGTGGGGCTGAGAAAAGATTACCTTCGTCATAGACAATCAGGTGCTTATCCTGGTTAACGCCTAACTCACGCATTGCAACGGCGAACGTTTCCGGGCGCGGCAGCATGTGCGGAAGCGGGGAATTGTGATCAGAAAGCGCTTCGATATCGAAAAACACTGCGCCGGGAATATGTCCATTCAGATACTCCTGGGCAACGTTACGATCTTCCTGTCCAGGCGGTGCCATGCGGGCATCGATAATCTGAATTTCCGGGTCATCAATATGTTCGGCGAGCCAGTCGGCTCCTACAAACCATGTCGTGGACATAGGCATCTCCATTTTTGCCGGGTTAGGCTAAATTGTCGGATGTTTAGTGAAAAGCGACAAGCAAAAGAGGCTGATTTGGCTGTCTGAGCCACAATTCTCACTAAAATTCGGATTCCATGGGCGCGATACTGAATTACATAACGTAAATTCTCACGCATAATAATTATTCGACGTTGCTAACGGGCCATTGTGGCAGGGATGAAAAATGAAAAAGTTACGCGTAGCCGCCTGCATGCTAATGCTGGCGCTGGCAGGGTGCGACAACAACGATAACGCGCCAACAGCGGTGAAAAAAGATGCACCT
Organism: Escherichia sp. HH26CH; assembly: GCF_009820205.1. Classification (NCBI taxonomy): domain Bacteria; kingdom Pseudomonadati; phylum Pseudomonadota; class Gammaproteobacteria; order Enterobacterales; family Enterobacteriaceae; genus Escherichia; species Escherichia sp. HH26CH. Next base: position 61,681 of record NZ_VNXM01000013.1, read on the forward strand.
TCTGAAGTTACTAAAGCGGCATCTTCAGAAAACGCGAGTTCAGCAAAACTCTCTGCACCGGAGCGACAAAAACTGGCACAACAGAGTGCCGGTAAGGCGCTGACATTGCTGGATCTCTCTGAAGTCCAACTCGATGGCGCAGCCACGCTGGTGCTGACCTTCTCTATCCCTCTCGATCCGGATCAGGATTTCTCGCGCGTTATTCACGTCGTTGATAAAAAAAGCGGCAAAGTGGATGGGGCCTGGGAGCTGTCAGATAATCTTAAAGAGCTGCGTTTACGCCACCTCGAGCCGAAACGTGATTTGATCGTTACTATTGGCAAGGAGGTCAAGGCACTCAACAACGCAACCTTCAGTAAAGATTACGAAAAAACTATAACTACCCGCGATATCCAGCCCAGCGTCGGTTTTGCCAGCCGTGGTTCGCTGCTGCCTGGAAAAGTCATTGAAGGGCTGCCGGTAATGGCGCTCAATGTTAACAATGTCGATGTTAACTTCTTCCGTGTTAAGCCAGAATCTCTGCCAGCATTTATTAGCCAATGGGAATACCGAAATTCGCTGGCGAACTGGCAGTCAGACAAACTGCTGCAAATGGCGGATCTGGTTTATACCGGACGTTTTGATCTCAATCCTGCGCGTAACACCCGTGAAAAATTATTGCTGCCGCTGGGTGATATCAAACCGCTTCAGCAGGCGGGTGTGTATCTGGCTGTGATGAATCAGGCTGGACGTTACGATTACAGTAATCCCGCGACGCTGTTTACATTAAGTGATATCGGCGTATCGGCCCACCGTTATCACAATCGTCTGGATATCTTTACCCAAAGCCTGGAAAACGGCGCGGCCCAGCAAGGAGTTGAAGTCTCATTATTAAATGAGAAAGGGCAGACTCTGACTCAGGCAACCAGTGATGCTCAGGGGCATGTGCAGCTGGAAAATGATAAAAACGCGGCATTACTGTTGGCGCGTAAAGACGGTCAGACAACGCTACTCGATTTAAAACTTCCGGCGCTGGACTTAGCAGAATTTAACATTGCTGGCGCGCCAGGCTATAACAAACAGTTTTTCATGTTTGGTCCGCGCGATCTTTATCGCCCGGGTGAAACAGTCATCCTTAATGGTTTATTGCGTGATGCAGACGGTAAAGCGTTGCCCGATCAACCCATCAAGCTGGACGTAATTAAACCCGACGGGCAGGTACTCAGGAGCGTCGTTAGTCAGCCGGCGAATGGCCTCTATCACTTTACCTGGCCACTCGATAGTAATGCGGCCACCGGCATGTGGCATATCCGAGCCAACACGGGCGATAACCAGTATCGGATGTGGGATTTCCACGTCGAAGATTTTATGCCAGAGCGCATGGCGCTGAATCTGACCGGTGAGAAAACCCCGTTAACGCCGAAAGATGAAGTGAAATTCTCCGTGGTGGGTTACTACCTGTACGGGGCGCCTGCTAATGGTAATACTTTGCAAGGGCAACTTTTCCTGCGCCCACTGCGTGAAGCTGTGTCAGCCTTACCTGGTTTCGAATTCGGCGATATAGCTGCTGAAAACCTTTCGCGCACGCTGGATGAAGTTCAGTTGACGCTGGATGATAAAGGGCGCGGCGAAGTTTCTACAGAAAGCCAGTGGAAGGAAACGCATTCCCCATTACAGGTTATTTTCCAGGGCAGTTTGCTGGAGTCTGGCGGTCGCCCGGTGACGCGCCGTGCTGAGCAGGCTATCTGGCCTGCCGATGCATTGCCGGGGATCCGTCCGCAATTCGCCTCGAAATCGGTTTACGATTATCGCACTGACAGTACGGTAAAACAGCCCATTGTTGATGAAGGCAGTAACGCCGCTTTTGACATCGTTTATAGCGATGCACAGGGCGTCAAAAAAGCTGTGTCTGGCTTACAAGTGCGCCTGATTCGCGAACGCCGCGATTACTACTGGAACTGGTCAGAAGATGAAGGCTGGCAGTCACAGTTTGATCAAAAAGATCTGATCGAAAATGAACAAACACTGGATCTTCAGGCTGATGAAACCGGTAAAGTCAGTTTCCCGGTAGAGTGGGGCGCTTATCGTCTGGAAGTCAAAGCGCCGAATGAAGCGGTCAGTAGTGTGCGTTTCTGGGCTGGCTATAGCTGGCAGGACAATAGCGACGGTAGCGGTGCTGTGCGACCAGACCGTGTCACGCTGAAACTGGATAAAGCCAGTTATCGCCCTGGTGATACCATTAAGTTGCACATTGCCGCGCCAACGGCGGGTAAAGGCTATGCGATGGTCGAGTCCAGTGAAGGGCCGCTGTGGTGGCAGGAGATTGATGTTCCGGCACAAGGGCTGGATCTGACGATTCCGGTCGATAAAACCTGGAATCGTCATGATCTTTATTTAAGTACGCTGGTGGTACGTCCTGGCGATAAATCTCGCTCCGCGACGCCAAAACGCGCAGTTGGCGTGTTGCATTTGCCGCTTGGCGATGAAAACCGTCGTCTCGATCTGGCGCTGGAAACTCCAGCGAAAATACGCCCCAATCAGCCATTAACCGTGAAAATTAAAGCCAGCAATAAAAATGGTGAGATGCCAAAACAGGTGAATGTGCTGGTGTCTGCGGTTGATAGCGGTGTGTTGAATATTACTGATTATGTCACGCCAGATCCGTGGCAGGCATTCTTTGGTCAGAAACGCTATGGCGCAGATATTTACGATATTTACGGTCAGGTCATTGAAGGTCAGGGGCGTCTGGCAGCTCTGCGTTTTGGTGGCGATGGTGATGAACTGAAACGCGGTGGTAAACCGCCAGTAAATCACGTCAATATTGTTGCGCAACAGGCGCTACCGGTAACACTCAACGAACAGGGCGAAGGCACGGTTACATTGCCGATTGGTGATTTTAACGGTGAATTGCGCGTCATGGCACAAGCATGGACGGCAGATGATTTCGGTAGCAACGAAAGCAAAGTGGTTGTTGCCGCACCGGTGATAGCAGAACTGAATATGCCGCGCTTTATGGCCAGCGGTGACACCTCACGTCTGACGCTGAATATCACTAATCTTACCGATAAACCGCAAAAACTGAACGTTGCTCTGACCGCCAGTGGCTTGCTTGAACTGGTTAGCGATTCACCCGCAGCCGTTGAATTAGCGCCGGGCGTGCGAACCACGCTGTTTATCCCGGTGCGAGCATTGCCGGGTTATGGTGATGGTGAAATTCAGGCCACTATTAGCGGGTTAGCGTTACCGGGCGAAACCGTTGCCGATCAGCATAAGCAGTGGAAAATGGGTGTCCGTCCGGCATTTCCGGCACAAACCGTCAATTACGGTACGGCGTTGCAGCCTGGTGAGACATGGGCGATTCCAGCTGATGGATTGCAAAACTTCTCGCCTGTTACGCTGGAAGGGCAATTGTTGTTGAGCGGCAAAGCACCGTTGAATATTGCACGTTATATCAAAGAGTTAAAAGCGTATCCGTACGGTTGTCTGGAGCAAACCGCCAGCGGCCTGTTCCCGTCACTTTACACCAATGCAGCCCAACTGCAGGCGTTGGGAATCAAAGGCGACAGTGATGAGAAGCGCCGTGCGGCAGTCGATATCGGCATTTCTCGTTTACTGCAAATGCAACGTGATAACGGTGGCTTTGCGCTGTGGGATAAAAACGGTGATGAAGAGTACTGGCTGACGGCTTACGTGATGGATTTCCTGGTCCGCGCAGGTGAGCAGGGTTACAGCGTGCCGACAGAAGCCATTAACCGGGGGAATGAGCGTCTACTGCGCTATTTACAAGATCCGGGCATGATGTCGATTCCGTATGCGGATAATCTCAAAGCCAGTAAATTCGCCGTACAGTCTTACGCTGCGCTGGTGCTGGCCCGTCAGCAAAAGGCACCGCTGGGTGCGCTGCGTGAAATCTGGGAGCATCGTGCCGATGCTGCGTCTGGATTACCGCTGCTGCAACTTGGCGTTGCGCTGAAAACCATGGGCGATGCAACGCGTGGTGAAGAAGCGATTGTGCTGGCGCTGAAAACGCCGCGCAATAGTGATGAGCGGATATGGCTGGGTGATTACGGTAGTCCACTGCGCGACAACGCATTGATGCTCTCCTTGCTGGAAGAGAACAAATTGCTACCCGATGAGCAGTACCCTCTGCTGAACACACTTTCGCAGCAGGCGTTCGGTGAACGCTGGTTATCAACTCAGGAAAGTAACGCGCTGTTCCTGGCTGCCCGTACGATTCAGGATTTACCGGGCAAATGGCAGGCGCAAACGTCTTTCTCTGCTGAGCTGCTGACAGGTGAGAAAGCGCAAACCAGCAATCTGAATAGCGATCAACTTGCCACCTTACAGGTGACCAACAGTGGCGATCAGCCGTTATGGCTGCGTGTGGATGCCAGCGGTTATCCGCAATCCGCCCCTTTACCGGCGAACAATGTGCTGCAAATCGAGCGTCATATTCTTGGTACTGATGGTAAGAGCAAATCGCTGGACTCGTTACGTAGCGGCGATCTGGTGCTGGTTTGGTTGCAGGTAAAAGCCAGTAACAGCGTGCCGGATGCTTTGGTCGTTGATTTACTGCCTGCGGGCCTGGAACTGGAAAACCAGAACCTGGCTAACGGCAGCGCCAGCCTGGAGCAAAGTGGTAGCGAAGTGCAAAACCTACTCAGTCAAATGCAACAAGCGAACATTAAGCATATTGAGTTTCGTGACGATCGCTTTGTGGCGGCGGTTGCCGTTGATGAATATCAACCAGTCACGCTGGTGTATCTGGCGCGGGCGGTAACGCCGGGAACATACAATGTTCCGCAACCAATGGTGGAATCGATGTATGTTCCCCACTGGCGGGCGACTGGCGCGGCTGAAGATCTGTTGATTGTCAGACCGTAAATGCCTCGCCTGTTAACCAAACGCGGCTGCTGGATAGCGCTGGCAGCTGCGCCTTTTCTCCTTTTTTTTGCCGCGTGGGGAGCAGATAAACTCTGGCCCCTGCCATTGCATGAAGTCAATCCCGCACGCGTAGTCGTGGCGCAGGATGGTACGCCACTCTGGCGTTTCGCCGATGCTGAGGGCATCTGGCGCTATCCGGTAACCATCGAAGATGTCTCTCCGCGTTACCTTGAAGCACTGATCAATTATGAAGATCGCTGGTTCTGGAAGCATCCGGGGGTGAATCCATTCTCGGTGGCGCGCGCAGCATGGCAAGATCTCATTTCGGGACGGGTTATTTCCGGCGGCAGCACACTCACCATGCAGGTTGCTCGTCTGCTTGATCCTCACCCCAAAACTTTTGGCGGCAAAATTCGCCAGCTCTGGCGCGCGTTTCAACTGGAATGGCACTTGTCTAAACGTGACATTCTGACCTTGTATCTTAATCGCGCTCCGTTTGGTGGTACGTTGCAGGGGATCGGTGCGGCAAGTTGGGCATATCTCGGAAAATCGCCTGCGAATTTAAGCTATTCCGAGGCGGCAATGCTGGCGGTGTTACCACAAGCGCCCAGCCGACTGCGTCCGGATCGCTGGCCGGAACGTGCCGAGGCCGCACGTAATAAAGTGCTCAATCGGATGGCTGCGCAAGGTGTGTGGTCCCGTGAGCAGGTAAAAGAATCTAGTGAAGAGCCCATCTGGTTGGCACCCAGACAAATGCCGCAACTGGCACCGCTGTTTTCGCGCATGATGCTCGGTAAAAGCAAAAGCGACAAAATCGTTACTACGCTGGATGCTGGTTTACAGCGTCGTCTGGAAGAACTGGCGCAAAACTGGAAAGGACGATTGCCACCGCGCAGTTCGTTGGCAATGATCGTTGTTGATCATACTGATATGAGTGTGCGCGGCTGGGCAGGATCGGTTGATCTTAATGATGATTCCCGCTTTGGGCATGTCGATATGGTCAATGCGATCCGATCGCCGGGATCGGTACTCAAACCGTTTGTTTATGGTCTGGCGCTGGATGAAGGCTTGATCCACCCTGCATCGCTGTTGCAAGACGTTCCCCGGCGCACTGGTGATTATCGACCAGGCAACTTTGACAGCGGTTTTCATGGCCCGATCAGCATGAGCGAGGCGCTGGTGCGCTCTCTGAATTTACCTGCTGTGCAGGTGCTGGAAGCCTATGGACCGAAACGGTTTGCGGCAAAGTTACGCAATGTTGGATTGCCGTTATATTTGCCCAACGGTGCTGCACCGAATCTTTCGCTCATTCTCGGCGGCGCAGGTGCAAAACTGGAGGATATGGCTGCAGCGTATACCGCATTTGCTCGCCACGGTAAGGCGGGTAAGTTGCGCTTACAGCCGGGGGACCCATTACTTGAGCGACCGTTAATGTCGCCGGGGGCCGCGTGGATTATCCGCCGTATTATGGCAGATGAAGCGCAGCCGCTTCCGGATGGCGCTTTGCCACGCGTCGTACCTCTGGCGTGGAAAACAGGAACCAGTTATGGCTATCGCGATGCATGGGCTATTGGCGTTAACGCTCGTTACGTAATTGGGATCTGGACTGGCAGACCGGACGGTACGCCCGTTGTCGGTCAGTTTGGCTTTGCCAGCGCCGTACCGCTGTTGAATCAGGTCAATAATATCTTACTGTCGCGCAGTGCGAATCTGCCGGAAGACCCGCGTCCTGATTCTGTAAGCCGTGGCGTTATCTGCTGGCCGGGTGGGCAATCATTGCCAGAAGGCGATAGCAATTGCCGCCGTCGTCTTGCCACCTGGCTGCTCGAAGATAGCCAGCCACCAACATTACTTTTACCGGAGCAAGAAGGAATAAGTGGGATTCGTTTCCCCATCTGGCTTGATGAGCAAGGTAAACGTGTTGCTGCTGATTGTCCTCAGGCTCGACAAGAAATGATTAATGTCTGGCCATTACCACTTGAACCCTGGCTACCTGCTGCTGAACGACGAGCAGCGCGCTTACCTGGGGCATCAACAAATTGCTCGCCGTATGGTCGTGATGCTCAGGTACCTTTACAGTTGATTGGTGTGCGTAATGGCGTAATTATCAAACGTCTGCCAGGAGCTACCGATGCGTCATTACCAGTACAATCAATCGGAGGAACAGGCGAACGCTGGTGGTTTCTTAATGGTGAACCGTTAGCTGAACGCGGGCGTAACGTGACTCTGCATTTGACAGAGAAAGGCGATTATCAATTACTGGTAATGGACGAAATGGGGCAGGTCGCGACGGTGAGATTTGTCATGCAGTAGTCTGTTTTGCTCATATTTGTTGCTTAAGCTCGTTTTATTTTAAAAAAATGTTACCTTCATCAATAGTCAACGGCCCTGTTGCTCATTATAATCCGCGCCATCTCGTACGCTGGTACAGACAACAACAGAATAATTTACAGAGGTAAACATGGCTATTGAACGTACTTTTTCCATCATCAAACCGAACGCGGTAGCAAAAAACGTCATTGGTAATATCTTTGCGCGCTTTGAAGCTGCAGGGTTCAAAATTGTCGGCACCAAAATGCTGCACCTGACCGTTGAACAGGCTCGTGGCTTTTATGCTGAACACGATGGAAAACCGTTCTTTGATGGTCTGGTTGAATTCATGACCTCTGGCCCGATTGTGGTTTCCGTGCTGGAGGGTGAAAACGCCGTTCAGCGTCACCGCGATCTGCTGGGCGCGACCAATCCGGCAAACGCACTGGCCGGTACTCTGCGTGCTGATTACGCTGACAACCTGACCGAAAATGGTACCCACGGTTCTGATTCCGTCGAATCTGCCGCTCGCGAAATCGCTTATTTCTTCGGCGAAGGCGAAGTGTGCCCGCGCACCCGTTAATAATTTCGTAAATGCCGCGTGCAAACGTGGCATCCGTGCGCCAGAATTTGTACAATGCAGCGCCCCCGGACGAGCAACCGCTCACCGGGGCGTTTCTTTTTTCAACCCTCCAGGGGCCATAACGTGTAATAACGAGGCCGGAATAGCATATGTCTGAACAATTAGTCACACCTGAAAACGTCACCACGAAAGATGGAAAAATCAACCTGCTGGATCTCAACCGTCAGCAGATGCGGGAGTTTTTTAAAGATTTAGGTGAAAAACCCTTCCGCGCCGATCAGGTGATGAAGTGGATGTATCACTATTGCTGCGACAACTTTGATGAGATGACCGACATCAACAAAGTGTTGCGCGGCAAACTAAAAGAGGTGGCGGAAATCCGCGCACCGGAAGTGGTTGAAGAACAGCGTTCATCTGACGGCACCATTAAATGGGCGATTGCCGTTGGCGATCAGCGCGTCGAAACGGTGTATATCCCGGAAGACGACCGTGCCACGCTTTGCGTTTCCTCGCAGGTGGGGTGTGCGCTGGAGTGTAAATTCTGTTCCACCGCCCAGCAGGGCTTTAACCGCAATCTGCGGGTGTCGGAAATTATCGGCCAGGTGTGGCGTGCAGCGAAAATCGTTGGCGCAGCAAAAGTCACCGGTCAGCGCCCAATCACTAACGTAGTGATGATGGGTATGGGCGAGCCGCTGCTCAACCTGAACAACGTCGTTCCGGCGATGGAAATCATGCTCGATGATTTCGGTTTTGGTCTGTCTAAACGTCGCGTTACGCTCTCTACATCAGGCGTTGTTCCGGCGCTGGATAAACTGGGCGATATGATCGACGTAGCGCTGGCAATTTCCCTGCATGCGCCGAACGACGAAATTCGTGACGAAATTGTGCCGATCAACAAAAAGTACAATATCGAAACGTTTCTTGCTGCGGTGCGCCGCTATCTGGAGAAATCTAACGCCAATCAGGGCCGAGTCACTATTGAATACGTGATGCTTGATCACGTTAACGACGGCACTGAACACGCGCACCAACTGGCGGAGCTGCTGAAAGATACGCCGTGTAAGATCAACCTGATCCCGTGGAACCCGTTCCCTGGCGCGCCGTATGGACGCAGCTCAAACAGTCGTATCGACCGTTTCTCTAAAGTGCTGATGAGCTACGGTTTCACCACTATTGTGCGTAAAACTCGTGGTGATGATATCGATGCTGCCTGTGGTCAGTTGGCGGGCGATGTTATCGACCGTACGAAACGTACCCTGCGTAAACGAATGCAGGGTGAGGCCATCGACATTAAAGCGGTCTGATAGCCATTACGCCACGGTTACTTTATGTACCGTGGCGTAATCTTTTATGAATGAAGTATTAAGTTGCAATTGTCTGGTCAATATTAACGGTGCGTTTTTGCTGACTTTAAGGCAGTATGTAACGATGCAACAGTAAGTTAGCCTTAGTGAATGTGGGCTTTGTCACGAGCACACAGACGGTCTTATACTGTATGATAACGGTTAACTTAACGGATGTTTCGCGGTGTGGGTGAGCATGATGGTTCACCGGCATCTCAATTCTCATTTAAACGTACCTGCAGCGAATGAATACTGAAGCCACGCACGACCAAAATGAAGCACTTACTACCGGCGCTCGCCTGCGTAATGCTCGCGAACAACTAGGACTTAGTCAGCAGGCCGTTGCTGAGCGACTTTGCCTGAAGGTTTCCACGGTACGCGACATTGAAGAAGATAAGGCACCTGCCGATCTTGCTTCAACATTCCTGCGCGGATATATCCGCTCTTATGCGCGTCTGGTACATATTCCAGAAGAAGAACTGCTACCGGGGCTGGAAAAACAGGCTCCACTACGAGCTGCAAAAGTTGCGCCGATGCAGAGTTTTTCCCTCGGTAAACGCCGCAAAAAACGTGACGGCTGGCTGATGACCTTCACCTGGCTGGTGTTGTTTGTGGTTATTGGCCTGAGCGGTGCCTGGTGGTGGCAAGACCACAAAGCTCAGCAGGAAGAGATCACTACTATGGCCGATCAATCTTCTGCGGAACTGAGCAGTAATAACGAACAGGGGCAGAGTGTTCCGTTAGATACGTCGACAACCACAGACCCGACTACGACGTCCACGCCGCCAGCGTCTGTGGATACTACCGCAACTAACACGCAAACACCTGCCATAACTTCGCCAGCACCAGCTGTTGATTCACAACAGAATGCAGTTGTTTCACCTTCGCAGGCAAATGTTGATACCGCTGCGACCCCGGCACCAACGGCAACAACAACGCCAGATGGTGCTGCGCCGTTGCCAACCGATCAGGCTGGCGTGACCACGCCAGCGGCTGATCCGAATGCGTTGGTGATGAACTTTACTGCCGATTGCTGGCTGGAAGTCACTGATGCTACCGGTAAAAAATTGTTTAGCGGTATGCAGCGTAAAGACGGTAATTTGAATTTAACCGGCCAGGCTCCGTACAAACTGAAAATTGGTGCGCCAGCCGCAGTACAGATCCAGTATCAAGGGAAACCTGTCGATCTGAGTCGTTTTATCAGAACTAACCAGGTTGCGCGTCTGACCCTAAATGCCGAACAATCACCGGCGCAGTAACAGACGGGTAACGCGGGAGATTTTTCATGCATAACCAGGCTCCAATTCAACGTAGAAAATCAACACGTATTTACGTTGGGAATGTGCCGATTGGCGATGGTGCCCCCATCGCCGTACAGTCCATGACCAATACGCGTACGACAGACGTCGAAGCTACGGTCAATCAAATTAAGGCGCTGGAACGTGTTGGCGCTGATATCGTCCGTGTCTCCGTACCGACGATGGACGCGGCAGAAGCGTTCAAGCTCATCAAACAACAGGTTAACGTACCGCTGGTGGCTGATATCCACTTTGACTATCGCATTGCGCTGAAAGTAGCGGAATACGGGGTCGATTGTTTGCGTATTAACCCTGGTAATATCGGTAATGAAGAGCGTATTCGCATGGTGGTTGACTGCGCGCGCGATAAAAACATTCCGATCCGTATTGGCGTTAACGCTGGATCGCTGGAAAAAGATCTGCAAGAAAAGTATGGCGAACCGACGCCGCAGGCATTGCTGGAATCTGCCATGCGCCATGTTGATCATCTTGATCGTCTGAACTTCGATCAGTTCAAAGTCAGCGTCAAAGCGTCTGATGTCTTCCTCGCTGTAGAGTCTTATCGTCTGCTGGCAAAACAGATCGATCAACCGCTGCATCTTGGGATCACCGAAGCGGGCGGCGCACGTAGTGGGGCAGTAAAATCTGCCATTGGTTTAGGCCTGCTGCTGTCTGAAGGCATCGGCGACACGCTGCGCGTATCGCTGGCGGCCGATCCGGTCGAAGAGATCAAAGTCGGTTTCGATATTTTGAAATCGTTGCGTATCCGTTCGCGCGGGATCAACTTCATCGCCTGCCCGACCTGTTCGCGTCAGGAGTTTGACGTTATCGGTACGGTTAACGCCCTGGAGCAACGCCTGGAAGATATCATCACCCCGATGGACGTTTCGATTATCGGCTGCGTGGTGAATGGACCAGGTGAGGCGCTGGTTTCTACACTCGGCGTTACCGGCGGCAACAAGAAAAGCGGCCTCTATGAAGATGGCGTGCGCAAAGACCGTCTGGACAACAACGATATGATCGACCAGCTGGAAGCGCGCATTCGTGCGAAAGCCAGCCAACTGGATGAAGCGCGTCGAATTGACGTTCAGCAGGTTGAAAAATAATAACGTGATGGGAAGCGCCTCGCTTCCCGTGTATGATTGAACCCGCATGGCTCCCGAAATATTGAGGGGCGCGTTGAGGGTTCATTTTTATATTCAGAAAGAGAATAAACGTGGCAAAAAACATTCAAGCCATTCGCGGCATGAACGATTACCTGCCTGGCGAAACGGCCATCTGGCAGCGCATTGAAGGCACACTGAAAAACGTGCTCGGCAGCTACGGTTACAGTGAAATCCGCTTGCCGATTGTAGAGCAGACCCCGCTATTCAAACGTGCGATTGGTGAAGTCACCGACGTGGTTGAAAAAGAGATGTACACCTTTGAGGATCGCAATGGCGACAGCCTGACTCTGCGCCCTGAAGGGACGGCGGGCTGTGTACGCGCCGGCATCGAGCATGGTCTTCTGTACAATCAGGAACAGCGTCTATGGTATATCGGGCCGATGTTCCGTCACGAGCGTCCGCAGAAAGGGCGTTATCGTCAGTTCCACCAGTTGGGTTGCGAAGTTTTCGGCCTACAAGGTCCTGATATCGACGCTGAACTGATTATGCTCACCGCCCGCTGGTGGCGTGAACTGGGTATCTCTGAACACGTAACTCTTGAGCTGAACTCTATCGGTTCGCTGGAAGCACGCGCCAATTATCGTGATGCGCTGGTGGCATTCCTTGAGCAGCATAAAGAAAAACTGGACGAAGACTGCAAACGCCGCATGTACACTAACCCGTTGCGCGTGCTGGATTCCAAAAATCCGGAAGTGCAGGCCCTTCTCAACGACGCCCCAGCATTAGGTGACTATCTTGACGAGGAATCTCGTGAGCACTTTGCTGGTCTGTGCAAACTGCTGGAGAGCGCGGGTATCGCTTACACCGTAAACCAGCGTCTGGTGCGTGGTCTGGATTATTATAACCGTACTGTTTTTGAGTGGGTGACTAACAGCCTCGGTTCCCAGGGCACCGTGTGCGCAGGCGGTCGTTATGACGGTCTGGTGGAACAACTGGGTGGTCGTGCAACACCGGCAGTCGGTTTCGCGATGGGTCTCGAACGTCTTGTATTGTTAGTTCAGGCCGTTAATCCGGAATTTAAAGCCGATCCTGTTGTCGATATATATCTGGTGGCTTCAGGTGCTGACACACAATCTGCGGCTATGGCATTAGCAGAGCGTCTGCGTGATGAATTACCGGGCGTGAAACTGATGACCAACCACGGCGGCGGCAACTTTAAGAAGCAGTTTGCCCGTGCTGATAAATGGGGCGCCCGCGTTGCTGTGGTGCTGGGTGAGTCTGAAGTGGCTAACGGCACAGCAGTAGTGAAGGATTTGCGCTCTGGTGAGCAAACGGCAGTTGCGCAGGATAGCGTAGCCGCGCATTTGCGCACGTTACTGGGTTAAGGAAGGAGAAGGACAGCGTGGAAATTTACGAGAACGAAAACGACCAGGTTGAAGCGGTTAAACGCTTTTTTGCTGAAAATGGCAAAGCACTGGCTGTTGGGGTGATTTTGGGCGTTGGCGCATTGATTGGCTGGCGCTACTGGAACAGCCATCAGGTTGATTCTACACGCTCCGCTTCTCTTGCCTATCAAAATGCGGTTACCGCAGTGAGCGAAGGCAAACCGGATAGCATCCCGGCGGCGGAAAAATTTGCTGCTGAAAATAAAAATACCTATGGTGCGCTGGCTTCTTTGGAACTTGCGCAGCAATTTGTTGACAAAAATGAACTAGAGAAAGCTGCCACCCAGTTACAACAGGGATTGGCGGACACGAGCGATGAAAATCTCAAAGCCGTGATAAATCTGCGTCTTGCCCGCGTTCAGGTACAGCTCAAGCAGGCTGATGCCGCGCTGAAAACCCTCGATACCATCAAAGGTGAAGGGTGGGCTGCCATTGTTGCCGACCTGCGTGGCGAAGCATTGCTGAGCAAAGGTGATAAGCAAGGTGCGCGTAGTGCATGGGAAGCAGGCGTGAAAAGCGATGTTACTCCGGCACTGAGCGAAATGATGCAGATGAAAATTAATAATTTGTCCATCTGAGAGGGACCCGATGCAATTGCGTAAATTACTGCTGCCAGGACTGCTTTCCGTTACCCTTTTAAGCGGCTGTTCGCTGTTTAACAGCGAAGAAGATGTGGTAAAGATGTCCCCATTGCCGACCGTTGAAAACCAGTTTACGCCGACCACGGCGTGGAGCACTTCCGTGGGTAGCGGCATTGGCAACTTCTATTCCAATCTTCATCCGGCACTGGCGGACAACGTTGTCTATGCAGCAGACCGCGCTGGTTTAGTAAAAGCGCTGAATGCGGATGATGGCAAAGAAATCTGGTCTGTCAGTCTGGCCGAGAAAGATGGCTGGTTCTCTAAAGAGCCTGCATTACTTTCTGGCGGCGTGACCGTGTCTGGCGGACATGTCTACATTGGTAGCGAAAAGGCGCAGGTTTACGCGCTGAATACCAGTGATGGTACTGTGGCATGGCAGACTAAAGTCGCGGGTGAAGCGCTTTCTCGCCCGGTGGTCAGCGACGGTCTGGTGTTAATCCACACCAGTAACGGTCAGTTGCAAGCCCTGAACGAAGCTGACGGCGCTGTCAAATGGACAGTTAACCTCGATATGCCTTCACTCTCTTTGCGTGGCGAGTCTGCGCCAGCAACGGCTTTTGGTGCGGCCGTCGTGGGTGGCGATAATGGTCGCGTCAGCGCAGTGCTAATGGAACAGGGCCAGATGATTTGGCAGCAGCGTATTTCTCAGGCGACCGGTTCTACCGAAATTGACCGCCTGAGCGATGTTGACACGACTCCCGTCATTGTTAACGGCGTTGTTTTCGCGCTGGCCTATAATGGTAACCTGACGGCGCTTGATCTGCGCAGCGGTCAGATTATGTGGAAGCGCGAACTGGGTTCGGTGAATGATTTCATCGTCGACGGCAACCGCATCTATCTGGTCGATCAAAATGACCGGGTGATGGCGTTGACCATTGATGGCGGCGTTACGCTGTGGACACAAAGCGATCTGCTGCATCGTCTGTTGACTTCTCCGGTGCTGTATAATGGCAACCTGGTGGTAGGTGACAGTGAAGGTTATCTGCACTGGATCAACGTCGAAGATGGTCGTTTCGTTGCCCAGCAAAAAGTTGATAGCTCCGGTTTCCAGACTGAACCGGTTGCCGCTGACGGCAAACTGCTGATCCAGGCAAAAGACGGGACTGTGTACTCTATTACACGTTAATCGTCTCTGTCGTTCACTTTGAAAACGGCTCCTGGACAGGGGCCGTTTTCCTGTTTTTAACAACGACACGAATATAGCGTGCGTTGTCTGATGATTTATAAAAATGAGGCTTTAAACATGGTACCTGTGGTCGCGCTTGTCGGGCGCCCTAACGTAGGAAAATCCACGTTATTTAACCGTCTAACTCGCACCCGAGATGCGCTGGTTGCGGATTTCCCGGGTCTGACTCGTGACCGTAAGTACGGTCGTGCGGAAATTGAAGGCCGCGAGTTTATCTGTATTGATACCGGCGGGATTGACGGAACAGAAGACGGTGTAGAAACCCGCATGGCGGAACAGTCGCTGCTGGCGATTGAAGAAGCGGACGTCGTACTGTTTATGGTGGATGCGCGCGCGGGCCTGATGCCTGCGGATGAAGCGATTGCTAAACATCTGCGCTCCCGCGAAAAACCGACCTTCCTGGTGGCAAACAAAACCGATGGTCTGGATCCGGATCAGGCCGTTGTTGATTTCTATTCGCTCGGTTTAGGTGAAATCTATCCTATCGCCGCGTCTCACGGTCGTGGCGTATTAAGTCTGCTGGAGCACGTGCTGTTGCCGTGGATGGAAGATATCGCACCACAAGAAGAAGTGGATGAAGACGCTGAGTACTGGGCGCAATTTGAAGCGGAAGAGAACGGCGAAGAAGAAGAGGAAGACGACTTTGACCCGCAAAGTCTGCCAATCAAACTGGCGATAGTGGGTCGTCCTAACGTCGGTAAGTCTACACTCACTAACCGTATCCTTGGCGAAGAACGCGTCGTAGTTTACGACATGCCGGGCACCACGCGTGACAGTATTTACATTCCAATGGAACGCGATGGACGTGAGTATGTACTCATCGATACTGCGGGCGTACGTAAACGCGGCAAAATCACCGATGCGGTAGAGAAATTCTCCGTAATCAAAACATTGCAGGCGATTGAAGATGCCAACGTGGTGATGTTGGTGATTGATGCTCGCGAAGGTATTTCCGATCAGGATCTCTCCCTGCTGGGCTTTATTCTCAATAGTGGGCGCTCACTTGTCATTGTAGTGAACAAGTGGGACGGCCTGAGCCAGGAAGTGAAAGAGCAAGTAAAAGAGACGCTGGACTTCCGTCTGGGCTTTATCGACTTCGCCCGTGTGCATTTTATCTCTGCATTACACGGCAGCGGCGTTGGTAATCTGTTTGAATCAGTGCGTGAAGCGTATGACAGCTCCACCCGTCGCGTGGGTACGTCAATGCTGACGCGTATCATGACCATGGCGGTTGAAGATCACCAGCCGCCGCTGGTTCGCGGTCGTCGAGTGAAGCTGAAATATGCCCACGCCGGTGGCTATAACCCGCCGATTGTGGTGATTCACGGCAACCAGGTGAAAGACCTGCCGGATTCGTACAAACGCTACTTGATGAATTACTTCCGCAAGTCTCTGGACGTGATGGGTACGCCGATTCGTATTCAGTTCAAAGAAGGGGAAAACCCATATGCGAACAAGCGTAACACCTTGACGCCGACCCAGATGCGCAAGCGTAAGCGTTTGATGAAGCATATTAAGAAAAGTAAGTAATCTCTTATCCGGTTTCCCTTTCCAAACGGAGAGGGAAACTGAACAACAGGCGAGGAGTATTTATGGAACTCAACTGCCCAACCTGCCATAACCCTCTCGAACGCAACGGTGAAACTGCCCACTGTGCAACTTGTGCCAAAGATTTCACCATTCAGGCGCTTTGTCCTGACTGCCATCAGCCATTACAGGTGTTAAAAGCTTGTGGTGCAGTAGATTATTTCTGCCAGCATGGGCACGGTTTAATATCCAAAAAGCGCGTTGAATTTATTGTTGCTTAATATTATTTAAATATATGGTGTAATCATTTGTATTCATAATATAAATGATTGCATCCTATTTTATTTGTTGAAACGCAAATGTAAGTGAGCGAAATCACTGTGTTATAAATTTAAGATTATATTTAGTTTTCCTGGCGTGCCTTTCTGAATAATCTGGAATAGAATATTAGAGCTAATTTTAAGCATTATTAATGTCACAGGGGATGTGCATGCTGCGATGGAAACGCTGTATTATGCTAACATTTATCTCTGGAGCTGCTTTTGCGGCTCCAGAGATAAATGTTGAGCATAAAGAATCGTTACCTGATTTAGGTAGTCAGGCCGCACAACAGGAAGAGCAAACTAACAAGGGTAAATCGCTAAAAGAGCGTGGTGCCGATTACGTCATTAACTCTGCCACGCAAGGGTTTGAAAACCTGACACCCGAGGCGCTGGAGTCCCAGGCCAGAAGCTATCTGCAAAGTCAAATTACCTCTACGACACAATCTTATATTGAGGATACACTCTCCCCCTACGGTAAGGTCCGAACGAATCTTTCTCTTGGTCAGGGCGGCGATCTGGATGGCAGTTCCATCGATTATTTTGTTCCCTGGTATGATAATCAAACTACTGTTTATTTCAGCCAATTTTCTGCACAACGAAAAGAAGATCGTACGATCGGGAATATTGGGCTTGGTGTAAGACATAATTTTGATAGATGGTTATTGGGTGGAAATATATTTTATGATTATGATTTTACCCGTGGGCATCGCCGTTTAGGTTTAGGTGCCGAAGCCTGGACTGATTATTTAAAATTCTCTGGCAACTATTATCATCCGCTTTCTGACTGGAAAGACTCCGAAGATTTCGATTTTTATGAGGAGCGTCCTGCGCGCGGCTGGGATATTCGCGCCGAAGCCTGGCTACCCGCTTACCCGCAGCTTGGCGGTAAAATCGTTTTCGAACAGTATTACGGTGATGAAGTCGCGCTTTTTGGCACCGATAATCTGGAGAAAGATCCCTTCGCCGTCACGCTGGGTGTGAAATACCAGCCCGTACCGCTCATTGCCGTAGGAACGGATTTCAAAGCCGGCACTGGCGATAATACCGATCTTTCTGTTAACGCAACGCTGAACTACCAGTTTGGCATCCCGCTCAAAGACCAGCTTGATCCTGACAAAGTGAGCGCGGCCCACTCGCTCATGGGCAGTCGTCACGACTTTGTTGAACGTAACAACTTTATTGTTCTGGAATACAAAGAGAAAGATCCCCTCGATGTCACTTTGTGGCTGAAAGCTGATACGACGAATGAACATCCCGAGTGCGTGATTAAAGATACGCCAGAAGCAGCCATCGGGCTGGAAAAATGTAAGTGGACCATTAACGCGCTCATTAATCATCATTACAAAATCGTTGCTGCCTCCTGGCAGGCGAAAAACAATGCTGCACGTACGCTGGTGATGCCGGTTATCAAAGAAAACACCCTTACTGAAGGGAACAACAACCACTGGAATCTGGTACTGCCTGCCTGGCAGTACAGCTCTGATAAAGCCGACCAGGAAAAACTCAATACCTGGCGGGTACGCCTGGCGCTGGAAGATGAAAAAGGCAATCGGCAGAATTCCGGCGTGGTGGAAATTACCGTTCAGCAGGACCGTAAAATTGAGCTCATCGTTAACAACATCGCCAATGTACCGGATGAGAACAATCACAGCCACGAAGCCAGCGCGCAAGCGGATGGTGTAGATGGTGTCGTCATGGATCTCGACATTACCGATAGCTTTGGCGACAACACTGACCGTAACGGTAATGTCTTGCCGCAGGATAATCTCAGCCCGCAGCTGTTTGATGCCAACGATAAAAAAGTGACGCTGGCGAATAAACCCTGCACCACCGAGGTGCCGTGCGTTTTTATCGCCAAACAAGATAAAGAAAAGGGGACCGTTACGCTCTCCAGTACGTTGCCCGGCACTTTCCGCTGGAAAGCGAAAGCCGCCCCTTATGATGACAGTAACTATGTTGACGTAACGTTCCTGGGTTCTGACATCGGCGGGCTGAATGCTTTTATCTACCGCGTTGGTGCAGCTAAGCCCGTCAATCTTATCGGCAACAAAGAACCGTTGCCTCTCAATAGCCGCTATCGCTTTGTGCTGTGGCGCGACGCTAACAAAGACGGCGTGTTCCAGCTTTCTGAGAAGCTCACTGACGACGAGATGAAACAGTATGACTATCAGTGGGAATTCACGGGGCATAGCGTAAATGGCAATACCGGTGCGCAAACCAATACCACGAACGTCGATATAGAGATCCCGGCAACCAACAAGGACGCGGCAGCAAAGTTTAGTGCCCAGGTAACCGATGGCGTGCAGGGATATGGTTTGCAGGTCAATTACAGCAAGAAATAGGGGCGGCGCCATGGCTGATCGGGCCACCGCTGAATATTAATCAAGGAGAGTGTTTATGAAACCTCATATGAAACGTGGCCTGACAAAAGTCGCGCTGGCACTGATGCTGGCTGGATACTGTGCCGTACCAGCCGCTATGGCGGAAGATGCCGCCTGGGTCGCCAGTGGAACGACCGCTGAATTCGAGGGGACCATACCCTGGCTCTATCGCGAAGGGGGGAATGCCACGATTAACTCGGAAGATGCGGATCACATTAAAGTAACGTCTGATGGTAAAGGTACCCGTCCTCCGGGTAGCGAGACGGATAAACGCCTTTACTCAGGGGATACCATCACGCTGGGTTGGGATATCGGCGATACCGAAGGGGATATTGATGATGGTCCCGCAGGCATTGATGCGAAAACGACGGCCACTATCAAATGGTACAGCTACAGCAATAATGCGGGTGGCGATAAAACGGAGCTGACCGCAGCGGCAGGCAAGACGAGTTATAAACTCACTGATGACGATCGTGGGCGTTATATCGGTGTTGAAATCCAGCCCATCACCCAGACCGGTAATCCCTTCGAGGGAACGTCGCTGACTCTGCTGGATATTTCAACGGCCAGCGGTGGCGGCAGCGATACGGACAATGTCGATCCCGGCCCGGTTGTGAACCAGAATCTGAAAGTTGCCATCTTCGAGAAAGGCACCACTACCAACCTTATCGGTGGTAACACGGCCATTGCGCTTAATAAAACGTATGTGGCCAAACTGTACTCGGATGAAAACCAGAACGATAAATACGACGCAGGTACGGATATGGACGTTACCGCTAACTATGACTTTGCATGGGTCTTTAACGGTAACAGTAAACAACTTGCTGCGGCGGGCGGTATTGCTAATGCCAGCTTCGATAACAATGACATTGTTATCCCGCAAACTAACGAAGAAGCAAGAACCAGCCTTAATGGTAGTGACCGTAATGGTAAGAGTGGTCTTGCGATCCCGGCAAACGGCGACGGCGTTCAGGGCTATACGCTGTCTATCATTTACAAACACCACTAATGCGCACAACAGCATTCCCATACGGGAATGCTGTTTTCCGCCTGTTTTGCTTAGCGACGCGTTAAGCAAAACAGGTTGATGTTTTGTTTATCATGCTGGAGTTTTCTACATGTCGGTATGTCTGAAACCAGGGAAAATCATTATGCTTCTGGGAATGTTGGCAGCGTTTATGCTGTCTGACTTTGCACGAGCAGGGGTGGAATGGCAGACATATCCTGATTCTACAGGCGAGTTTAACGGAACCGTTCCTTTTGCCGACAGCGCCAGCGTACCCGTCTATCAGGGCAGTGTTCAGCTTAATCCTGCTGAATCTCATGATGTCGGGTTTTCTGCTAAACCGAATGAATTTAGCGTTGATGATGACGCAGCTAACCTGATTGTCGCTAATCCTCAGGACAATGAAGGCGACCAGTTTTCCACACCACCTGCGCTGCGCTGGGAAAATCAAACACCCCCTACCGTCAGCCTGATGTGGGCCGATGCCGCCACGCCCGATGTGCCCCTTAACCCACAACCCATTGCTAACCGTAGCTTTTGCGCTCAGGGGCTGGCCGGACGCTCGCTGGTGGCCTGGCCGCAGATTGATGCGCAGCAAACCCTCCCAATGCTCTATCTGCTGACCTCGACCGGGTATCCCTATGCGGGGACGGTGGCGCTGGTGGACCAGAAAGTGACCCTGAACATCGCGCCAGCACAGGGGGATTTAATCTCGGTGAGCGCCAGTGGTTTTAACGAAACGATCGCGGCGGCAAAAACCACCGTTGGCGACACCATCACGCTCACCGTCACCACTAAAGATTGTCAGGGCAACGTCGCGGGTAATATTCCGTTTATTATCAAACGTAAAGATGCTGAAAATCGCCAGGGGGCAGTGAATAATAGTGCGCCAGTGGTACTGGATAGCACCGAGTTAACGACGACGGCTACCGAATACCATGGCACCTCTGATGCCAACGGCACGGCCACCATCACGGTGAGCCAACCGAATGGCCCTGGCGTCAAAACGCCACTGGTGGTCAGCATTTCCGGCATTGCGCAAACCAGTGAAACCGCAGTGATTTTTACCGTACTCACCAGCCCGGACGTGGCGCAGGCTACGATGTGGGGCCATATGGCGGAGACGGTAGAAGCCCACGGTTACACCTTCAGTCGACCAAAGCTGGCGGCAGAAGTCAGCAATGAAAGCGCCACGGTCGTCGATCACAACGAAACCTGGTCCACCTTCACCTGGAGCGGCGCAGATAGCCACTGCACCGTGCTGCCCGGCATGCGCCACTTCGGCGCGCTGGCGACCGTTATCCCCACATCGGTGCAGACAGTCCTTGGCTGGCCGATGCAGGGGGATTATTACTGGTCATCGCTGGCGGGCACCACCGGGCAGCACCATGCGGCGGATGTCTCTAACCGTGGTGAAACGCAAAAGCCGGATAGCACCACGTTTCTTGTGAGCTGTGTGGATAAGCCAGCGCCTGATGTCGAACCGAAAATCGTCCTTACGCCCGAAAACTATGATGATGCGGCACAGGCGATGAAAGCGCAGGTGGGCGAAGACGCCTCGATGCGTCTGACGATCACTGACACCAAAAACAACGATCAACCGCTGGCGTACTACTACTTCTCGCTGCACCTGGATGACGGTGTTAACCGCAAGAATCAAACCGACCCTACCTGGGAAGCCCATCCGGTACAGATTACTGGTGGTTCGAATTTACAACAGGTTGATGCTCACACCTATGAAGGCATAACCGATGTCAATGGTCAGGCTTCGCTAACCCTGAGCCAGCCCGACGGTGCAGGCGTGAAAACCCACATCACGGCGAAAATGCGCAGCGATTTTACGGCCGCAGATGCCAAAGATGTGATTTTTACCGTGATCACCAGCCCTGATAGCGATAAGGCGCGGATGTGGGGCCATATGCGCGGCATTGTTGAATCTGGCAGCTTGTTTAAACGTCCATTGCTGGCGGATGAAACCGAGCATGAACTGGGATCGGTGCGGGAAAATAACGAAGACTGGGCGCTGTTCGATCAAGACACCAGTATGCAGGCTGAATGCGGCGTCGGCCATACGCCACGTCAGAGTGGGCTGGAAAGCCTGTTTTCAGCCCATCCCGGTAACGCGATTGGCACTGAGTATGGCTGGCCCACCGCCCAACAGAGCTACTTAAGCGCGGTGGAGCAAACAACGCATTCATCGGTGAATCTGGGGAACGGGAGCGTCGACAGCTACTCCGGCTTTAAGCAGAATTATCTCACCTGTTCGGGCAATGAGATGGTCGCGAAGGTTGAAGTGAGCACCGATCACGATATCACCCCTGGCAGCAAAGCGCAGGCCAAAGTGGGGGACACCATCGTGATGACCGTGCGTACGATTAACGCGCTCAATAATACTCCGGTTCCCTTTACTGCTTTCACCATCACCAAAGGCATGGGGTATAACCGAGCGGGGCAGGTGAGCGGGTTTGATGACCCGAGCAGCGGCGCTATCACGATGAATGGCACGCAATACGGCACATCGCAGCCGTCGATGGTTTATACGGGTACGACAGATGCACAAGGCGTGGCAACGGTCGAAATAGAGCAACCACAAGGCGTCGGGCTAAGAACGGCGCTGAGCGTTACGCCGGTAAATTCCCATTTATCAAATGCCATTAATTACAATGTTATTTTTACCACCCCAACCAGCCCGGACGTTAGTGGCGCGCAGATGTGGGGCCATATGGATGAAACGATTACTGTTGATTCATTAACCTTTACCCGGCCTAAGCTGGCAGCAGAAATCACCAGTCCGGATGGCACATTAACGGAAAAAAACGAAGTCTGGGCGCGCGTTAGCCAGGCCAGTACGGCCATTACCAGTAAAGGCGGTTGCGGAACCAATATGCTGCCGCGCCGCTCACAGCTCAGTGCGCTCTATGACGCCAATAACGGTAATGCGGTGCAAACCACACACGGCTGGCCGACGCAGCGTCAGCCCTACTGGAGCAGTTCCCCCGCGGATTTAACGCCGCACAATTACACCATTGCCCTGGATAACGGCGCACAGGCCATCGGCGGCGATACGCCGGTTTACGTCAGTTGCCTGACGACGGCGAACAAACCTGCCAGCAGCATTACGCTGGATGTGGTTGATAACGCACAGTGGGCTGCCGGAAATAACGCGGCGAAGCTGAAAAAAGGCGAAACGCTACGGGTTAAGGTAACGGTAAAAGATGCGCAGGGTAATCCGCTCACGGATATGCCATTTAAACTGAGTCGCGGAGACGGTTATACCCGCACGGGCGAAAAACATATTGCCGGTAGTGGCGATGCGCTGGTGGCACCGGTGGTGATTAACAGTGGGCTGGCGGATGAAACGACGTTGAACGACACCGCGGGATTTTATACTGCCATGACCGGTAGCGACGGCAGCAAAATCCTCAATATTACCCGCCCGGATACTCACGGCACCAAAACGGCGCTGACGGCGACGTTGTATTCCGATGCAACAAAAAAAGACAGCCTGGATACGATCTTTACTGTGGTCACCAGCCCGGATAGTAGCAAAGCGAAAATGTGGGGCCATATGCCGGAAACCTTAACGGCGGCAGATGGTACCGTTTTTAAACGCCCATTGCTGATAAAGGAACTGTCAAGTCAGACCGGGCGAACAGCAATATTCGAAGACAATGAAAACTGGGCGCTGTTTACCCAAACCCAGGCGAACTCAACCAGTAACGGCTGCGGCACTAGCTATGTTCCCACTCAGGCAGGGTTGTTGTCGTTGTTTGATAATCACGCTGGCAATACCATCAAAACCGTCCAGGGCTGGCCGGTAGTCACGCGTTATTTATCCAGCACGCCCGACAACACTGGCATGGAACAGCGTAACTACAAAGCGGTGGATCTCGGTAATGGCACCAGTGCCATGGTGTCAACGTCGACACTGGATCTACTGACCTGCCAAACCACGCCAGTCACCACGGTGAGCCAGATTCTGCTGGAAGCGGCAGATCCTGCGGCCCTGGTTTATGTTGACGATACACTGAGTGTGGTTAAGGCCAAAAAAGGCGAAGAGTCGGTAGTGCGCGTCACCACGAAAGATGCGCAAGGTAACCCGGTTGGCAATGCGGCGTTTATTCTGAAACGTGCCAACAGCATAAACCGGAGGTATACATCAGCGACAGCGAGTGCAGGTGCGCTGACCGTAACCGATGCCTGGGGAAATACGCGGAGTAATTTTCAGGCAACAACCGAAATGATCTATGGCGTGACGGGGGCTGACGGGTCGACAACCTTTACGCTGAAACAGGATAACAGTACCGGGTTAAGAACCGATCTCACGGCATCACTGGATGGCGTCAGCAGCGTTCAGGCGACCCTCCCGGTGGTCTTTACCGTGGTAACCAGTCCAGATTCTCCTAAAGCGAATTTTTGGGGGCACATGCCTGAAACGGTAACGGCCGCTGATGGCATGACGTATAAGCGACCATTACTGTTTAAAGAACTTACCAATAACTATGCACGCTATAGCACTTTTGAGAATGGTGAAGATTGGGCAAGATTCAGTGTGGTCCAGTCAAATAACACCGATATGGATGGGTGTGGTGCGGAGTATATGCCGACACTGGATGGCCTGAAGTCCTTGTACAGTGCCAATAGTGGTAATGCGATGGGTACAGTGCAGGGATGGCCGGTAGCAACCAGTTATCTCACCAATACACCGAGTGATACGCAATCAAGTAACCGTTATTACAATGTGGTGCAGCTGAATTCCGGCGCGGTTTCTCAAATCGTGACCACCGTGCTGGTATTACAAACCTGTCGCACAACGCCTGCGGTTGTTGCCAGCCAGGTTTCTCTGGAGCCTGCGGACGCCACGCAATTTGTTAAGGTAGACGATACCCTGAGCGCCATTAAGGTGAAAAAAGGCGATGAGGTTGTTATCCGCGTCACGACCAAAGATGCGCAAGGAAAACCGGTGGGTAATACGCCGTTTACACTGAAGCGCAGCAGTTCTTTCAATCGCCAGAATGCATTGGTGACGATGCAGACTGTTTCGGTGACACCCGCAGCGGCCAGTACAGTTGATACCAATGCATCGGCCACCGTGTATGGCGTGACCGGGCCAGACGGAACCACCACGATAACACTCCGACAGGATGCGTCCACCGGACTCAAAACCGACTTTTATGCCCTGTTGAACGATACCGGGGTGTCGTCGAACACCTTGTCAGTGATCTTCACCGTTATCACCAGCCCGGATACACCACTGGCGGCCTACTGGGGGCATATGGCGGAAACCTTTACCAGCAGCGAAGGCGTCACCTTCAAACGGCCTTTCCTCAAAGCTGAACTTTCTGGTGGTACGGCGGTAACGACCAATAATGAAGTCTGGTCGCGTCTGACAGCAACGGAGAAAATGGATGCCAGCAAGGCTGGATGTGATGAGAGTTATCAACCGCTGACGACTGACATGCAGGGGTTGTATGCGGATTACCCTAACAACCAGTTGGGCACGGTGCTCGGCTTGCCGACCTTCGCTGGGTATATGTGGGCCTACGATATGATGACGGTTTCTGGCAGTAGCTGGAGCAACCAGGCATTTTCGCTCGTTAATGGTCAGACAGTTCAGGCATCGTCCAGTTATACGGCGGTAGTGATGTGCCTGGTGAAACCGCATACCGTTCCGGCGGCGATAGAGATCGCCTCAACAGCACAGGATGCGGCAAAAACGGTCAGCAATGGTGGTCGACCGAGCGCCGTAGCGAAGAAAGGTGAGACGATTCCGCTGACGGTGACCGTACGTGATAGCGCCGGGAATCCGGTACCCTACGCCGCATTTACCCTCACGCATGGAACGACGCTGGATCGCTCGAAAGCAACCGTTAGCTCGAGTGCGGACGATCTTACCGTGAAGTCATTGATACCCGCGAACAGTGACGCTGTGCTGACGGCAAATGGGGCAAAAGTGCTCAAAACAACGGGCAGTGATGGCACAGCCACCTTTGAAGTGAGCCAGAATGCCACGACCGGTCTGGCGACACCGATAACCGTCACGCTGGCGCGCGATACAACCAAAACCGCCACGCTGGATGTTATCTACACGGTGATAACCAGCCCGGACTCACCGAGCGCGAAATTCTGGGGACACATGCCGGACACCTTTACCAGTTCGGCAGGCGTCACCTTCAGACGACCGCTGCTGAAAGCCGAAGCGACTTCAGGATCATCGATTAGCACTAACGGCAATGGTGAAGTGTGGTCGTATATGAGCAACTTTCAAAATTTAACATCGACAGATTGTCCGCTGGAGAATCAACCGCGCAGTAATGAATTGTTGGATTTGTATAATGATCATCCCAACGGCGCGATAAAGACTGACCTGGGGCTGCCGATATATGCAGGCAAGTGGTGGGCTTATGATATGGTCATGCCGGATTTATATACGTGGCAGTATCAGACTGTCAGCCTGAGCGCAGGAGATATCGCGAAGAGCTCGTCAAACAACGCGCTGATGCTTTGCCTGACGAAGCCGCATCCGGCAGGCGTCAGCGTAATGTTGACGTCATCCGCAATGGATAACGCCAGAACCCTCAGCAATGGCGGGCGACCCAGCGCGTCAGTGAAAAAAGGTAACCCACTGCCAATTGTGGTGACGGTCAAAGATCGTGATGGCAACCCGCTGGCGGGAGAGGCCGTGACGCTCAGGCGTGGTTCAGCGATGAGTCGTTCAGGAGTAGGAGTGGGCACGCCGGCAAATGGAATGACGTTGACAGAGTTGACACCTGTGCCGGCGGAGTTTTCTCTGGCCGCACACGATACGCAATGGCAAGGTTTCACCGGCAGTGATGGTACGGCCACTTTCAATGTTGAACAGCCTGAGACCATCGGCCTGGCCATTCCGTTCACCGCTATACTGGCGCGAGATGTCGCAACTACCAGCGTCCTTGATACGATCTTTACCGTCGTCACCAGCCCGGATTCCGCAATGGCGACCTACTGGGGCCATATGCCGGATACGGTAACGGCGGAAAACGGCGTGGTCTTTGAACGGCCTAAGTTGTTGAAAGAGCTGCCGTCGAGCGCCGGAGTCAGTCAGGTGACGGATAACAATGAAGTGTGGCCGTTGTTTAAGGCAACGCAAAGGGAAGATAGCAACCTCAGTCCTTGTGAAGCGGCACGTCGGCCATTGAGCGATGATTTATTATCGCTCTACGCGCGCTATCCGGGGAACACGCTGACGACTCAAATCGGCTGGTCTACGAAGTATGCATGGTGGGCACTGGATAACAAGCAGGGGAATGCCCTGGTTGTCAGTCTGAATAATGGTTTTGAGTCGTCGACGGCGAGTACGGCGTATCAGGGATGTCTGGTCAATCCCCGCGCGACCGTCTCCAGCGTCACGCTGACATCGACGGCGATAGATGCCACTACGCAGGCGGCGAAGGTAAAAAAAGGTGAAGCCGCGCCCGTCGTTGTTACCGTAAAAGACAGCGCCGGGAAGCCGGTACCGAATGTCGCTTTCACCTTAAAACGTGGTGATGCCGTGCCGCGTAACAGCGGGGCGACATTGTATGGTGATGTGGACGCGATGGACGATTTGACTGTGCAACCCTCATCCGGTGCAGCAGCCACGCTGGCTGACAGTGGGAATACGATCGACGGCGTGACAGGGGCGGACGGTACGGCAAGTTTTACCGTTCGTCAGGATAATACGCCAGGATATAAAACGCCGTTGACGGTGACGCTGACCAATAACGCCGCGATAACCGCGACGCTGGATACCATTTTCACCGTGCCGACCAGTCCGAATGTTGCCACGGCTTATTTCTGGGGACATATGGCGGATACCGCCACAGTAAGTGGCAAGACGTTACACCGCCCACTATTGAAATCAGAGTTGCCGTCAGGGGCTACAGCGGCAGTAGCGCCAACGGTGAATAATGAAATCTGGGCGCTGGCACATGTGATCGATGCTCAAAAATGGGATATTGCAAAGCAGTGCGGTGACTTTAGTAGAGCACCGAGCTATACCGATTTACAGTCGTTACATAGCAGCTTTAGCGCGCTGGGATGGCCATCATCGATAAGCTTCCCCTATTTCTCTACCGATCGGGCCGGTTCGTTCTATTGTGGCATGGATGAAGGGGCGGGGACACAAAACTGCGGTATTCAGGCATCCAGTACTGCGGGGTTTGCGACCTGTTTCCAGTAGTCTTATCGGGTCTGTAAAGCGGGGGAAAGTCTGGTACGCAATACGTCATCAGGTTTTCTTGCGCGGCTTGCGGCTTTTCGTCACAGCACTCACTTCACTGATCACTACGCCATCGCCCAGGCGAGTGGTCAGTGTCTCACCCACTTTCACCTGCTTAACCTGTTTTAGCACCGCGCCATCAGCGGCGCTGGTAACGCTATAACCGCGTGCGAGTGTGGACAGTGGACTCACCGCTTCGAGGTGCGTCACTGTGTTACCAAAGCGTTCGCGCGTTGCGCTAAGCTGTACGCGAAGTGTTTCAGCGAGACGATATTCCAGCTGTTGGATCCGCGTTTGCGCACGGTGAATCTTCGGCTGCGGATTTTGCTGATTCAGCCGCTGTGTTAATCGCTGCTGTTGCTGACCGGCGCGTTTAAGCTGATTCTCCAACGCAAAGCTCATCCGCTTTTGCAGACGCTCAAGCGTGGTTTGCTGACGCGCCAGCCGGAGCTGTGGATGCTGCTGCTGTAAACGGTGATGAATCTGCGTAAAACGTCGTGTGCGGTTGGCGAGGTAGTAATCCATCGCCATTTCCAGCCGTTGCTGCGCAGACTGCACCTGACGCAGTAACTCTTGCTGATTGCGGCTCACCACTTCGGCGGCGGCTGACGGCGTTGGCGCACGTAGATCAGCAACAAAGTCGGCAATCGTCACATCGGTTTCATGCCCAACGGCGCTGACCACCGGAATGTGGCTGGCAAAAATCGCCCGTGCCACGCGTTCATCGTTAAAACTCCATAAATCTTCCAGCGAACCACCGCCACGCCCGACGATCAGTACGTCACATTCGTTGCGAAGATTCGCCAGCTCAATGGCGCGAACGATTTGCCCCGGTGCGTCATCGCCCTGAACGGCGGTCGGGTAAATTATCACTGGCAGAGACGGATCGCGGCGTTTCAACACATGCAAAATATCGTGCAGTGCAGCACCAGTCTTTGAGGTGATAACGCCCACGCAGTGCGCAGGTGACGGTAGCGGATTCTTGAATTGCTGGTCGAATAACCCTTCAGCCTGCAACTTCGCTTTAAGCTGTTCGTACTTCTGTTGCAGCAAACCTTCACCGGCGGGCTGCATACTTTCGACAATAATTTGATAATCGCCGCGCGGTTCATACAGCGTAATGTTGGCGCGAACTAAAACCTGTTGCCCATGCTGCGGGCGAAAGGTCACCCGGCGATTGCTGTTGCGGAACATCGCACAGCGCACCTGGGCGTTATCGTCTTTAAGCGTAAAGTACCAGTGACCGGAAGCCGGTTGTGTGAAATTAGAGATTTCGCCACTGATCCACACCTGCCCCATCTCATGCTCAAGCAGCAGACGAACCGTTTGATTCAGGCGGCTAACGGTAAAAATTGCAGGGGATTGAGAAGGTAACATGTGAGCGAGATCAAATTCTAAATCAGCAGGTTATTCAGTCGATAGTAACCCGCCCTCCGGGGATAGCAAGCATTTTTTGCAAAAAGGGGTAGATGCAATCGGTTACGCTCTGTATAATGCCGCGGCAATATTTATTAACCACTCTGGTCGAGATATTGCCCATGCTACGTATCGCTAAAGAAGCTCTGACGTTTGACGACGTTCTCCTCGTTCCTGCACATTCTACCGTTCTGCCGAATACCGCTGACCTCAGTACCCAGCTGACGAAAACTATTCGTCTGAATATCCCTATGCTCTCCGCAGCAATGGATACCGTAACGGAAGCGCGCCTGGCTATCGCCCTGGCTCAGGAAGGCGGTATCGGCTTTATCCACAAAAACATGTCCATTGAACGCCAGGCTGAAGAAGTTCGCCGCGTGAAAAAACACGAATCTGGCGTGGTAACCGATCCGCAGACTGTTCTGCCAACCACGACGCTGCGCGAAGTGAAAGAGCTGACCGAGCGTAACGGTTTTGCAGGCTATCCGGTTGTGACCGAAGAAAACGAACTGGTCGGCATCATCACCGGTCGTGACGTGCGTTTTGTTACCGACCTGAACCAGCCGGTCAGCGTTTACATGACGCCGAAAGAGCGTCTGGTAACCGTGCGTGAAGGCGAAGCCCGTGAAGTTGTGCTGGCAAAAATGCACGAAAAACGCGTTGAAAAAGCGCTGGTGGTTGATGATGAATTCCACCTGATCGGCATGATCACTGTGAAGGACTTCCAGAAAGCGGAGCGTAAACCGAACGCCTGTAAAGACGAACAAGGCCGTCTGCGTGTAGGTGCAGCGGTTGGTGCAGGTGCGGGTAACGAAGAGCGTGTTGATGCGCTGGTTGCCGCAGGCGTTGACGTTCTGCTGATTGACTCCTCTCACGGTCACTCTGAAGGCGTTCTGCAGCGTATCCGTGAAACTCGCGCTAAATATCCTGACCTGCAAATCATCGGCGGCAACGTGGCAACAGCTGCAGGTGCCCGCGCGCTGGCAGAAGCCGGTTGCAGTGCCGTTAAAGTGGGTATCGGCCCTGGTTCTATTTGTACTACCCGCATTGTTACTGGCGTCGGTGTTCCGCAGATCACTGCCGTTGCTGACGCAGTAGAAGCCCTGGAAGGCACCGGGATTCCGGTTATCGCTGACGGTGGTATTCGTTTCTCTGGCGATATCGCGAAAGCTATCGCTGCTGGTGCAAGCGCGGTGATGGTAGGTTCCATGCTGGCGGGTACTGAAGAATCCCCAGGTGAAATCGAGCTCTACCAGGGCCGTTCTTACAAGTCTTACCGTGGGATGGGCTCTCTGGGCGCGATGTCCAAAGGTTCTTCTGACCGTTACTTCCAGAGCGACAACGCTGCCGACAAACTGGTGCCGGAAGGTATCGAAGGTCGCGTAGCCTATAAAGGTCGCCTGAAAGAGATCATTCACCAGCAGATGGGCGGCCTGCGCTCCTGTATGGGCCTGACCGGCTGTGGTACTATCGACGAACTGCGTACTAAAGCGGAGTTTGTACGTATCAGCGGTGCGGGCATTCAGGAAAGCCACGTTCACGACGTGACCATTACTAAAGAGTCCCCGAACTACCGTCTGGGCTCCTGATTCTCTTCGCCCGACTTCATGTCGGGCGATTTATATTATCTGTTTCACTTGCCTCGGAATAAGCGTCAATGACGGAAAACATTCATAAGCATCGCATCCTCATTCTGGACTTCGGTTCTCAGTACACCCAACTGGTTGCGCGCCGCGTGCGTGAACTGGGTGTTTACTGCGAACTGTGGGCGTGGGATGTGACAGAAGCACAAATTCGTGACTTCAATCCAAGCGGCATTATTCTTTCCGGCGGCCCGGAAAGCACCACCGAAGAAAACAGCCCGCGTGCGCCGCAGTATGTCTTTGAAGCAGGCGTACCGGTATTCGGCGTTTGCTATGGTATGCAGACCATGGCAATGCAGTTGGGTGGTCATGTTGAAGCCTCTAACGAACGTGAATTTGGCTATGCGCAGGTTGAAGTCGTAAACGACAGCGCACTGGTTCGCGGTATCGAAGATGCGCTGACCGCAGACGGTAAACCGCTGCTCGATGTCTGGATGAGCCACGGCGATAAAGTTACCGCTATCCCGTCCGACTTCATCACCGTAGCCAGCACCGAAAGCTGCCCGTTCGCCATCATGGCAAATGAAGAAAAACGCTTCTATGGCGTACAGTTCCACCCGGAAGTGACTCACACCCGCCAGGGGATGCGCATGCTGGAGCGTTTTGTGCGTGATATCTGCCAGTGTGAAGCCCTGTGGACGCCAGCGAAAATTATCGACGATGCCGTAGCCCGTATCCGCGAGCAGGTAGGCGACGATAAAGTGATCCTCGGCCTCTCTGGTGGCGTGGATTCCTCCGTAACCGCAATGCTGCTGCACCGCGCAATCGGCAAAAACCTGACTTGCGTATTCGTCGACAACGGCCTGCTGCGTCTCAACGAAGCAGAGCAGGTTCTGGATATGTTTGGCGATCACTTTGGTCTGAACATTGTTCACGTTCCGGCAGAAGATCGCTTCTTGTCAGCGCTGGCTGGTGAAAACGATCCGGAAGCAAAACGTAAAATCATCGGTCGCGTTTTCGTTGAAGTATTCGATGAAGAAGCGCTGAAACTGGAAGATGTGAAGTGGCTGGCGCAGGGTACTATCTACCCTGATGTTATCGAATCTGCCGCGTCTGCAACCGGTAAAGCTCACGTCATCAAATCTCACCACAACGTGGGCGGCCTACCGAAAGAGATGAAGATGGGCCTGGTTGAACCGCTGAAAGAGCTGTTCAAAGACGAAGTGCGTAAAATTGGTCTGGAGCTGGGCCTGCCGTACGACATGCTGTACCGTCACCCGTTCCCGGGACCAGGGCTTGGCGTTCGTGTGCTGGGCGAAGTGAAGAAAGAGTACTGCGACCTGCTGCGCCGTGCTGATGCCATCTTCATTGAAGAACTGCGTAAAGCGGACCTGTACGACAAAGTCAGCCAGGCGTTCACCGTCTTCCTGCCAGTACGTTCCGTTGGTGTAATGGGCGATGGCCGTAAGTATGACTGGGTTGTCTCTCTGCGTGCTGTCGAAACTATCGACTTTATGACCGCACACTGGGCGCATCTGCCGTACGATTTCCTCGGTCGCGTTTCCAACCGCATTATCAATGAAGTGAACGGTATTTCCCGCGTGGTGTATGACATCAGCGGCAAGCCGCCGGCGACTATTGAGTGGGAATGATTTGAGCCCAGCACTATGAATTAGCAAAACCCTCTGTTACTACAGAGGGTTTTTTATACTCACGAATCATAGGATTGAAGTTACTGACATCGCTTAGTTAAACCAGCTGTCCGATTTGTTCTCTTCTGCTTTGCCCACGCTTTTCATCAGATCGCGACCGCCTTCAGTCATATTCCTGTTTGCGTCAGCTTCAGATTGCACCACATCGGTTTGCGCAGCTTTGTGCTTCAGTTCCTGATCGATAAATTCGTTTTCTCGCTTAACGCGGGCTTCTTCTTTCGCCAGCGCCAGTTTTTGTTTCTGAATCTCTAAGCTGCGTAGCTCATCTTCATAACTTTGATCGCGTTTCTTGTCCGCAGTGGCTTCGGCGTCCAGTTTATCCTGACGAGCTTTCTTATTCGCCGCTGCCGTTGCCGCTCTTTTATTAGCCGCGGCCTGGGCGTTTGCGCGACGTTGCTTCTCTTGCTGGATTTCCCTGTTGCGCTCCGCGACCCATTCGTCATGCTGCCTTTGCTCTTCATTTTTACCTTGCTGTTCCGCTTCTGCGACAGCAGAGAGTTGATCCTGCAATGATGAGGCGATAGCCGGATAGCTTAAGGAGGCTAAGATGGCGCAAAGAAAAACTTTCTTCATGACTCCTCCTGATTATTAGCTCTTTTCAGGACATTTGGTATTTGGCTGAATACGCGTTTCGTTATACGTCGTGGTAATAACAACGGCTAAACCTGTCGTAAACTGGCACTCTTTACCCACCTGGGTGGAGGTATACACTTTGGTGCCTTCCTTATACGTTAGAGAAACACCTTCCACTAAGGTTTTATCATTCACCATAGAACCTGCTGCCGCGCCAACAGCTCCGCCGCCAACTGCACCTGCCGTCGTTCCGGAATTGCTGCCAGACCCCACGTTGTGGCCGATAACACCGCCAGCGACTGCACCAATAAGCGCGCCGAAGGCTTGTGCGTTTCGTTTATTTTGGGAGTTGTCTACGGCAACTTTTGCGGGAAGAATGGAAATAATATTAACGGTTTTAGTTTCTTGTTTGGTATTCAGTTGATCGGTTTGATAAACATCGGCGGCATGATCATCAGCATTTGACTGGCATCCTGCCAGAGTGAATGACGCTAACATTGCCACAGGCAGAAGACATTTTTTAAATTTCATCACTATTCCTTGTTATACACATTACGAAAAATAAGACATTTAAGATCATCAAAAGAGGAAAGTAAATGTATTGCGTATAAAGGAATAGATTAAATTTATTAAAATTCATGTGGAAAATAATTTATAAAAATACATCATTAAAACATATGTATTAATTTTATATTTATTTCGCAGCCAAACAGGATAAACATCAGTCAGGACAAAGACGTAAAATTTAAGATGAAAGAATATCTGCCGCTTTGATAATCTCAAAGAGCAACTGCATCCGACAGCGAGGTGCCGTTATGTTCAGTGAAGGTGGAGAAGGTAACCGCTAACGTTGTACCGGTGATTCGACGGAGAGTGTGGATTGTTGAGCTTCTTTTTTGCTCTGATGGTGCTGCCAGGCACCGACGGACGAGTAGATAAAGCGGCCAAAGAAGAAGATAAAGCTGATGAGCAGTACGATACGGGTCATGCGACTGTTAAATCGGTGTCGTTTTCGCATACTGGTTGCCTGACTCACAAAAGGTTCCTTGAAGTATGTCCCACGCCGTGGACGGTACTTACATTAAGGCACAACAGGACAAAATGGTCAATTCTTCGTTATGTAAAAAAGCGTCAGTGGATACATATTTTAATGTTATGGAAGTTAATTTAATTATTTACAATGATGATGTAATAATGATGAATTAACATGATAAACGTAATAATTCATTAATCAGGGTTATTTTGTTTGATATATATCAATTGGAACTTTCATATGACACTTAGAATCAATGCTCTCTATAGTGATGAATAATCATCATTCGAAGTCAGGTGGGATGCCTGTCTGAATACACCTCCTTCAGGATGTGGGGGATTCTGCTGAGCATCTATGAAACTGAATGCAACCTATATAAAAATACGTGATAAATGGTGGGGGCTTCCGCTGTTCCTGCCTTCTTTAATCTTGCCCATTTTCGCCCATATTAATACTTTCGCGCATATTTCTTCCGGTGAGGTTTTTCTCTTTTACCTGCCTTTGGCACTGATGATCAGCATGATGATGTTTTTCAGCTGGGCGGCATTGCCAGGGATCGCCTTAGGGATTTTTGTCCGCAAATATGCAGAGCTGGGTTTTTACGAAACGCTCTCATTAACAGCTAATTTTATTATCATTATCATTCTCTGTTGGGGCGGTTACAGGGTCTTTACTCCCCGGCGTAACAACGTTTCACATGGTGATACCCGTTTAATTTCCCAGCGTATATTCTGGCAGATTGTGTTTCCTGCAACGCTGTTTCTGATACTTTTCCAGTTTGCTGCGTTTGTAGGGTTACTGGCGAGTAGAGAAAATCTGGTCGGCGTCATGCCTTTTAACCTCGGGACCTTAATCAATTATCAGGCCTTACTGGTGGGCAATCTGATTGGTGTTCCGCTGTGCTACTTCATCATTCGGGTGGTGCGAAATCCGTTTTATTTACGCAGCTATTATTCGCAATTAAAACAGCAAGTTGATGTGAAAGTCACCAAAAAAGAGTTCGCGCTCTGGCTACTGGCATTAGGTGCGTTGTTGTTGCTGTTATGCATGCCGTTAAATGAAAAAAGCACGATTTTCAGCACCAATTATACCTTGTCATTATTGCTACCCCTGATGATGTGGGGAGCCATGCGCTATGGTTATAAGTTGATTTCGCTGCTCTGGGCGGTCGTGCTGATGATCAGCATCCACAGCTATCAAAATTACATTCCCATTTATCCTGGCTATACCACGCAACTGACCATAACCTCCTCCAGTTATCTGGTATTCTCTTTTATTGTCAATTATATGGCTGTACTGGCAACCCGTCAGCGAGCGGTAGTCAGACGCATTCAGCGGCTTGCGTATGTGGACCCGGTGGTTCATCTGCCAAATGTTCGCGCCCTGAATCGCGCGTTGCGTGATGCCCCCTGGTCTGCGCTTTGTTATTTACGCATCCCCGGCATGGAAATGCTGGTTAAGAACTATGGCATCATGCTACGGATTCAATACAAGCAAAAACTTTCTCACTGGCTGTCACCATTGCTGGAACCGGGTGAAGATGTTTATCAGCTTTCGGGTAACGATCTCGCGCTGCGACTGAATACAGAATCGCACCAGGAGCGCATTACCGCACTGGATAGCCATCTCAAGCAATTTCGTTTTTACTGGGATGGTATGCCGATGCAACCACAGATTGGCGTCAGTTATTGCTATGTACGCTCGCCGGTGAATCATATCTACCTGCTGCTGGGAGAGCTAAATACGGTTGCTGAACTCTCCATCGTGACCAACGCCCCGGAAAATATGCAGCGTCGCGGGGCAATGTATTTGCAACGCGAATTGAAAGATAAAGTCGCGATGATGAATCGGCTACAGCAGGCGCTGGAACACAACCATTTTTTCCTGATGGCCCAGCCGATTACCGGTATGCGTGGTGATGTCTACCATGAAATTCTTCTGCGCATGAAAGGTGATAATGATGAACTGATCAGCCCCGACAGCTTCTTGCCGGTCGCGCACGAATTTGGTTTATCGTCGAGTATCGACATGTGGGTCATTGAGCATACGCTGCAATTTATGGCTGAAAACAGAGCGAAGATGCCCGCTCACCGTTTTGCGATTAATCTGTCGCCAACCTCGGTATGTCAGGCTCGTTTTCCCGTTGAAGTCAGTCAGCTGCTGGCTAAATACCAGATTGAAGCGTGGCAACTTATTTTTGAAGTCACCGAAAGTAATGCGCTAACCAATGTTAAGCAGGCGCAAATCACCTTGCAGCATCTTCAGGAATTAGGCTGCCAGATTGCGATTGATGATTTCGGCACCGGCTACGCCAGCTATGCGCGGCTTAAAAATGTGAATGCCGATCTCCTTAAAATTGACGGCAGTTTTATCCGCAATATTGTGTCAAATAGTCTGGATTACCAGATAGTGGCGTCGATTTGTCACCTGGCGCGAATGAAGAAAATGCTGGTAGTGGCAGAGTACGTTGAAAACGAAGAGATCCGCGAGGCGGTGCTTTCTTTAGGGATAGATTATATGCAGGGTTATCTTATTGGTAAGCCGCAACCGTTAATTGATACGCTGAATGAAATCGAACCCATTCGCGAAAGTGCCTGAACAGCGAGGGCCGACATTTCTCGTCGGCCCGCAAAGCATTAAGCAGCGATTTCAGGTGAACTTTCTTCTTCAATTTTCAATCGCCAGCCAGCCACGCCTTCCCAGTATTCTTGCTCCTTTTCCAGATCAAGCAGTACCAGTGCATTCTGACTAAACCAGTCATGCGGAAAACGCAGTGTCCAGTGACTGTCATCGGTAATCAGCGTCAATGTTGGCGGTGTGGTGGTTGCCTGACGTTGATTATTGAGTAATACGCCAAGACGCAATAGCTGAATCAGCGGCAGAAACTGTTTCTTTTTAAACAAGGTAAAGCGCGGCAGATCGTCGAGCTTAATCGCTTTACGGTGATAGCGTACCAGCGTCGCCATCATCAGTTGCTGTTCCTGATTAAAACCCGGCAAGTCGCTGTTTTGCAGAATATAAGCGGAGTGGCGATGCAAACCGCTGTGGTTGATATTCAACCCGACCTCATGCAGCATGGCGGCCCATCGCAGTAGCGCTTCCAGTTGCGGATGCGCCAGCTTCGGTTGCTGCTCCCGCCACTGTTCGTACATTTGCATAGTGGTATCCAGCACCCGTCGGGCCTGTTCACTGTCGATGTGATACTGGTTAGCGAGACTACTGGCGGTGCGACTACGCACATCCTGATGACGGAAACGTCCTTCCATTTCATACAATACACCTTCGCGTAACGCCCCATCAGAAAGGCGCAGTTCACGGATGGCTAAAGCATCAAACACACCGCATAAAATCGCCAGTCCAGGAACGAAGACTGTTTTCCGTTCTTCGGAAAGACCCGGTAAACTCAGCGATGCGAAATTACGGTGACGTAAAACTTCTTTTACCAGTTTTTCCAGACGTTCCGGGGTAATTACCCCGTCTTTCTCGCCCATCTCCATCAACACTTCATGGGCGGCTTTAATGGTACCGGAAGCGCCCATTGCCACGTTCCAGCCTTGAATGCGAAATTGCCAGGTTAAAGTTTCCAGTTTTTGTGCTGCTGCCATGCGAGCGCGCTGAAAATTCTCTTTATTGATGACCCCGCCCGGGAAATAGAGTTGGGCAAAGCTGACACAACCCATCCGGCGGCTTTCAACGAGAATCGGTTCGAAATTTTCACCAATCACCAGTTCCGTAGATCCGCCGCCAATATCAATAACCAGTTTGCGACCTTTTTCCGGCTGGGTATGTTCCACGCCCATGAAAATCAGACGGGCTTCTTCATTACCGGAAATAATTTCAATCGGGTAGGGAATGACCTTTTCCGCGCGTTTCAAAAAGTCAGTAGCATTCAACGCCTGACGCAGCGTATGGGTGCCAACAATACAAACGCTGGCAGGCGAAAATCCCTGCAAGCGTTCAGCAAACAACGATAGGCAGTTCAATCCGCGTGTGATTGCCTCTTCACTCAACATATTATCTGGCCCCAGACCGTCTGCCAGATGGACCCGCTGTTTCAGGCGACCAATAATCTGCATAGCGCCATCCACCACACGGGCAATAACCATGTGGAAACTGTTTGAACCAAGATCGACCGCAGCAAACTCCTGCGGACGAGGGGATTTGTCGTGTATTGGCATAGGGTTATTCAGGTTGTTCGAGGGATTTGATGTAATCGTAAATCGCCAACTGCGCCCGCACTTTGCGGCGATTGCCGCGGGGAACGTAGCGATTACTGAGTTCTTTATCGATATAACGTGCTTTGACCGTATCGCTGAACAATATGTCGATGATGTCCAGCACCCGCTGCTTCAGGCGCGGATCGAGCAGCGGCGTCGCCACTTCAATACGATAATCAATATTGCGCGTCATCCAGTCGGCGGAAGAAAGGTAGACCTTTTTATCGCCGCCATTTTCAAAAATATAAACCCGGTCATGTTCAAGGTAACGGTCAACAATACTGATGGCACGAATGTTGTCGCTAATGCCTTCCAGATTGGGGATCAGCGAACACATGCCGCGAACCAGCAGATTAACCGGCACGCCGGAGCTGGAAGCCGCATACAGACGGTCGACCAGACCTTTATCGACAAGGTTATTTAGCTTTAGAGTGATACCGCTGGGCAGCCCTTGCTGCGCGTTGGCGATCTCGCGGTCCACCATCTCATACAACAAACGGCGGGAGTTTTGTGGTGACACCATTAAATAATCAAATGTCACCGGGCGGTATGGGTTTTCAATAAAGTTGAACACCCGCCGTACTTCGTTGGTGATGCGCGCATCGGCGGTCAGCAACGAATAGTCAGTATAAAGCCGCGCGGTTTTTTCGTTAAAGTTCCCGGTCCCGATGTGTGCGTAACGCACCACTTCACCGTTTTCTTTACGTGAAATCAGGAACAGTTTGGCGTGAATTTTCAGCCCCGGCGCAGAGAAGATAACGTGCACGCCTGCTTCGGTCAGGCGCTTCGCCCAGTGAATGTTGGCTTCTTCGTCGAAACGCGCCTGTAACTCAACCACCACGGTGACTTTCTTACCGTTGTGTGCGGCGTGGATCATCGAGTCGATGATGCGTGAATCTTTCGCCACGCGGTAAATGTTAATTTTAATCGCCAGTACGCTCGGGTCGAACGAAGCCTGACGCAGCAGTTCCAGTACATGCTCAAAGGTATGATAAGGATAATAGAGCAACACATCACGTTCGCGAATGGCATCAAAACCGTTGCGGAACTGGGCTTTATCGAACCAAATATGGCGTAAACGCGGCAATGGTTTGTTCACCAGATTGGCTTTGCCGACGTTGGGGAAATTAATAAAGTCTTTAAAATTGTGATAACGGCCGCCGGGGACGATGGAGTCGTAGCGGGAAATAGTCAGTTTTTCGCGTAACACTTCAACCAGCGCATTAGGCATATCGCGCTGATAAACAAAACGTACCGGTTCTGCGGTTAAGCGCTGCTTCAGGCTGGAAGACATCAACTCCATCAGGCTGGCTTCCATCTCGTGCACTAAATCGTATTCGGCATCGCGGGTCATCTTCATTGAATAGGCATTCAGCGCGTCATAATCAAAGAAGCCTTTGAAAATATCATCAAGGCAGTAACGCAGAATGTTATCCAGAAGAATCATCGGCTTGCGTCGACGCGGCGCTTCTGGCGGTAAATTCACAAATCGCGGCACTTTATCTGATGGGATCTCCAGCAGCGCGTAACGGATGGTATCGCCACGGATAATTTCCACCGCCAGATAGGTGTAATCATCTTTCAGGAACTGCACTAAGTCAGTGTCAGGATTGATTAAAATCGGCGTAATGTGCTGACGCAGATACTGCTTAAAATAATGACGCAGCCAGTTTTGTTGATTGACGGAGAGCTGTCGTTCATTAATCAGGAAGATCTGGTTGCGCGCCATCTCCAGCAACAGCTCGTTGTAGAGGCCGTCGAATTCCTGATCGGCTTTCAGCACCCGGGACTGAATTTTGCCCAGTAAATGGCGGGAATGAGAGTTGGAACCTTGTTCTTCGCTAATAATGATGCGTCGCTTCAGTTCAGCGAAGCGGACTTTATAGAACTCATCAAGGTTATTGGAATAGATCCCCAGGAAACGCATCCTTTCAATCAGCGGGTTAGATTTGTCCGCCGCTTCCTGAAGCACGCGTTCATTGAACGATAACCAACTGAGCTCTTTTTCGATGTATAGCTTTTCCTGACCCATTACCACTTTTACTCCGTTTTATTCACGGGACACTGCCTGGATATTATGGCGAGCAATATTGGCAGATGTCCAACTATGCCAGAAAAGGGGGAAAAAAACTGCTGGAGCTTGCGATTTACAGGTGAATTGAAAAACGCCAGCGGCAGAGCTGGCGCTTTAACTACGGGGGCATTACTCGTCGGCAGCGTAGCCCTGCGGCGGCAGACGTTGACCATCCAGCCACGCGGCGTTTTCGTGCATTTTCAGACGACCATCGGCAAACCAGCTAATCACCAGTGGATAAATAGCGTGTTCCTGGGTTTGCACGCGGGCGGTGATGTCATCCTCCGTATCACCAGCAAATACCGGGACTTTCGCCTGTAAAATAACCGGGCCACCGTCCAGTTCATCGGTGACGAAATGCACCGATGTACCGTGCTCTTCATCGCCATTTTCCAGCGCCTGACGATGGGTGTGTAATCCGGGATATTTCGGCAGCAGAGAAGGGTGAATGTTCAGCAAACGCCCGGCATAGTGGGAGACAAACGCCGGGCTGAGAATGCGCATAAAACCCGCCAGCACGACCACATCGGGTGCGTACATGTCGATTTCATGAATCAACTCCCGGTCATAGGCTTCACGACTGTCAAACGCGCTGGCGATGAGCGTATGCGTTGCAATACCCGCCTGGCGGGCGCGTTCAAGGCCGAACGCGTCGGCCTTATTGCTGAAAACTGCCCGTACGGTGCCTTTAATTTTATTTGTTTTGCAGGCGTCAATAATTGCCTGCAAATTACTTCCGTTGCCGGAAATAAGCACCACAATATTCATTATTCGATAACCACGCGTTGTTCGGAATCAGAGGCTTTGATGATACCGATTTTCCACGCGTTTTCACCGTTGGCATTGAGCAGGGCGAGGGCTTTGTCCACTTCCGGAGCAGGCAGGGCAATAATCATCCCGACGCCGCAGTTGAAGGTGCGATACATTTCATGGCGCTCAACGTTACCTGCCGTTTGCAGCCAGTTGAACACTTCCGGCCACTGCCAGGAAGATTCATCAATCACTGCCTGGGTATTATCTGGCAATACGCGCGGAATGTTTTCCCAGAAGCCGCCGCCGGTCAGGTGCGCAATAGCATGCACATCGACCTTTTCAATCAACTCCAGCACGGACTTCACGTAAATGCGGGTTGGTGCCAGCAGATGATCGGCTAATGGCTTACCATCAAGTTCGGTGGTTAACGGATCACAACCGCTGACTTCAAGAATTTTGCGCACCAGCGAATAGCCGTTCGAGTGCGGACCGCTGGAGCCGAGTGCAATCAGCACATCGCCATCGCTGACTTTAGAGCCGTCGATGATTTCTGATTTTTCTACCACGCCAACGCAGAAACCAGCGACATCGTAATCTTCACCATGATACATCCCCGGCATTTCTGCCGTTTCGCCACCCACAAGCGAACAGCCCGATTGCAGACAACCTTCAGCGATGCCGCTGATCACCGCTGAAGCGGTATCAACATCCAGTTTTCCGGTTGCGTAATAGTCGAGGAAAAAGAGGGGTTCCGCGCCTTGTACTACCAGATCGTTAACACACATGGCGACCAGATCGATACCAATGGTGTCGTGACGTTTTAAGTCCATCGCCAGACGCAGCTTGGTGCCAACGCCATCAGTGCCGGAAACCAGCACGGGTTCACGATATTTTTGCGGCAATGCACACAGCGCACCGAAGCCGCCCAGACCGCCCATCACTTCCGGACGACGCGTTTTCTTCACTACGCCTTTGATTCTTCCAACCAGAGCATTACCCGCGTCAATATCAACACCGGCATCTTTGTAGCTAAGAGAGGTTTTATCGGTCACTGCTTGGGTCCCCACGCGTTACTTGCGGTAGAAAAATAAAAATTCGGCGCAATTCTAACAGGGAAAGCAAACGTTTGCGAGACTGCTTTACACAACCTTTTTGCACGTCTTTTCCCCAGGCGCGC
The DNA here is from genome assembly GCF_009820205.1 of Escherichia sp. HH26CH. Taxonomy (NCBI): domain Bacteria; kingdom Pseudomonadati; phylum Pseudomonadota; class Gammaproteobacteria; order Enterobacterales; family Enterobacteriaceae; genus Escherichia; species Escherichia sp. HH26CH. The sequence continues at coordinate 104,470 of NZ_VNXM01000013.1, forward strand.
GGCGAAAGAATACTTGTACCTGGGCAAAGGATCGTTTTCGGATGGAATAATCTTCTTCCATAACCATTTGAATACAAAATAACTTTATCTCAAACCGTTATCATTTTGACTAAAGTCAACGAAAATAATATTGCCGCCTTGAAGAAAGGAGGTATAATCCGTCGATTTTTTTTGTGGCTGCCCCTCAAAGGAGAAAGAGTATGAAGATCGTGGAAGTCAAACACCCACTCGTCAAACACAAGCTGGGACTGATGCGTGAGCAAGATATCAGCACCAAGCGCTTTCGCGAACTCGCTTCCGAAGTGGGTAGCCTGCTGACTTACGAAGCGACCGCCGACCTCGAAACGGAAAAAGTAACTATCGAAGGCTGGAACGGTCCGGTAGAAATCGACCAGATCAAAGGTAAGAAAATTACCGTGGTGCCAATTTTACGTGCCGGTCTGGGGATGATGGACGGTGTGCTGGAAAACGTTCCGAGCGCGCGCATCAGCGTCGTCGGTATGTACCGTAATGAAGAAACGCTGGAGCCGGTACCGTACTTCCAGAAACTGGTTTCTAACATCGATGAGCGTATGGCGCTGATCGTTGACCCAATGCTGGCAACCGGTGGTTCCGTTATCGCGACCATCGACCTGCTGAAAAAAGCGGGCTGCAGCAGCATCAAAGTTCTGGTGCTGGTAGCTGCGCCAGAAGGTATCGCAGCGCTGGAAAAAGCGCACCCGGACGTCGAACTGTATACTGCATCGATTGACCAGGGACTGAACGAGCACGGATACATTATTCCGGGCCTCGGCGATGCCGGTGACAAAATCTTTGGTACGAAATAAAGAATAAAAATAATTAAAGCCGACTTTAAGAGTCGGCTTTTTTTTGAGTAAAGCGCCTATAACACATAATACAGAGGATAATACTATGACGCGCCGTGCTATCGGGGTGAGTGAAAGACCGCCACTTTTACAGACAATCCCGCTTAGTTTGCAACATTTGTTCGCCATGTTTGGTGCAACCGTCCTGGTGCCCGTCTTATTTCATATTAACCCGGCGACTGTACTGTTATTTAACGGTATAGGAACGCTGCTGTATCTCTTCATCTGTAAAGGGAAAATTCCGGCTTATCTTGGTTCCAGCTTTGCCTTTATTTCACCGGTATTGTTACTGTTGCCGTTAGGGTATGAAGTCGCGCTGGGCGGCTTTATTATGTGCGGCGTGCTGTTCTGCCTGGTTTCTTTTATCGTGAAGAAAGCGGGGACCGGCTGGCTGGACGTGCTGTTTCCACCTGCGGCAATGGGCGCAATCGTTGCCGTCATCGGTCTGGAGTTGGCGGGCGTAGCTGCCGGTATGGCAGGTTTACTCCCGGCTGAAGGGCAAACGCCAGACTCCAAAACCATCATCATCTCCATTACCACCCTGGCGGTCACGGTTTTAGGTTCCGTGCTGTTTCGTGGTTTTCTGGCAATTATCCCGATTTTAATTGGCGTGCTGGTGGGCTACGCGCTCTCTTTCGCAATGGGAATTGTCGATACCACGCCGATTATTAATGCTCACTGGTTTGCGCTGCCAACTCTCTATACGCCGCGCTTCGAGTGGTTTGCCATTCTGACTATTCTGCCAGCGGCGTTAGTGGTTATTGCCGAACACGTAGGGCACCTGGTGGTAACGGCTAATATCGTCAAAAAAGATCTGCTGCGCGATCCAGGTCTGCACCGTTCGATGTTTGCTAACGGCTTGTCGACCGTGATCTCCGGCTTCTTTGGCTCCACGCCAAATACTACCTACGGGGAAAACATTGGCGTGATGGCGATCACCCGTGTTTACAGTACCTGGGTTATCGGCGGGGCGGCGATTTTCGCTATCCTGCTTTCCTGCGTCGGTAAACTGGCTGCAGCTATCCAGATGATCCCATTGCCGGTGATGGGCGGCGTTTCGCTGCTGCTTTATGGTGTCATTGGTGCTTCCGGTATTCGCGTACTGATCGAATCGAAAGTGGATTACAACAAAGCACAGAACCTGATCCTGACTTCTGTCATTTTGATCATCGGTGTCAGTGGCGCGAAGGTAAACATCGGCGCGGCGGAGCTGAAAGGTATGGCGCTGGCGACCATCGTCGGTATCGGCTTAAGTTTGATCTTCAAACTGATTAGTGTGCTGCGCCCTGAAGAAGTGGTGCTGGACGCAGAAGACGCGGATATAACAGACAAATAATGTACCGACCGGGCAGTGTTGCTGCCCGGTTCAAACATCATGGGATTCTGTGGTAAACTTCTCGCGATTTTGTGAAATCCTGGTTGAGGTATCTCTGAACACACCGGCACAGCTCTCTTTGCCACTTTATCTTCCTGACGACGAAACCTTTGCAAGTTTCTGGCCGGGGGATAACTCCTCTTTACTGGCCGCGCTGCAAAACGTGCTGCGTCAGGAACATAGCGGTTACATCTATCTCTGGGCACGCGAAGGCGCGGGGCGCAGCCATCTGCTGCACGCGGCTTGCGCGGAATTGTCGCAGCGTGGCGATGCGGTGGGCTATGTCCCGCTGGATAAACGCACCTGGTTTGTTCCGGAAGTGCTCGACGGTATGGAGCATTTGTCGCTGGTCTGTATCGACAACATTGAGTGTATTGCAGGCGATGAGCTGTGGGAGATGGCGATTTTCGATCTCTACAATCGAATTCTGGAATCGGGTAAAACACGGTTGTTAATCACCGGCGATCGTCCACCGCGGCAGTTGAATCTGGGATTACCGGATCTCGCGTCGCGACTCGACTGGGGGCAGATCTACAAATTGCAGCCTCTTTCTGATGAAGATAAGTTGCAGGCGCTCCAGTTACGCGCGCGTTTACGTGGTTTTGAACTGCCGGAAGATGTGGGGCGTTTCTTGCTGAAGCGGCTCGACAGAGAGATGCGCACGTTATTTATGACGTTGGATCAGTTGGATCGTGCGTCGATTACCGCGCAACGTAAGCTGACCATTCCGTTTGTGAAAGAAATTCTGAAACTGTAGACAAGACGTTTATTGTCGGATGCGCACCCTTAGTATTCGTCGGCCGGATAAGACGCGGCAAGCGTCGCATCCGGCAATGTGCTTCAACTAGCGATGGAGCACTTCTTAACCCACGATTTCCAGCACCTGCTCCGGTGGACGACCAATTCGCGCTTTGCCATTCGCGACCACAATCGGGCGCTCCATTAGCTTCGGATTATCCACCATTGCCTGAATCAGCGCCTCTTCGCTAAGCGAACTGTCAGCCAGGTTCAGTTCTTTATAAAGATCCTCTTTCTGGCGCATCAATTCACGAGCGCTATTCATTCCCAGCATTTTCAGCAAATCGCGCAGCGTTGCCGCATCGGCGGGTGTCTCAAGGTAGAGCACCACTTCTGGCTCCACGCCGTTTTCTTTCAGCAGGTTCAGCGTTTCCCGGCTCTTTGAACAGCGTGGGTTATGGTAGATTTTTACCTGTTTGGTCATGGTTCTTCCTTTAATGCGAATTACATCTTGGTATAAGGCTTAAAGCGTTCCTGCAGCTGGCGCAACTGGTCGATGCGCGCATCGTAACGCGCTTGTTGCAGGCTGCCTAATTTCACCTGAGAACTGGCGCTACTCAACAAGGAAATGGCCTGATCGAGTCGCCCGGCGAGCGCATAACCTTCTGCTCGCGCAGCCAGTTCCTGATCGCGGTTATTTAGTGCGGCTTCCGCCTGTGCCAGTAAATCCCAGCCGTTGCTGTCATCTTTATTGTTAAAAGTGTAGCGATTCAGAATATTGGCCGCTTCCTGTGGTTGCCCCCCTTGCAGATAAGCGTTCGCCAGGTTGAGCTGCAACACCGGATTGGTGCGCAAATCGCGGGCATTTTTCAGGCGATTGATAGCGTCATTGGCTTTGTTTTGCCCAAGGTCGATATCGGTAGCCAGATCGAGATACCACGCGTTGCCTGGTTCAGCCGCCAGTAACGGTTGCAGCGTTTTACGCGCTTCGTCGTATTTATTGGCTTCCATTGCCTGCAAAGCGCGACCATATTGCGCGGCCCGTTGCTGACGAACATTTCCTTTTGCCCATTCATCCAGCAAATCACTGGTGAGCTGATTACGTCCAGAATTGTACATCCCCAGCGTACGCGCTTTTGCCAGATAGAAATCTTCTGACGATTGCACCACCATCGGACGCATTTGATTGGCACGGTTACGGGCATCCGCCAGACGGCTTTCCGGCAACGGGTGAGTCAATAAAATTTCCGGCGGACGCGAGGAGTAACGCGCCTGATCGAGCAATTTTTCGAGGAAGGTCGGCATCGCCTGCGGATCGAATCCTGAGCGTTGCAGCACCTGAATACCAATGCGATCCGCTTCCTGTTCATTTTGCTGGGTGAAGCTGATCATCCCCTGGCGCGTTCCCGCCAGTGTACCGGTCAGCGCTGCCATCCCCGCCTGCGGACTGGCCATCGCCAGTAAAATAGAACCTAACGCGCCGACCCAGGTCAGCGGCGCGCTGCGCTGTTGATCTTCCATCGCTCGCGCCAGGTGACGTTGGGTGACGTGGGAGATTTCGTGCGCCATAACTGAAGCCAGTTGACTTTCGTTATCGGAATAACGGAACAGGGCAGAGTGCAGCACCACGTTGCCGCCAAAGAAAGCAAAGGCGTTAATTTCGTCGTTGTTGATCAGAAAAAAATGAAACGGTGTCTTAACCGAATTGGCATGCGAAACCAGACGCATTCCTAGTGAATTAATGTACTGCGTTAATAGTGGATCATTAATTAACGGCGCGCTACCGCGTAGCTGGCGGACATAATAGTCGCCCATCTGCATTTCCTGACCAATGGAAAGCGTGCTTCCTGCGGAGGTTCCCATATCCGGCAAGGTGTCTGCACTATCGGCAAACGCCGGGGCTACCTGACCAATGGTCATGGCAGCAATGAGGGTTGCAACCAGGTTTTTTTTCAACTGCCTGAACATAACCTCTGTCCTGTGTTTCTGGAGATAGTCATTTGACCGATACTGTGAAATATCGTTCCCACCGCGCCGCCTTTGAGTGTAACGGCGAAGATTAGCCCACTCAAATGACTTTTCAGTTTCCTGAATTCGTCATAAAAAGCGAAGTCTTTTTTGTGACATTTCGATACAATTGCGGATCGCAATCCCGCTCTTGAGGTTCAGGGAAGGTCTTTATGCTCGAAATGTTGATGCAATGGTATCGCCGCCGTTTTAGTGACCCGGAAGCGATTGCCTTGCTGGTTATTTTAGTTGCCGGATTTGGCATTATCTTTTTCTTTAGCGGCCTACTCGCACCGTTGCTGGTGGCGATTGTGCTGGCCTATTTACTGGAATGGCCAACCGTGCGCCTACAATCAATAGGCTGCTCCCGACGTTGGGCGACATCGATTGTATTGGTCGTTTTCGTCGGTATTTTGCTGCTGATGGCGTTCGTGGTAATGCCTATCGCCTGGCAACAGGGCATCTACTTAATCCGTGATATGCCGGGGATGCTCAATAAGCTCTCTGATTTTGCCGCCACGTTGCCGCGCCGCTATCCGGCGTTAATGGATGCGGGGATTATTGATGCAATGGCCGAAAATATGCGCAGCCGAATGCTCACCATGGGCGATTCGGTGGTGAAAATTTCCCTCGCCTCGCTGGTCGGTTTGCTGACCATTGCCGTCTATCTGGTGCTGGTGCCATTGATGGTCTTCTTCCTGCTGAAAGACAAAGAGCAAATGTTGAACGCCGTTCGCCGGGTGCTGCCGCGTAACCGTGGTCTGGCAGGCCAGGTGTGGAAGGAGATGAATCAGCAAATCACTAACTATATCCGTGGGAAAGTGCTGGAAATGATCGTGGTGGGGATCGCCACCTGGCTGGGGTTCTTACTCTTCGGGCTGAACTATTCGCTGCTGCTGGCGGTGCTGGTCGGCTTCTCGGTACTTATTCCGTACATTGGTGCATTTGTGGTGACCATTCCGGTGGTTGGCGTGGCGCTATTCCAGTTTGGTGCTGGCACGGAATTCTGGAGCTGCTTCGCGGTGTATCTGATCATTCAGGCGCTGGACGGCAACCTGTTAGTACCTGTGTTGTTCTCCGAAGCGGTTAACCTGCATCCGCTGGTCATTATTTTATCAGTAGTGATCTTCGGTGGTTTGTGGGGATTCTGGGGCGTATTCTTCGCCATTCCATTGGCGACGCTGATCAAAGCCGTGATTCACGCCTGGCCCGATGGGCAAATCGCGCAAGAATAATCTTCAGCCCGACGAACTGTTTCGCCGGGCTGATTTTTAGGGTTCCTGACGTAAATAAATAGCCCGATAACAAATACTCACCAGCACTGCACCGCCGATAATATTACCCAGCATCACCGGGAGCAGATTGGCGGTAATAAAATGGCTGACCGTCAGTGCCGGAAAATTGTCTGCGCTACTGTGCGCCAGTTGCCAGAAGGAGGTAGGGGCGAAATGGCGAATGGCAATGGCGAACGGAATCACAAACAAATTGGCGATACAGTGCTCAAAGCCACTGGCGACAAACAGGGTGATGGGCAAAATCATGGCGACGATTTTGTCGCATAATGAACGTCCGCAATAACTCATCCACAGCGCCAGACAAACCATCAGATTGCACATAATGCCGAGGCTGACTGATTCAGTAAATGTATGATGCATTTTGCCCTCGGCGCAGTGTAAAACCGCGACTCCCCACATCGCGTTTTCACTCATCACCAGCCCGGAAAACCAGATTAACAAACTGAAACAGGCAATACCTGCCAGATTACCGCAGGCCACCAGAAGTGCATTAATCAGCCATGTTCGCAAGCTAATAACGCCCCGACTTTTTGCCATCACCGTCATTACCGACGAGGTGAACAGGCTGGTGCCGCAAACCGCCAGCAAAATAAAGCCGAGTGTAAAGCAAAGGCCACCCACCAGATGGGTTAATGCCTGTGAAGACGGGGCATCGGCGATAACGGTAAGGTAAAAAGTAAATCCGATCGCCATAAACACGCCTGCGGACATCGCCATTAAAAAGACCGACACTTTGCTGCGGGCAATTTTATGGGCGGCAATCCGTTCAGCGATTGCCGCTTTTCTGGCGCTCAACTGCAAGTCGAAAGAGAGTTTGTTTCTCATGCATACTCCTGCAAAAACAGATTACAACACCTCGCGAACCGAGATCCCCAGCCGCTGCATTCGTGATAGCAGCGTGGTGCGCTTCATCCCTAATCGCGTCGCCGCGCCACGAGGCCCGGCAACAATGCCATTGGTTTCTCGCAATACCTGAACAATGCGCTGACGTTCTTCTTCGTCATTCTCTGGCGTCGTCGGGTGCAGTAACTGCGCCATTGAACTGCGAAGCGCTGAATCTTCATTTAGCGTCGGCAGTAAACGGCTTTGTCGGACATTAAGATGTAAATTCAGACTGTTACCGCGAGTCAGTAGTACCGCTCGCTCAATCACGTTTTCCAGCTCGCGCACGTTGCCCGGCCAGTCCCACGACATCAACTGGCGTAGCGCCTCGGTCGGGATGGCGTCAATTGCGCGATTCATATGGCGCGCCATTTTTTGCGTGAAATGCTTTGCTAAAAGAGGGATATCTTCCGGACGGTCGCGCAGTGGCGGCAGTTCCAGTGGGAAGACATTCAGGCGATAAAAGAGATCGCTGCGAAACTGGCGATCTTCAACCATTTGCCACAAATCACGGTTGGTGGCGGCAATGACTCTGACATTTACCGGGATCGTTCTACTCCCGCCGAGACGCTCAATCTCCCGTTCCTGCAATACGCGCAGCAGTTTAGGCTGAAGTTCTAACGGCAGATCGCCAATTTCATCGAGAAATAACGTGCCGCCATCGGCAATTTCAAAACGACCACGATGAGTGTTAATCGCGCCAGTAAATGCCCCTTTGTCGTGACCGAATAACTCACTTTCCAGAAGACTGGCGGGGATAGCGGCGCAGTTGATTTTGACCAGCGGCTTGTCGCGTCGCGGGCTCAGTTGATGGATCGCCCTGGCGATCACCTCTTTGCCGGTTCCGGTTTCACCACAAATCAACACCGTACTGTCGCTCTTCGCCACAATATCTACCTGCTGGAGCAAATCTTCCATTGCCTGGCTTTGATAGATAATGTCACCGACGCCCAGATTCGAAAGGAGCTGCTCGCTAAGCTGGTGGTTTTCTTGCTGCAAGCTTTCCTGCAAATCGGTCATGCTACGCCAGGCATCGGCATTGCCAACGGCAATAGCGATGCGATCGGCAATATGTTGTAGTAGCTGGCAGTTTTCCTCACTAAAGAGAGTGGGAGAGGTATGCGCCAGCAACAATGCACCCGGTGTATGGTTGCCAAAGGTGAGCGGTATAAGGAGCGCAGATTCGCTGCCGTTCGATGTGAGTAAGTGTAATAACGGGTCGCGTTGCCAGAGAAACAGATCGTCTGCACGGTGCGTCAAGGTCGGTTGTCGGGTTTGTAGCGTTTGTGTCAGCAATACACTTTCGCCAGGCATACAGCGTGGCAGACACGCACAATGTGAGGCAGAAAGATCGCTGCACCACAGGCTGAACTTCTCGTTCTTTCGATGATCGCCCAGTACCATACTGACTGAAGCCAGACCGAAAAAATGATGGATCTCACGAGCGACGTCAGCGATCAGATCGTCGAGATCAAGATGTGACAACACTGCATTAGTGATATCCACCAGTACCCGATGATGATCGCGATCTTTCTCCAGCAAACGCAGCGCCACCTGCTGTTCTTCATCATTGAGCCATGATTGCAGAACCGGAGTGATTATGTGTGCCAGCCAGTTAAACAGTGTGCAATCCTGGGGAGTAAAACGACTGCCGTGGGTGCGAATAAAGCGTAGCTCCGCCATTCCACTACTGCCGAGAAGGACGGCGTGGCGCGAATAATCGACCATCTCGCCCTGATACTCTGTTGTTGCCGTCACATCGCTGCCATCATCATGGTAGCGGTAATAGAAGTTGCTTTTGAGAACATGCAGTTCAATAAGTTGTACCGGGCTGAACGGCGGCGGCAGCGGGATGAAGGCGCGTAATAAAGACGCCTTGCCGTGTTTCTGCGCTAACCGCTCCGCGAGCATTCCGTTTACCGCTTCAATTGTTATTCCTTGCGGCGGGGCAAACATCGCCTCGTCTGACATAGCCATCAACAGTCCTTATTAATGAGAAATCCTTCTCACGCAATTTTTCTGGCCATCAGATAGATGGCCGGTTCCTGCACAATTTCATCCAACAGATGAATGAATTGAATGCTACGCGCCTGCCACACAGACGTCGCGTCATCTGCCAGTGGCGCGAATGCCCGGGTCAACAGGGCGGTGTGGCTGGCGTCAATAACAATCTCACCAAAGGTCATCACCCCCAGCATCTTACGTCGGGCTTGCTCCTCTTCGACCTGTGCAAGCCAATCCTCGTATTCCGTCTGTGGGAAGCGGAAGGCGACATTCAGACAATCAATCACGCCAACGTGATGACCGATAGCCAACGAGTAATACATTACCTGGGAGCTGTGTTCCGGCATCTCGTCGCTACTGGCGATAAATTTTTTTCGCAGCGTCCAGAAAACAATTTCCCCGCACTCCTCAGCCATGTAACCCCCGGAGAACGCGAAAGAGTTGCTGAACGATACTATTGAGACGCGGATCGTCGGCTTCGCGCAACCAGGTGTTAACCCGATTTCCTGTAGGATCGTCGCTTAAATGGCGCAGGAGCCGATCGCAAATTTCTCGCCCCTGACGATAGCCCGCCAGCCGCCTCGCTTCTCGCTCAATGGCGATACGCTGTGATGGCGGGATCTGCGGCCACAGCGGTTGCATGGTCACCCCGGTGGGATCGCGATAATCCACCGCGTGAATCTTCTGTTGTAGCAAACCGAGCGCCACGGCGAAACCGTGAATGGTGGCGGCCGGTGTTGGCGGGCAGCCGGGAATCCAAACATCAATGGGGACAATGGTGTCGCTGCCGCCCCAGACGCTGTAGAGATCGTGGAAAATACCGCCGCCGACACCGCACGCGCCGTAGGAAACACAGATTTTATGATCGGGGGCAGACTCATATGCCCGAAGTGCAGGCATACGCATCGCCCGGGTGACTGCGCCAGTAAATAACAAAATATCGGCGTGACGCGGTGATGAAACAACCTTAATGCCAAAGCGTTCTGCGTCGAACTCTGGCGTGATGGCGGCAAAAATTTCGATTTCACAGGCGTTGCAGCCGCCACAATCCACGCGATAAACGTAGGCCGAACGACGGATATCCTGTAGCAAATGCTGCTTCATCTTTTGCGTTTGTTCGTCCAGCGTGATGGGCTGGCTGACATGTTGCGTAAGCACTGGACTCATAGCTGCTCCTTAGCCACCAGCGGTTCATCTGTGTCGTCGTTGATCAGCGTCGCGCGTTGTTTGCATTCCGGGCAGACGCTCGCTTGCGCCCACAACATTTCGCGGTTTTGTGGTGCATTTTGTTGCTGTGCCAACAGTTCTGCAGCCAGTGCGACGGTTTTTTGCGGGGCAAACGGGCGTTCGCAACGGCTGCAACGTTGTAGATGGAACGTCGCGCGGGTATAGAGATCGGCTTTATTGGTGACGGTCAGTTCAAAGTTATTGGTAAGCTGAATGGCTCTGGTCGGGCACACTTCTTCACAACGTCCGCAGTAAATACAACGCCCCAGATAGAGCTGCCAGGTGCGCGTATTTTGCTGGTCGTCGGTCTGGATAGTCAGCGCATTTGCCGGACAAGCACAGGCGCAGGCACCGCAGGCAATACATTGGCTGGGCATCAGGTCCGGTTTCCCGCGAAAGCCTGGGCTGACCTCCAGTGGCGCGAAGGGATATTTCACCGTCGCGGTTCCGGCGCGCATAATAGTTTTCAGTAACTTCAGCATTTTCTGTCCTTACTTCAGCGGCGAACGGTTACGATCAATGCCGTAGCGTTCGATCTCTTTATACGGCACGGTTTTTGACTGGCGCTTGCGCACATCAACCAGCGTCACACGGTCGGTACAGGAGTAGCAGGGATCAAGGCTACCGATAATCAGCGGTGCGTCAGAAACGGTATTGCCGCGCAGCATGTAACGCAGCACTGGCCAGTTGGCGTAGGTGGCGGCACGACAGCGCCAGCGGAACAATTTTTGGTTATCGCCGAGCATGCTCCAGTGCACGTCTTCACCGCGTGGCGCTTCAACAAAGCCCAGCGCGAATGCGTGAGGTTTATAGCTAAAGCCTTCGGTCAGCAGTGGGGTATCCGGCATGTTGTCGAGGGCAAATTCCAGCATTGCCAGCGAATCAAACGTCTCTTTGACACGGACCATCACGCGGGAGAAGACATCGCCGCCGGTAAAGGTAAACAGCGTTTTTGGAATATTGCCGTAGTCGGCGTAGGGGTGATCAAAGCGCAAATCACGGGCAAAACCACTGCCACGGATCAGCGGCCCTACGGGGCTATAATCACGGGCGATTTGTCGGTCGAGAATGCCAATGCCCTGAGTGCGTTGTTCCATATTCGGCGTGGCAAGCAGCATCTCTACCAGCTCCGACACGTCGGCGCGCATCTCGCGCACCAGTTTCATCGTTTGCAGACGTTGCTCTTTGAGAATATCGCGGCGAACACCACCAATCAGATTCAGACCGTAGGTTTTACGCGACCCGCTCAGCAATTCCGCCATCGTCATCGACTTTTCCCGCACGCGGAAAAATTGCATAAAACCGGTATCAAAACCCACAAAATGGCAGGAGAGGCCAAGGTTGAGCAAATGACTATGCAGCCGTTCGACTTCCAGCAGAATCGAGCGAATAGTATGCGCTCGTTGCGGCACCTCAATCCCCAGTGCATTTTCAACCGAGTTGGTATAGGCCACACTGTGGGCAAAACCGCAAATCCCACACACGCGGTCCGACAAGAAGGTCACTTCGTTGTAGCCCATCCGCGTTTCTGCCAGTTTCTCCATGCCGCGATGGACATAAAACAGGCGGTAATCAGCATCGACAATTTGCTCGCCATCCACAAACAAGCGGAAGTGACCTGGTTCATCGGAGGTGATATGCAGCGGGCCAACAGGGATCACCCGCGCATCGCTGTTGCCCTCGTTGATAAACGGATACGTTTCGGTATCAGTCGTCGGTTCAGGGTGCAGTCGATAATCCATCGCGTCTTTGCGCAGCGGATGCATATCTTCCGGCCAGTCATCGGGCAACACCAGGCGACGCTGATCCGGCAGGCCAACCGGAATCAGCCCGTACATATCGCGAATTTCTCGCTCGCCCCAGACCGCGGCAGGGACGCGCGGTGTGACTGACGGAAACTCCCGACTGTCGGCATCGACCAGTGCCTTCACCACGATCCAGCATTTTTCGGCCCCTTCCATTGAAAGGGCATAATAAACCGCGTAATGACCGTTAAGTGTCCGCTCGTCGTTGCCAAACAGGACCGGAAGCCAGCCATCATGTTGATAATAAAGATAATGTACAACGTCAGGCAGCAGATTTATTTTCACCGTAATGGTGACCTGTTCAGGCGTTTGTCGCTCTTCATCCAGCACCGCGCCGGGGAACTGCGTTTTCAGGGCGGCGAGAATCGCTTCGCCACGATTTGACGATGAATTAACGTTCACTGTGTTTCTCCGAAACAGATGCGGTGCCTGAAGGCAAAAAATCATGCCAGGTGCTACGTTGTGCAGGCAGGTCGTGCGTCCCTGAGAGGACTATAGTGGAAGCGCCCGCCAGGATCCTGATGACAGGTTGTGGAATATGCGTTCCCATCGCCAGCATCATGACCAGCAGAATCACCATTGGCGAGGTGGTCAACCAGCCAAGTTCACCCCGGTTAACGGCCTGCGGCGGTTTCGCCATTAACACCCGCGCAGCCATCCGTACCAGGCCCGCCAGCACCAGCGTTAACAGCAATAACAGCAGGACGATAATCAACAGGTGATTACGAGCCAGTCCGGCGGTAACGGTCATAAATTCGCTAAGAAAAATGTTGAAGGGCGGCATCCCGGCCAGCGCCAGCGCACCGCCGCCAAACAGCACGGCGGTAAATGGCATGATTTTGAGCATTCCGCAGACGACGTTGAGATCGCGCGTGCCGTACTTGAGCAGTACATTGCCGGAACCGCAGAACAGCAGCGTTTTTGCCAGACTGTGGTTTAAGGTGTGCAGCAGCGCAGCAAAAATTCCCAGCGGCCCGCCAATGCCTAGCGCCACCGCGACCAGTCCCATGTTCTCCACGCTGGAGTACGCCAGCAGACGCTTAATGTCCCGCTGTACCAGAATGAAAAATGCCGCCACGGCAACCGACAACATGCCGAAGATGAGCAACAACCGGTTGGGGAAATCGCTGCCGATGGCCTGGCAAATAATGATGTAATAGCGAATCAGCACCAACAACGCGCAGTTCAGCAATACGGCGGAGAGCAGGGCGCTGACCGGACTCGGCGCTTCACTGTGAGCATCCGGCAGCCAGGCGTGCATGGGAAATAGCCCGGTTTTGGTGCCAAAGCCAATTAGCACAAACACAAAGGCCAACAGCATTAATGTTGGGTCAAGCAAGGACGATTGCTTAAGAACCTCGCTCCAGAATATCGCCATTTCTGCCTGCGGCATAACGCTGGCGGCGTTGGCGTATACCAGCACGGTACCGAACAGACCAAAAGCGACACCAACAGTACAAATAATGATGTACTTCCATGCAGCTTCCAGAGATGAACGCTGACCGTAAATGCCTACCAGAAACGCCGAGCTTAAGGTGGTGGCTTCGATTGCCGCCCACATCACAATCAGGTTATTGCTGGTAACAACCAGCAGCATGGTGAACAAAAACAGATGGAAGAAACCGTAGTAATCGCACAGCGTAACGGGTGAAAGCTCGCCGTGAGCCACTTCATGACGCATGTAGCCAATCGAGTAAACACCGGTGAGAAAGCCAATCACACCAAGAATGGCGAGGAACAAACCGCCCAGACCATCAATATGAAGCCACAGTCCCGCAGCGAATATTTCTCCCGCATCAGCGGCAGTTTGGACCACCCACAGTGCCAGAATCAGCAGCAGTGTGATCCCTAAGCTATGTAGTACTGTCACCGTGCGAGTCGCAGAGTGTTCCCGTTTCCGGCAGGCAAAACAGAGCAGCGAAAAAAGCAGCGGCGTGAGCAGGAGTAAAGCGAACATCACAGAATAACTCATCTCATTATCCCTTCAGCGCGGTCAAGTTGTTCACGTCCAGCGTGCCGTGGGTACGCCATATTTTTCTTGCCAGTAACACCATCACAATGACGGCGAAGATGGCGTCGGTAGCGATACCAATTTCCACCAGTTCCGGTGCACGCCAGGCAAGAAGCGCCAGCACCAGATGGGAGCCGTTTTCCATCAGGCAGTAACCAAAAATTTGCCGCAGGATATTGCGCTGGCTGACAATGCACAGCAGGCCAAGCAGAAAATGACCTAACGCCACCGCCAGCGCCGGTTTCAGCCCGGTAGCCATCGGTAGCTTCACGGGCTGAACGACAAATGCGCAAAGCAGGACAATTAATGCCGCGAGCAATGCCATCATTGCCGGACCGAATAACGCTTTTTCCGGGAGGTTCTGGGGAATATTTCGTGCAGCGTAAATCATGATTAACGGTACCATCAGTACTTTGGTGATAAAGGCGCTGGCGGACCAGATCAGCAGTTGCTCTGCGGCGAACAGGCACGAGAGGGTGGCGAAAATAGACACCAGCACCAGCGACTGGCAGGCGTAAAATCCGCATGACAGGCGATAGCTTTTGACACTAATCACAAACAGCGATGTCAGCATCATCAGTCCCGCCAGATTATTTACGATCATAGAACCGGTCATTCATCATCTCCTTACTGCAACCAGGTCGCGGCGAATACGCTGGAAATCAGCGACATCACAATCAGTACAATCAACACCAGGCGCATTGATCCTGGCAGCGGTGCGGCATCGGCGACGGCTTCGCTCGGTTTGCCAGGCACGACGCGACCAAACCAGCGAATAAACCAGGCGAAACTGGCGACCGATTCAATCATCAGCAGAATCATGGCGGGCAGCAGGATCCAGTACTCCACTGACAACGAAAAACCGGCAGCAAACAGTGGGAATTTACTGAAGAAGCCGTTGAACGGCGGCACGCCAGTAATCGCCAGCGCGGCCACGCAGAAACCCACGCCTGGCAACGGCAGGGTGTGCAATACGCCACGCAGACGCGGCAACAAGCGCGTGCCGCAGCTGTAACTCAGCGCACCTGCTACAAGGAAAAACAGGCTTTTAGCGAACGCGTGGTTGACGATGTAGGCGATGCTGCCCTCCAGTGCCAGCCGCGAGCCGAAGATGGAGAGCGACAAGCCGAAGAACATCCAGCCAAGTTGAGTGATGGTCGACCAGGCCAGCAACCGCTTCATATCCTGCTGCGGCAAATACATCAGGAAGCCGTAAAGAATGGTGACCAGTGCCATGACCATGCCAACGCCGCCAATCACATGCGGGATATTGCCGCCGTCGATAATGGCGCGGGCAAAAATGTAAACGCCCACTTTCACCATCGATGCGGCGTGGAGATAGGCGCTGATCGGTGTTGGCGCTTCCATTGCATCCGGTAGCCACGCTTGCATCGGTAGCTGGGCCGATTTTCCCCACGCGGCAAACAGGATGCCGCCATAAACCAGATAACGTGCGTCGCCGTGTAACTCGCTCATCGCGCTAAGCGCAAACGTTCCGGTCTGCAAAAACAGCGTGGCGGCGGCAAGATACAACCCCAGCGAACCGATATGAGTGATAAGTAACGCTTTTAGTGCTGAACGTTGCGCTTTATCGCTCTGGTAATAACTGATCAACGCCCAGGAGCAGCCGCCCGTAATTTCAAAAAACAACAACTGACCGAGCAGCGTCGAGGAGAGTACCAGTCCCGCCATCGCGCCGATAAAAACCAGCAAAAATGCGTAATAACGATTCGTGCCGTTATGCGGGTGTTCGCGATTTTTATCCGTCAGATAACCCGTGGAGTAGATCGTGACCAGCAAACCGAGGAACACCACTACAAACAGAATCAGCGTACTCACGCGATCAATGACCAGGCCAAACAACGCCACATCCCCCACGTTGACCAACGTCAACGTGACGGCAACTTTATCGGCCTGATAAAACGCGGAGATCAGCGACAACATGCACAGCGTGGTCAGCGCGGCGAACAAAATCCCCCATTCGGCGGCCCGACGTTGTGGCGAAAACGAAACGACCAGTGCGCCGATAAAAGGCAGCAATAACGTCGTCAGAGCAAGATTTTCCATATTCCGTCAGTGCTCCTTACAGACCGGTTAACCAGAAGACCCAGGCAAGCGCAGCAAGGCTGAAGCCAAGCCAGGTCACATGGTGAATGAGTAAAAAACGCCCGCGTGCCAGCGTGTTTTCTGCGATAGTGGCCAGAACAAAAATCAGCAAAACCTTGAGCAGCGTAACGACAAGTGAAGTCAGCAGGCAGGTGAGAGAAAGCTCTTGCGCGCGCCCAAAGGGCAGAAACAGGGCCACAAACAGTGATGCCATCACGACCTGTTTCAGCCCCAGCCCCAACTTCGCCAGCGCCAGCCCGGCACCGGAATATTCGGTCAGCGGGCCTTCCTGTAATTCCTGTTCTGCTTCAGCAACATCAAAGGGAATTTTTCCCATCTCAATGAAGCAGGCAAAACCACAGGTCAGTAACGCCAGTACGGTGGTTAGCGGCGAGCTCCAGCCCGTCGCCAGCGTCTTGCTGATCATCTCGATATGCGTGGAATCCGCTATCAGCGCCAATACCAGCAGTGAGAGAATGAGCATGGGTTCGACCAGAATGCCGAGCGTCAACTCGCGACTGGCACCGACACCCGCAAACGGACTTCCGGTATCCAGCCCGGAAAGAGCAAAGAAAAAACGAAACAGGGCAAGAAGATAGATAAGGGTGATCAGATCGCCGCCGCCCGTAAAAGGGGAAACAGTAATAAATAGTGGTAGGGCCATCGCCAGCACCAGCATGCTGCTGATTAATACCCACGGCATCAGGCGGAACATCAGACCTGAAGATGTCGGCGCAACTTCCTGGCGTTTAAACAGTTTGTGGATATCGCGATAATCCTGCCAGATCCCCGGTCCGCGACGGGAGTGCATACGCGCGCGTATCTGCCGGGAAATCCCCGTAAAAAGCGGGGTTAGCGCCAGCAGAATCACGGCCTGTGCTAACGCAAAAATGATCAGATATCCGTCGCAAAGAGTTTGTCTCATGGTGATTTCCTTAGACGGCAATAGCGATTAGCAGCACAACCAGTGCGGCGACCACATACAGGCAATAGAGACGAAAGTCGCCGCTTTGCAGATGCTGTATTTCTTTGGCCAGCCGTTGGGTGGCGCTCACGATGGGGCGGATCACCCGCTCATCCCAAAAGGGTTCTGTGCTCTGAGCCCTGGCGGTGACGTGCGCAAGACCTTTATTTAGCCTCAGCGTAGGGTCGAGCTGTTGTCGTAGACGAAATAGCGCAGAAAAGACCACACGCAGCGGCTGCATCACGCCATTGCCTGACGGGGCCATTACATTTTCCCAGCCGTAGCCGCATGCCCACGCATCCCCTGTGCGACGAAACGCTGCACGGCGTGAACGACACCACAGCCAGTAAAGGCCAGGCAGCAAAGGCATCGCCAGTAGTAACAGCAACAGTAATGAGGGAGTGACCTGTGTATGAAACGTGCCGGGGACAAGTGCCATTCCGCTGGCGACAGTGACGGCAGGGGTATTGGTAAACGCATGGGCAATGTGCATTATTTTCGGTGCCAGCCAACTGGCACTAAGCGCAATTAATACGCAGAAAGCCGCGAGCAGTAACATGGCGACGATCATCGTATTTGGCACGTCCTGTGCCTCTTCAGCGTGTGTACTGCGCGGCGCACCACAGAAAGTAATGCCGTACATTTTGACGAAGCACATTACTGCCAGCCCACCAGTGACTGCCAGCATCACCATAGCAATAGGACCCGCAAGTTGTAGCGCTACGGCTTCCACACGACTTAGTGAGAACAGTGACTGCCAGGTGTACCATTCGCTGATAAAACCATTCAGCGGAGGAATGGCTGATATCGCGAGGCAACCAATCAGGCATGCTGCGGCTGTCCACGGCATCCGTTTTGCCAGTGCCCCCATTTTTTCCATGTCGTGGGTATGCAAACGCGAAATAATCGCACCCGCGCCGAGAAATAGCAGCCCTTTGAACAGCGCATGGTTGAGCAGATGAAACAGTGCGCCGAGCAGTCCAACCACGGTGAGCAGCGGGTCGTGCAGTGACAGACCGACCATGGACACACCGACCGCCAGCAAAATAATGCCGACGTTTTCGACGGTACTCCAGGCCAGCAGCCGTTTGATATCCTGTTCCGCCAGCGCATACAGCACGCCCAGGAGCGCGGAGATTGCGCCGATCGCCATCACCAGAATGCCCCACCACAGCGGCAAACCCGTTTGCGCCAGCAGATCCATCGCCACTTTCAGGATGCCGAAAATACCGATTTTGACCATTACGCCAGACATCAACGCCGAAGCGTGCGATGGTGCGGCAGGGTGAGCGCGCGGCAACCAGCTGTGCAACGGCATCATCCCGGCTTTCGCGCCAAAACCGAAGAAGGCCAGCAGGAACACCGCCGACGCCAGCCCCGGAGAAAGTGAAAGCGTGCGGAAACTGGCAAAATCGAGGTTGCCGCTTTCGCGCCACATCAGCAAGAAGGCAATCATAATCAGCACCGATCCGGCGTGGGCGATAAAAAAGTAGAGCATGCCAGCGTTGATTGACGTTTTATCCTGCCTGGCAATGACCAGAAACCAGGAAGACAGCGACATCATTTCAAACAGCACGATGAACCAAAAAGCGTTGTCCATCACCAGCAGGGCAACCATCGATGCGATGAAAAGATTCATAAAGAAGCCCATCGCCGCCGCGCCTTTGCCCTCGTATTCGCGCATATAAGTCAATGAATAGAGCGAACAAACCACCACCAGCAAGGAGATAACCAGCACCATAAATGCCGAGAGGCTATCCATTCGCAGGGTTAAATCGGCAAAGTCAAAAGGCGTGGCAAAACGGGCGACTAAAGTTACGCCTGCATGTAATTGCGTAATTCCGCTGATGATGCCAATCGCGCCGCCCACCAGCGATGTGATGCCGGAAAGCTTAATAGCCAGTCTGTCCAGACCGAGTAAAAACAGCGAAGCCAGACTGGCAAACAGATAGAGGATCAGCGACCAGGTTAATAATTGCAGGGCATCCATTAGCGTTGCTCCTGAGTGAGGGAAAGGGGATCCTCCCCGCCATTGGCAAACCAGCTTGCGGCAAGGCGCTGTTTTTCTTTCATCTGACGTTGCAGGCTATCGTCGGTGATCAGCCGTAACGCATGATTCGGGCAAGCGCGAACGCAGGCCGGACCTTCTGGCAAGAAATCACACAGGTCGCATTTCACCGCGACGGCCTGGACACCCGGTTCCCAGCGCAGCAAAGCATGTTGGGTCGGCGCGTTTTCTTCGCCGTCTTTGAGTGAGCCGTCAGCCTGAAAAACATATTGCGCAGGGGCATTCACCGGACGGCTTCCTGAAGCGCTGATTGCGCCAAATGGGCAGACCACGGCGCAAAGCTTGCAGCCAATACAGAGGCTTTCGTTGAGTTGGATCGCATCATCTCTCAGGGAGATGGCATTGACCGGGCAGACCTGCAGGCAAGGGGCTTCCTCACAGTGATGACACACGACAGGGGCAGTGAGTGTTGACGTCTTCGCCAGGGCCAGGCGCGGGTGTTGCTGTAAACCTTGCGTTTTATGCACGTCCGAACAGGCAGCGAGACAGGTATTACATCCTGTACACCACAGTGGTTCGGCCACCACAAAGCGGTTCATGTCGGCTCCTTGAAAATGATATGAAACATTGCATTTCATATTGCATAAAGGATGCCAGTCTGATTAATTTAATATATTCAATAAGTTATGTGTTAACTGGATTCTGAACGGTACAAAAATGATGGTCATTAACGTTCAGCAATAAATGGATTCGACACCCGTGTCGCAGGGGAAAGCGAGAATGTGATCTTGATCACGAGAAGTGAGGTGTGCTGGCCGCAAGCGCAGCCAGCACTGAATGGAGCAAAGTAATCAGGCGTGTTCTTTCAGCCAGTTCAGCACAACGTCGTGGTGATTGCTGGTTTTGAAATCGTCAAAGACATGTTCGATTTTGCCATCAGCGTCAATCAGGAAGCTGATGCGATGAATACCATCGTAGGTTTTGCCCATGAAGGACTTTTCACCCCAGACGCCGAATTGTTCGCACACCTGGTGGTCCTCATCAGACAGGAGCGTAAAGTTAAGCAGCTCTTTTTCCGCAAAACGGGAGAGTTTTTCGGGTTTATCGGTGCTGATACCCAGCACATCAACGCCCGCTTTTTTCAACTCATCCATGTTATCGCGTAAGCCGCAGGCCTGTACGGTACAGCCGGGGGTCATGGCTTTTGGGTAAAAATAAACCAGAACACGCTGTCCCTGGAAGTCGGTCAAATTAACTTGTTCTCCGTCTTGATCCGGCAAGCTAAATTTCGGTGCGATATCACCGGCTTTCAGTGGATTCATTACTTAACTCCATCCTGTTCATCATGTGGGGAATAATTGACGACGTTTATACTGCCTTGTGCATTGAGTTCTGTACATAGGGCTTTGAACGCTTGCTCAATATTTGCTGCATCCGCAGAGGCGGGACTGTGGGCAGTAATCTGAATATGCAACTGCGCAGCCCGTTCATTTTCAGCAGGTTGCGTGCGCGACACCAGCTCCGCAATGTTCATGTGGTGCGCGTCGAAAAGTGCCGTGAAGCGTTCAATTAAATGCGGTGAGTCTGCCACATCGACCTGAACCCAGACCGATGCCGGCATTGGCGGACGTGGACGAGCCGTCGTGCGCTTCATCACGATTAAAAGATCCAGTTCGGCACCTTTCAACGGTAACGTTGATTCAATCAGAGTGATGGCATTCCATGAACCGGAAAGCAGCATGATAAACGTGAACTCTTCTCCCAGCATTGCCAGGCGACTGTCTTCGATATTACAGCCGCAACTACTGACATGACGGGTGATGGTGTTCACAATTCCAGGGCGATCGGCACCCAACGCAGTGATCACCAGATAATGTTGCGATGACAGTGTCAAACTGGTTATTCCTTTAAGGGGTGAGTTGTTCTTAAGGAAAGCATAAAAAAAACATGCATACAACAATCAGAACGGTTCTGTCTGCTTGCTTTTAATGCCATACCAAACGTACCATTGAGACACTTGTTTGCACAGAGGATGGCCCATGTTCACGGGAAGTATTGTCGCGATTGTTACTCCGATGGATGAAAAAGGTAATGTCTGTCGGGCTAGCTTGAAAAAACTGATTGATTATCATGTCGCCAGCGGTACTTCGGCGATCGTTTCTGTTGGCACCACTGGCGAGTCCGCTACCTTAAATCATGACGAACATGCTGATGTGGTGATGATGACGCTGGAGCTGGCTGACGGGCGCATTCCGGTAATTGCAGGGACCGGCGCTAACGCTACTGCGGAAGCCATTAGCCTGACGCAGCGCTTCAATGACAGTGGTATCGTCGGCTGCCTGACGGTAACCCCTTACTACAATCGTCCGTCGCAAGAAGGTTTGTATCAGCATTTCAAAGCCATCGCTGAGCATACTGACCTGCCGCAAATTCTGTATAATGTGCCGTCCCGTACTGGCTGCGATCTGCTCCCGGAAACGGTGGGCCGTCTGGCGAAAGTAAAAAATATTATCGGAATCAAAGAGGCAACAGGGAACTTAACGCGTGTAAACCAGATCAAAGAGCTGGTTTCAGATGATTTTGTTCTGCTGAGCGGCGATGATGCGAGCGTGCTGGACTTCATGCAATTGGGCGGTCATGGGGTTATTTCCGTTACGGCTAACGTCGCAGCGCGTGATATGGCCCAGATGTGCAAACTGGCAGCAGAAGGGCATTTTGCCGAGGCACGCGTTATTAATCAGCGTCTGATGCCATTACACAACAAACTATTTGTCGAACCCAATCCAATCCCTGTGAAATGGGCATGTAAGGAACTGGGTCTTGTGGCGACCGATACGCTGCGCCTGCCAATGACTCCAATCACCGACAGTGGTCGTGAGACGGTCAGAGCGGCGCTTAAGCATGCCGGTTTGCTGTAAAGTTTAGGGAGATTTGATGGCTTACTCTGTTCAAAAGTCGCGCCTGGCAAAGGTTGCGGGTGTTTCGCTTGTTTTATTACTCGCAGCCTGTAGTTCTGACTCACGCTATAAGCGTCAGGTCAGTGGTGATGAAGCCTACCTGGAAGCGGCACCGCTTGCGGAGCTTCATGCCCCGGCTGGAATGATTTTGCCGGTGACCTCCGGTGATTATGCAATCCCGGTGACCAACGGTAGTGGTGCTGTCGGTAAGGCGCTGGACATTCGTCCACCAGCCCAGCCGCTGGCACTGGTTTCTGGCGCGCGTACCCAGTTCACGGGCGATACCGCTTCATTGCTGGTGGAAAATGGTCGTGGCAATACTCTGTGGCCGCAGGTGGTTAGCGTGCTGCAGGCGAAAAACTACACCATCACCCAACGTGATGATGCGGGTCAGACGCTGACCACCGATTGGGTACAATGGAACCGTCTGGACGAAGACGAGCAGTATCGTGGTCGTTATCAAATCTCTGTTAAACCGCAAGGTTATCAGCAGGCGGTTACGGTTAAACTGCTGAACCTGGAACAGGCGGGCAAACCGGTTGCAGACGCGGCTTCCATGCAGCGTTACAGCACGGAGATGATGAACGTTATTTCCGCCGGTCTGGATAAATCTGCCACTGACGCCGCGAACGCTGCGCAAAATCGTGCCTCCACCACTATGGACGTACAAAGTGCAGCTGATGACACCGGTTTACCGATGCTGGTCGTACGCGGGCCGTTCAATGTGGTTTGGCAACGTCTGCCAGCGGCGCTGGAAAAAGTGGGCATGAAAGTGACCGACAGCACCCGTTCGCAGGGCAACATGGCCGTAACTTACAAGCCGCTGTCTGACAGCGACTGGCAGGAACTGGGCGCGAGCGATCCAGGCCTGGCATCCGGTGACTATAAACTGCAGGTTGGCGATTTAGATAACCGCAGCAGCCTACAGTTCATCGATCCGAAAGGTCATACTCTGACTCAGAGTCAGAACGACGCGCTGGTAGCTGTCTTCCAGGCTGCGTTTAGCAAGTAAAAATACAGGGCTGGAGTCATCCGGCCCTTTTTTCTGATATGATACGCAAACGTGTGCGTCGGCAGAAAAATGCGATTTTAGCGGTAATTCGCACGAAATTTGTTTGTCGGACGTAGGTCGGATAAGGCGTTCTTGCCGCATCCGACAAAACATCTGGCACATCAGACAGCAAAAGATTTTAAAACGTTAATTCACACCCAGGAGTGATAAAGATGCAAAAGCAAGCTGAGTTGTATCGTGGTAAAGCGAAAACCGTATACAGCACGGAAAACCCGGACCTGTTGGTGCTCGAATTCCGCAATGATACATCAGCAGGGGATGGCGCGCGCATTGAGCAGTTTGATCGCAAAGGTATGGTGAACAACAAGTTCAACTACTTCATTATGAGCAAACTGGCTGAAGCGGGTATCCCGACTCAAATGGAGCGTCTGCTCTCCGATACCGAATGTCTGGTGAAAAAGCTGGATATGGTGCCGGTTGAGTGTGTCGTGCGTAACCGTGCTGCTGGCTCTCTGGTGAAACGTCTTGGAATCGAAGAAGGTATTGAGCTGAACCCGCCGCTGTTCGATCTGTTCCTGAAAAACGACGCCATGCACGATCCGATGGTCAACGAATCTTACTGCGAAACCTTTGGCTGGGTAAGTAAAGAGAACCTGGCGCGTATGAAAGAGCTAACCTACAAAGCGAACGACGTGCTGAAAAAACTGTTCGATGATGCTGGTCTCATTCTGGTCGACTTCAAGCTGGAGTTTGGTCTGTACAAAGGCGAAGTGGTTCTGGGCGATGAGTTCTCCCCGGACGGCAGCCGCCTGTGGGACAAAGAAACGCTGGAGAAAATGGATAAAGACCGTTTCCGCCAGAGCCTCGGTGGCCTGATCGAAGCCTATGAAGCCGTTGCCCGCCGCCTGGGTGTACAGCTGGACTGATTTTTCTATTCATCATCTTGCCGTGCTGCTGGCACGGCAAGACAACCGCTCTCATAAGATGTGCATTGAACGCTCATTCCTCCGCCATTTCATCCCGCTTTCCTGTGGTAATCTTCCTCTGAACCACCTACGATCATTTCTATAATGAATATATTGTTGAGGTATCTATGCGTTGGCAAGGGCGACGTGAAAGTGACAATGTTGAAGACAGGCGCAATAGCTCCGGTGGTCCGTCAATGGGCGGTCCCGGTTTCCGTCTGCCAAGCGGTAAAGGCGGGCTGATTTTACTGATAGTCGTGCTGGTTGCAGGCTACTATGGCGTTGATTTAACTGGGTTGATGACCGGACAGCCGGTTTCCCAACAGCAATCAACGCGGTCAATTAGCCCAAATGAAGACGAAGCCGCAAAATTCACCTCGGTGATTCTGGCAACCACCGAAGACACCTGGGGACAGCAGTTCGAGAAGATGGGTAAGACCTATCAGCAACCGAAGCTGGTCATGTACCGTGGAATGACGCGCACCGGCTGCGGGGCGGGCCAGTCCATTATGGGGCCGTTCTATTGCCCGGCGGATGGCACGGTTTATATCGATCTCTCCTTCTATGATGACATGAAAGACAAACTTGGCGCGGATGGCGATTTTGCCCAGGGGTACGTTATCGCCCATGAAGTCGGTCATCATGTGCAGAAACTGTTAGGCATCGAGCCGAAAGTCCGTCAACTGCAACAAAACGCGACGCAGGCGGAAGTGAACCGCTTATCTGTACGTATGGAACTCCAGGCCGACTGTTTTGCCGGTGTCTGGGGGCATAGCATGCAGCAGCAAGGCGTTCTGGAAACGGGCGATCTGGAAGAAGCGCTGAACGCGGCGCAGGCCATCGGCGATGACCGTTTACAGCAGCAAAGTCAGGGGCGAGTCGTACCAGACAGTTTCACTCATGGCACTTCTCAGCAACGCTACAACTGGTTTAAACGTGGTTTCGACAGCGGCGATCCGGCACAATGCAATACTTTTGGTAAAAGCATTTAACTTTCGGGGCAGGGATGGCTGAACTGACTGCGCTTCACCCATTAACAGCGCAAATGAAACGTGAAGGGATCCGCCGCTTGCTGGTGTTGAGCGGGGAAGAACGTTGGTGCTTTAACCTTGCGCTTAAGTTGCGTGATGCCTTACCTGGCGACTGGTTGTGGGTTTCGCCGCAGCCAGTCGCTGAAAACCACTGTACTCCCTCGACGCTACAAACTTTACTTGGACGCGAGTTCCGGCATGCGGTATTCGACGCCCGCCACGGCTTTGATGCCGCTGCCTTTGCGGCACTTAGCGGAACGTTGAAAGCCGGAAGCTGGCTGGTGTTGTTACTCCCTGTATGGGAAGAGTGGGAAAACCAACCTGATGCCGATTCGCTGCGCTGGAGTGATTGCCCTGACCCTATTGCCACGCCGCATTTTGTCCTGCACCTCAAACGCGTACTTACGGCGGATCACGACGCTATCCTCTGGCGGCAAAACCAGCCGTTCACGTTGACGCATTTTATTCCCCGTACTGACTGGCAACCCGCGACTGGCGCACCACAACCAGAACAACAGCAACTCTTACAGCAGCTACTCACCATGCCGCCGGGTGTGTCAGCGGTAACTGCTGCGCGTGGGCGCGGTAAGTCGGCGCTGGCAGGGCAACTCATTTCTCGTATTGCGGGCAGTGCGATTGTCACCGCGCCTGCAAAAGCGGCAACGGATGTACTGGCACAATTTGCGGGCGAAAAGTTTCGCTTTATTGCGCCGGATGCCTTGTTAGCCAGCGATGAGCAAGCCGACTGGCTGGTGGTCGATGAAGCCGCAGCCATACCTGCGCCGTTGTTGCATCAACTGGTATCGCGTTTTCCTCGAACGTTGTTAACCACTACGGTGCAGGGCTACGAAGGTACCGGACGTGGTTTTTTGCTGAAATTTTGTGCGTGTTTCCCGCACTTACACCGTTTCGAATTGCAACAGCCGATCCGCTGGGCGCAGGGATGCCCGCTGGAAAAAATGGTCAGCGAGGCACTGGTTTTTGACGATGAAAACTTCACTCACGAACCACAAGGTGACATCGTCATTTCCGCTTTTGAACAGACCTTATGGCGAAGCGATCCGGATACACCGTTAAAGGTATATCAGCTATTGTCTGGCGCGCACTACCGGACCTCGCCGCTGGATTTACGCCGCATGATGGATGCACCTGGGCAACATTTTTTCCAGGCGGCTTGTGAAAACGAGATCGCCGGGGCGCTGTGGCTGGTCGAGGAGGGCGGATTATCTCAAGAACTCAGCCAGGCGGTATGGGCAGGTTTTCGTCGCCCGCGGGGTAATCTGGTAGCCCAGTCGCTGGCGGCGCACGGCAGCAATCCACTGGCAGCGACATTGCGCGGACGGCGGGTCAGCAGGATAGCAGTTCATCCAGCTCGTCAGCGTGAAGGCGTTGGGCAACAGCTTATTGCCCGTGCTTTAAACTATACGCATGACCTCGACTATCTTTCGGTGAGTTTTGGCTACACCGAGGAGTTATGGCGTTTCTGGCAACGCTGCGGTTTTGTGCTGGTGCGAATGGGTAATCATCGTGAAGCCAGCAGCGGTTGCTATACGGCGATGGCACTGTTACCGATGAGTGATGCGGGTAAACAGCTGGCTGAACGTGAGCATTACCGTTTACGTCGCGATGCGCATGCTCTCACGCAGTGGAATGGCGAAACGCTCCCCGTCGATCCACGAAATGATGCCGTCCTTTCTGAGGACGACTGGCTTGAACTGGCCGGTTTTGCTTTCGCTCATCGTCCGCTATTAACGTCGTTAGGTTGCTTAACGCGTCTGCTACAAACCAGTGAACTGGCATTACCGGCGCTGCGTGGTCGTTTACAGAAAAACGCCAGTGACGCGCAGTTATGTACCACACTTAAACTTTCAGGCCGCAAGATGTTACTGGCCCGTCAGCGAGAAGAGGCCGCGCAGGCGCTGTTCGCACTTGATAATGTTCGCACTGAGCGTCTGCGCGATCTCATAACGCAATGGCAATTTTTTCACTGACTCCTTCAATTTTCTCCCATGGTCATTGTGAGTCAGCGGCGTAAAATTAATGACATCAGTTAAGGAGTTCGCCATGAAACATGACCATTTTGTTGTTCAAAGCCCGGATAAACCTGCACAACAGTTGTTACTGCTTTTCCACGGTGTCGGGGATAACCCGGTGGCAATGGGGGAAATAGGCAGCTGGTTTGCGCCGCTATTTCCTGATGCGCTGGTAGTGAGTGTCGGAGGCGCGGAGCCGAGCGGTAATCCGGCGGGGCGTCAGTGGTTTTCGGTGCAGGGTATTACGGAAGATAATCGCCAGGCGCGTGTGGATGCCATCATGCCGACGTTTATTGAGACGGTGCGCTACTGGCAGAAACAGAGCGGAGTAGGGGCAAACGCCACGGCGCTAATCGGTTTCTCACAAGGCGCGATTATGGCGCTGGAGAGCATTAAAGCCGAACCGGGTCTTGCTTCGCGCGTCATTGCCTTTAACGGACGTTATGCCAGCTTGCCGGAAACCGCGTCTACAGCCACGACAATTCACTTGATTCATGGCGGTGAAGATCCGGTTATCGATCTGGCGCATGCGGTTGCGGCGCAGGAAGCGTTAATCAGTGCAGGTGGTGATGTGACGCTGGATATTGTGGAGGATTTAGGCCATGCAATCGACAATCGCAGTATGCAATTTGCCCTGGATCACTTGCGTTATACCATACCGAAACATTATTTCGACGAAGCGCTAAGTGGTGGCAAACCTGGCGATGATGATGTAATTGAAATGATGCAATAATAGCCTGGTAGGCCTGATAAGACGCGTGAGCGTCGCATCAGGCATCGTTCACCATTGCCGGATGCGGCATTAACGCCTTATCCGGCCACTTAGCTTACTTCTTCGGTTGATCCTTTTTCGGCCAATCGTCGTCATCGTCCCACTTATCGTTGAAATCACGATGCGGGGGAAGCTCCGGCTTGTTGGCGAGAAATTTCTTATGGTCGACGCGCTTGAGATCTTTAATCACGTTCAGCAGGACGCCTACCAAAAAGACAATCACCAGAATCCACCAATATTTAGCCAGCCAGCCCATGCTTATTTCCTCTTGCAGAACCACTCATCAGGCGACGAGCTGTTCCATGATACGTTGATACATACGGGCAAGTAGCTGCAGGTCGGCAGCGTTCACACATTCATTAATTTTATGAATAGTGGCATTGACCGGCCCGAGTTCCACCACCTGCGCCCCCATGCGGGCAATAAAGCGCCCGTCGGACGTTCCGCCTGTGGTCAGTAGCTGCGGTTTAATTTCATTATAGTGCTCAACCGCGTTAACGACCGCATCCACCAGTTTACCGCGCGCGGTCAAAAATGGCTGCCCGGAAAGCCACCAATCCACCGTATAACGCAGTTGATGTTTTTCAAGCAGGGCAAGCACCTGCGCTTTGATCATCTCATCCGTCAGTTCGGTGCTAAAGCGGAAGTTAAACTGCACAAACAGTTCACCCGGAATAACGTTGTTACTGCCCGTTCCCGCCTGAATATTGGCAATCTGCATACTGGTCGCCGGGAAGAATTCATTACCCTGATCCCACTCAATAGCCACTAATTCATTAAGGAAAGGTGCTGCGCGATGTACCGGATTGTCAGCCAGATGCGGGTAGGCTACATGCCCCTGCACGCCATGAATGGTAAGGTTGCAGGTTAACGATCCGCGACGACCATTTTTCACCACGTCACCAACCACTTCGATGCTCGATGGTTCGCCGACCAGGCAGTAATCGAGACGCTCATTACGCGCCATTAACGCTTCGACGACTTTTACCGTACCGTTGTGGGCACTGGCTTCTTCATCAGAAGTGATCAGGAATGCCAGTCGACCTGTATGGTTGGGATGTTGCGCGACAAAACGTTCTGCTGCTACCACCATCGCCGCCAGTGAGCCTTTCATATCTGCCGCACCACGCCCGAACAACATGCCGTCACGAATGGTTGGTTCAAACGGCGGATTAATCCAACGGTCGGCGTCGCCAGGCGGTACCACGTCGGTATGTCCGGCAAAGGCTAACGTTTCGCCCTGCCCACGCCACGCCCAAAAGTTTTGCGTATCGGCAAAGTCCATGCGTTCAACGGTAAAACCGATCGCCTGCAGACGTTCGATCATGATTGCCTGACATCCCGCATCATCAGGGCTTAAGGATGGGCGGCGAATAAGCTGCTGGGTCAGCTCAATAACCGGGCACGACATAGACTACACCTCATGGAAAAATTGCTGATAACTGGAATCACTGAAACCCAGCAGCATAGGCTTCCCGGGCGCACAGAGCAATGGGCGTTTGATAATTGCAGGCATTTCAGTCATTAATGCCGCCGCAGAGGCCGCATCGGTGATATTATTGCGGGTGGTTTCGTCCAGTTTACGCCAGGTTGTACCACGGGTGTTGAGTAACGCTTGCCAGCCTAATTCGTTGATAAAACCGTTCAATAATCCGCTGTCCAGCCCATCAATGCGGTAATCATGAAAACGATAGGCGATGTTATTGGCTTCCAGCCAACGGCGAGCCTTTTTAATGGTGTCACAATTTTTGATGCCGTAAAGTGTAACCATAATGAATCCTTTTTCGATTTATGAGAATAAATACTCATTTAAGGGTGAAAACATTTTGCCTGCAAATGATTATCAAGAAATATAACATTATCGAAGTATTCAAATTAACAACTATTAAATAATATTAAACATTTTTAACGTAAACATTAAGAATATTCATCTTGTTATCTGTCTGTATTTTAACCAGAATTAAATAAGTATTAGATGCCGTATGAATATCTCGAAATGTTGCTGTGTATCACATACAAATCATCACCGCAGGACCATAGTATTTACATAAGGTTTGTCCCCCGGAGGTAGTCATCGCAGCAATCGAGTAAATTAGCTTCACCACGGTATATTGTTTCCGTAGAATACCCATAATTATAAGAGAGGTTGTTATGATTGAACGTGAACTGGGGAACTGGAAAGACTTTATCGAAGTTATGCTTCGTAAGTAATTCCTGAGACAAAGTACAAACAGAAAGTACCTGCTGAACAGGTTCTTTATCGGAAAGTTGAAAAAGGCGACACATTGGTATGTCGCCTTTTTAATTGCTTATTCCGGGCGTGGCTTCAGCGGAAAGCGGCGGCGCACCAGCACAAAGAACAGCGGCACGAAGTAAATAGCCAGAATCGTGGCCGAAATCATCCCGCCCATTACGCCAGTACCCACCGCATGCTGGCCACCGGAACCGGCCCCTGTGCTGGTTGCCATTGGCAATACGCCGAAGATAAAGGCCAGAGAGGTCATCAGAATCGGACGTAAACGCTGACGGCAGGCGTGGAGCGTCGCTTCAAACAGGTCGTGACCTTTTTGGTTCATCTCGTTAGCAAATTCGACGATCAGGATGGCGTTTTTCGCCGATAAACCAATCACCGTTAACAGGCCTACCTGAAAGTAAACGTCGTTTTCCAGCCCGCGAAGCCAGGTTGCCAGCAGCGCGCCGATAACGCCCAGCGGCACGACCAGCATTACCGAGAACGGCACCGACCAGCTTTCATACAGCGCCGCCAGACACAGGAATACCACCAGCAATGAAATGGCATACAGCGCCGGAGCCTGCGCGCCGGAGAGTCGCTCCTGATACGACATCGCCGTCCATTCCAGACCAAAGCCGCTTGGCAACTGCTTCACTAACGATTCCATAATATCCATCGCCGTACCGGTGCTGACCCCCGGCGCGGCTTCCCCGACAATCTCTACCGCTGAATAACCGTTATAGCGTTCCAGACGCGGCGAGCCTGTTTCCCAGCGTGAGGTCGCGAAAGCAGAGAAGGGGACCATGCCACCATCTTTATTTCGTACATACCAGAGATTGATGTCATCTGGCAGCATGCGATATGGCGCAGCGGCCTGCACATAGACTTTCTTCACGCGACCGCGATCCATAAAGTCATTCACATAGCTCGAACCCCACGCGGTTTGCAGCGTGTCGTTAATATCGTCGATAGCAACGCCCAGCGCCTGAGCTTTACGCTGATCGATATCAATCTGCAACTGCGGACTGTCGTCGAGGCCGTTATGGCGTACACGGGTTAACTCCGGATTTTCCGCCGCCAGAGCCAGCAACTGGTTACGTGCTGCCATCAGCGCATCGTGACCCGCACCAGCGTGGTCCTGCAACTCCATATCAAAACCCGCAGAACTGCCAAGGCCACTAATTGCTGGCGGGCTGCTGGCGATAACGCGAGCTTCTTTAATCTTATTAAATTCCTTCGTTGCACGTTCGATAATGGCAAACGAGGTGCCGGTCTTACTGTCGCGTTCGCTCCAGTCTTTCAGGCGGATAAACATTCGCGCCACGTTTTGCCCGTTACCCCCAGGGCCAGAACCAACGGTGGCAAACACCGACATGATGTTGTCTTTTTCATGGGTGAAGTAATATTTCTCGATTTGCTCAACGACTTTCAGGGTCTGTTGTTGGGTTGAACCGCTGGGCAACTGTACCGAGGTAGTAAACATGCCACGGTCTTCCAGCGGCAAGAACGACGTCGGCAAACGCAGGAACAGGAACACCATGCCGCCAAGTAGCAGGACATAAATCACAATCCAGCGCAGGCTACGGTGAAGAATTTTCGCCACCCCTTTTTCGTAGCGTTCGGCGTTGCGGTTAAACATCTGGTTAAACCAGGCAAAAAAGCCTTTTTGCCCGTGATGCTCACCTTTTTTCAGTGGCTTAAGTAGCGTGGCGCACAGAGCCGGAGTGAGGATCATCGCTACCAGTACTGACAGCACCATCGCCGCAACAATGGTAATAGAGAACTGGCGATAGATAGCTCCGGTGGTGCCGCCGAAGAAGGCCATTGGCACAAATACCGCCGACAGCACCATCGCAATCCCGACCAGTGCTCCCTGGATCTGCCCCATCGATTTACGTGTGGCTTCGCGAGGAGTGAGTCCTTCCTCACTCATAATACGTTCGACGTTTTCCACCACCACGATGGCGTCATCCACCAGCAGACCGATCGCCAGCACCATCGCGAACATGGTTAAGGTGTTGACGCTGTAACCGAAGGCGTAAAGTACGGAGAAGGTTCCCATCAACACCACCGGCACGGCGATAGTTGGTATCAGCGTGGCACGGAAGTTTTGCAAGAACAGATACATAACGAGGAAAACCAGGGCGATAGCTTCCAGCAGCGTTTTCACCACGTCTTCAATGGAGGCTTTAACAAATGAGGTGGTTTCATATGCCACCTTGTATTCCAGTCCATGTGGGAAGTACTGCGCCAGTTCGTCGAGACGATTGAGTACCAGCTCCGCTGTTGCCATTTCGTTCGCGCCGGAGGCCAGTTTTACCCCCAGCCCGGAGGCTGGCTTACCGTTGAAGCGGCTGAGATAATCGTATTTCTCTGCCCCCATTTCGACGGTGGCGACATCGCCCAGCCTTACTTCTGAGCCGTCCTGATTCACCCGTAAGGTGATATCGCGGAACTGTTCTGGTGTTTGCAGCAGTGACTGGGCGTTAATGGTGGCGTTGAGCGCCTGCTTATCGACGGAAGGCGTACCACCAAGTTGCCCAACCGCAATCTGCGCGTTCTGTGACTCAATGGCATCAGTGACATCTTTAGCCGTCATCTGAAAACTGTTGAGTTTCGCCGGGTCCAGCCAGATACGCATTGAATATTGCGAACCATAGGCATCGATATCCCCGACGCCATTCACGCGGCTTAATGGGTCCTGAATATTACTGGCAACGTAATCGGCAATATCCTGCTTATCCATCGAACCATCGGTAGAGACGAAGGCAATGGTAAGAATGTTGGTATCGCCGGTTTTACGCACCGTCACGCCCTGATTTTGCACCGCCTGCGGCAACTTTCGCATGGCTGATTGCAGCTGGTTTTGTACTTGCTGCACTGCTTCGTCCGGATCGGTGCCCGCTTTAAAACTTAAGGTGACAGATGCCTGACCGGTGCCACTGCTTTGAGACGACATATACATGAGATTATCGAGGCCGGTCATATTTTGCTCGATAACCTGGGTCACGGTGTTTTCCAGCGTCTGAGCCGATGCGCCGGGGTAGTTAGCGGTTACTCGCACGTTAGGCGGTGCAAGATCCGGGTATTGTTCAACGGGCAATGAGAAAATCGCCAGGGTTCCTGTCAGACACAACAGGATTGCCAGCACCCAAGCAAAAATGGGGCGATCAATAAAGAAATTCGCCATTAAAAGAGGACCTCGTGTTTCTGCGTATTGTTGTTGGCATGCCTTGCTTCACTGTAGCGGCAAGGTACGGACCAATCGTGGAGAAAAAAAGGAGTTAATGTAAATTATCATGCCCTTTTATACTGAACCTTAAGTGCAAGTATTCTTTGGTCAGTAGGTGGCATTACATTAGCTGGCTTGCCTCACCCTCCGCAGAGCGAAAGCTAATACTCACTAACGTGCCGCCACCGGAAGGTTGTGAAAAAGTCAGCGTTCCACCCAGTCGTTCCGCGCGTTCGCGCATAATATTCAGACCATAGTGACCTTCGGGTTCTTTCGGTTCTCCGATGCCAATCCCGTTATCACGGATATAGACTGTGTGATTGCCGTCCGGTGCGGTGACGCAGCTGACGGCAATTTCGCTGGCGTTGGCGTGCTTCATCGCATTGAGTACCGCTTCGCGAATAATTTGCAACAAATGCACCTGCATTTGCGCATCCAGCGCCAGTGTTGGCAGACGGCAGTCGAGAGTCAGTTTTGCGCTGGTTTGATTTTGTAACGTATCCAGCATTTCCCGCAACGCGGAGGGAAGATCCGCTTGCTGCAGCGTCAGGCGGAACGTGGTCAACAGCTCGCGTAACTGTCGATAAGCATCATTCAATGCCTGGGAGAAATCGGCCATGATATTTTGTGCGGTGGCGTTATCTTCCGGTACCGAACGTTTAAGTAACGTCAACTGGATACGTAAGTAAGAAAGCACCTGGGCCAGCGAATCATGTAATTCCCGTGCGATGGTGGCACGTTCTTCCATCAACAGTAACTGCTGAAAATGCTTCTGCGCCTGATTAAAGTACAAACCGCGCCCCAGCATCGACGAAACGCTGTTAAGCAGCGGTTCTGATGATGACACGTGGCTATTTTGCCAGTGCAGTTCGCCGTAAACCGTCTCTTGCATCGTTACCGGTAAAATCTGCATCGGCAATTCGGGGTTTGGTTTCCCTTCACTAATCCGCCAGTTTTCACCGACATTCAACTCCAGATATTCAGCCGCTTCATTGTCGCGAACAATCTGCAAAATATGGCGGAAACAATGCACATCTATCTGGCTGGTGTTCAGCGCCTGCGAACACTGATACAACACTTCCAGGCGACGCTTGGCCTCGTGGAGATCACGGGTTTTTTCTTCTACTGACGCTTCCAGCGAACGATACAATTTATGCAGCTCGCTCGACATCTGGTTAAAGGTTTTGGCCAACAGTCCCAGCTCATTGGGCAGACTGGTATCCAGCGGCGGCGAATCGAACTGGCCGTGTTCAATACGCTGACTGGCGGTAACCAGCTGATTCAGCGGGGCAACCACCTGATGGCGTATGCGGCGCAGAGTAAAAAAGACCAGCGTGAAAATACCGATGCCGCCAGCCAGGGAGATCGCAACCACCAGCAGCATTTTGCGTTCGGCGTAGTGCTGTAAAGCCAGCACGAACAGGTCTATCTGATTAACATAATTATTAATATTGGCCTGATACCACGGCAAATCGCCCTTGCTGAGCCGATTATTCATCTCCAGCCAGTTGGCATTCAGATGCGCATAGCGGGTTTTTACTGCCTCTGGCACATACCAGACGTTGAGATTGGTTAACACCGGAGAGTGCAGTGCCTGTTGGAACAGCTGGCGATGCGCATTGAGTTGTGGACTGCCGCTTTGCAAGTCGTAGCCCAGGCGGTAACTCTGCATACGCAACGATCCGGCAATATTGATAGCCTCAGCGTCGCGCAAACTGCTCGCCAGCGTTAGCAGAGCGATACCCGTGGAAAGAATCGACAGCAGCACAATGTAAAAAAAGGCCCGGGCCAGACTGGCCGAGACGGGGCGTTTAACAATCACACGCGTCTTCTCCACATAAAATCATTAATGTTCCAGTTTGCTGAAATGCAATTTAGTCAGTGATGGGATTATTTGATCTGCCACAGTTTATAGCGAAATAGTGACTTATTCTGGGCACATGAACATTGCCGATTCCCCTGTAAGTCGGGTAATAACAACACTCATATAAAGAATAAGGTTTTTACAACCAAAAAAGAAGGTCGTTATGAATCGTTTTATTATGGCCAACAGTCAGCAATGTCTGGGTTGTCATGCTTGTGAAATCGCCTGTGTCATGGCTCACAATGATGAGCAACATGTCCTGAGCCAACACCATTTTCATCCCCGAATTACGGTTATCAAACATCAGCAGCAACGTAGTGCGGTGACCTGTCACCATTGCGAAGATGCGCCCTGCGCCCGTAGTTGCCCTAATGGCGCGATCAGCCATGTTGATGACAGCATTCAGGTCAATCAGCAAAAGTGTATTGGCTGTAAAT
The DNA here is from genome assembly GCF_009820205.1 of Escherichia sp. HH26CH. Taxonomy (NCBI): domain Bacteria; kingdom Pseudomonadati; phylum Pseudomonadota; class Gammaproteobacteria; order Enterobacterales; family Enterobacteriaceae; genus Escherichia; species Escherichia sp. HH26CH. Next base: position 140,294 of record NZ_VNXM01000013.1, read on the forward strand.
CCTGCGTGGTAGCTTGTCCATTTGGTACGATGCAAATCGTCCTGACACCCGTCGCGGCAGGCAAAGTTAAAGCCACGGCGCATAAATGCGACCTTTGTGCAGGTCGCGAAAGCGGTCCTGCCTGTGTCGAGAATTGTCCGGCGGACGCTCTGCAACTGGTCACTGACGCCGCACTCTCCGGCATAGCGAAATCTCGCCGCCTGCGCACCGCACGTCAGGAGCATCAACCGTGGCATGCCAGTACTGGGGCACCAGAAATGCCGGCGATGAGTAAAGTCGAGCAAATGCAGGCAACCCCCGCGCGAGGCGAGCCGGATAAACTGGCGATTGAAGCGCGCAAAACTGGTTTTGATGAAATTTATCTGCCATTTCGCGCCGACCAGGCACAACGGGAAGCCTCGCGTTGCCTGAAGTGCGGCGAGCACAGCGTTTGTGAATGGACCTGCCCTCTGCACAACCACATTCCACAGTGGATAGAGCTGGTGAAAGCCGGAAATATCGACGCCGCCGTCGAGCTTTCTCACCAGACCAACACCCTGCCAGAAATTACCGGACGCGTTTGCCCGCAAGACCGTCTGTGCGAAGGAGCCTGTACCATTCGCGATGAGCACGGAGCGGTAACTATCGGCAACATCGAACGCTACATTTCGGATCAGGCGTTGGCGAAAGGTTGGCGTCCTGACTTAAGCCATGTCACCAAAGTGGATAAGCGGGTGGCGATTATCGGTGCAGGTCCGGCAGGGCTGGCCTGTGCGGATGTTCTGATCCGCAATGGCGTGGAGGTGACGGTGTACGATCGCCATCCAGAAATCGGTGGCCTGCTCACCTTCGGCATTCCTTCTTTCAAACTGGATAAGTCCCTGCTGGCGCGTCGCCGGGAAATCTTCAGCGCGATGGGGATTCACTTCGAACTCAATTGTGAAGTGGGTAAAGATGTCTCTTTGGATTCGCTTTTGGAACAATACGACGCGGTTTTCGTTGGCGTAGGCACTTACCGTTCCATGAAAGCGGGTTTACCTAATGAAGATGCGCCGGGCGTTTATGACGCGCTGCCATTCCTCATCGCCAACACTAAACAGGTGATGGGGCTTGAAGAGTTACCTGAAGAGCCGTTTATCAATACCGCCGGACTTAACGTCGTGGTACTGGGCGGAGGCGACACCGCGATGGACTGTGTGCGTACCGCGCTGCGCCATGGCGCGAGTAACGTCACCTGTGCCTATCGTCGTGATGAAGCTAACATGCCTGGCTCGAAGAAGGAGGTGAAGAACGCCCGCGAAGAGGGGGCAAACTTCGAATTTAACGTCCAGCCGGTGGCGCTTGAGCTGAATGAGCAAGGTCATGTTTGCGGAATTCGTTTCCTGCGTACGCGTCTTGGCGAGCCGGATGCCCAGGGGCGTCGGCGTCCGGTGCCGGTGGAAGGCAGTGAGTTTGTGATGCCAGCTGATGCGGTGATCATGGCATTTGGTTTTAATCCTCATGGTATGCCGTGGTTGGAGTCGCACGGTGTAACGGTGGATAAATGGGGCCGCATCGTAGCGGACGTTGAAAGCCAGTACCGTTACCAGACCACGAATCCGAAAATCTTCGCAGGTGGCGATGCCGTGCGTGGTGCGGATCTGGTGGTCACAGCAATGGCAGAAGGACGTCATGCGGCACAGGGGATCATTGACTGGCTGGGAGTAAAATCAGTCAAATCTCACTAATAGCCTGCGCAGACAAATCCGGCTTCACAGCGTAAGATAATTGTTCATTTCGCGCTGTGGAGTCGGTATGACGCAACAAATCACCCTCATTAAAGACAAAATTCTCTCCGATAACTATTTCACCCTGCACAACATAACTTACGATCTCACGCGAAAAGATGGCGAAGTTATCCGCCATAAACGTGAAGTTTACGATCGCGGTAATGGTGCAACGATCCTCCTGTACAACGCGAAGAAAAAGACCGTGGTTCTGATTCGTCAGTTCCGCGTCGCTACCTGGGTTAATGGCAATGAAAGCGGGCAGCTGATTGAAACCTGCGCCGGGCTGCTGGATAACGACGAACCGGAAGTGTGTATTCGTAAAGAAGCGATTGAAGAGACGGGTTATGAAGTTGGCGAAGTGCGCAAATTATTTGAACTGTATATGTCGCCAGGCGGTGTGACTGAGCTAATCCACTTTTTTATCGCCGAATACAGTGACAGCCAGCGCGCTAATGCGGGCGGTGGTGTCGAAGATGAAGATATTGAAGTGCTCGAGCTGCCGTTCAGCCAGGCGCTGGAGATGATCAAAAGCGGCGAAATACGTGACGGTAAGACGGTGTTATTGCTTAACTATTTGCAAATGTCACATTTAATGGACTGAAAAATAACAATAATATTTCGTTGTTTATTATTGGCTCAATCCGATAAATCCGATTGAGCCGCGCTACCTGCGCAACGAAGATACGACTTGTGCTGTTTGTTTGAACTTCTGGGGTCGTACCGTCCATGCGCTATCGCATTTTTCTTCTCTTTTTTTTCGCTTTATTGCCGACGTCTTTGGTGTGGGCGGCACCAGCGCAACGGGCATTTTCCGACTGGCAGGTCACCTGTAATAATCAAAATTTCTGTGTGGCGCGCAATACGGGCAATCATAATGGACTGGTGATGACCCTGAGCCGCAGCGCCGGGGCGCATACCGATGCCGTTTTACGTATTGAGCGCGGCGGGTTGAAGTCGCCGGATGCGTCGGAAGGGGAGATAGCGCCACGGCTGCTGTTAGATGGCGAGCCGTTGGCGTTGAGTGGTAACACGTGGCGGATTTCACCATGGTTATTAGTAACCGATGATACGACAACCATCACCGCGTTTTTGCAGATGATTCAGGAAGGGAAAGCGATCACCTTACGCGACGGCGATCAGACCATTTCACTGAGTGGCTTAAAAGCAGCGTTGTTGTTTATTGATGCCCAGCAAAAGCGCCTCGGCAGTGAAACCGCGTGGATCAAGAAAGGGGACGAACCGCCGCTCAGCGTACCGCCAGCGCCTGCGCTAAAAGAGGTCGCGGTAGTGAACCCGACGCCGACCCCACTTTCTCGTGAAGAACGTAACGATTTGCTGGATTACGGTAACTGGCGGATGAATGGTCTGCGCTGTTCGCTTGATCCGTTGCGTCGTGAAGTGAGCGTTACGGCGCTGACCGACGATAAAGCATTAATGATGATTAGCTGTGAAGCAGGCGCGTATAACACCATTGATCTTGCGTGGATTGTGTCGCGTAAAAAGCCACTGGCTTCGCGCCCGGTACGGTTGCGTTTGCCGTTCAACAACGGTCAGGAGACCAATGAACTCGAACTGATGAACGCAACATTCGATGAAAAATCGCGTGAACTGGTGACCTTAGCGAAAGGGCGAGGATTAAGCGATTGTGGCATTCAGGCGCGCTGGCGCTTTGACGGTCAGCGTTTTCGCCTGGTGCGTTACGCTGCAGAACCCACCTGCGATAACTGGCATGGACCAGACGCCTGGCCCACGTTGTGGATCACCCGTTAAACATAATAGCGGGAACATGTCAGCCTGATAAGACGCGTCAGGCCGGATAAGACGCGTCAGCGTCGCATCCGGCAATCAGCATCCGGCGATCACCATCAGGCACCTTTCACTCCCAGTACCTTATGCGCTTTTGCCACAATATTCTCGGCGGTAAAGCCAAAGAACGGGAACAGCTTATCCGCAGGAGCAGATTCCCCATAACCCGTCATCCCGACAATTGCCCCTTTCAGACCAACATATTTGTACCAGTAATCGGCGATGCCTGCTTCCACCGCCACGCGAGCCGCAACGTTAGAAGGCAACACCGACTCGCGATATTCCTCATCCTGGGCGTCGAAAATATCGGTCGAGGGCAGGGAAACTACGCGTACATTGCGACCTTCTCCCGCTAATTTCTCCGCTGCTTGCAAGGTGATTTCCATCTCTGAACCAGTGGCAATCAAAATAATATCCGGCTTGCCGCCGCTGTCTTTCAACACATAACCACCGCGGGCAATCTCTTTTACCTGATCTGGCGTACGTTCCACCTGGGCCAGATTCTGCCTGGAGAGGATCAGTGCCGTCGGTCCGTTGTGGCGCTCAACCGCCAGCTTCCAGCCCACCGCCGCTTCCACCTGATCGCACGGTCGCCAGGTGCTAAAATTCGGCGTCAGGCGCAGACTGGCCAGTTGCTCAACGGCCTGGTGGGTCGGACCATCTTCCCCTAAGCCAATTGAGTCGTGGGTATAAACCATAATCTGCCGCGCTTTCATCAGTGCCGCCATCCGCGCGGCGTTACGGGCGTATTCAACAAACATCAGGAACGTCGCGGTATACGGCACGAAGCCGCCGTGGTGCGCAATGCCATTGGCGATAGCGGTCATACCAAATTCACGCACCCCGTAGTGAATATAGTTGCCCGCCGGATCTTCCTTCAGCGACACAGAACCTTTCCAGATGGTGAGGTTGCTGGGAGCCAGATCCGCCGAACCGCCGAGCAACTCAGGAAGCATTGGCCCGTAAGCGTTAAGCGTATTTTGCGAAGCCTTACGGGTCGCGATTTTCGCCGGATTCGCCTGCAACTCATTGATATATTTCTGAGTCGTTTTCTCCCAGTCTTTCGGTAAACCACCGCTCATCCGGCGAGTAAACTCTTCTGCCAGTTGCGGATGAGCCTTTTTATACGCGGCAAACTTCTCATTCCAGCTCTGCTGTGCTTTATCGCCTTTTTCGCGGGCATCCCAGGCGTGATAAATCTCTTTGGGGATCTCAAATGGCGGATGGTGCCAGCCCAGTTTCTGTCGAGCCAGCGCCACCTCTTCTTCACCCAGCGGTGCACCGTGGGCCTCTTCTTTACCCGCTTTATTGGGTGAACCAAAGCCAATCACCGTACGGCAGATAATCAGCGATGGCTTATCTTTTACGCTTTGCGCTTCAAGAATCGCTTCCTTTACCGCCTGCGGATCGTGACCGTCGATTTCATGGATCACATGCCAGTGATAGGCTTCAAAACGTTTTGCCGTATCGTCGGTAAACCAGCCTTCGGTTTCACCGTCAATGGAAATACCATTGTGATCGTAAAAACCAATCAGCTTGCCCAGCCCCAGCGTGCCCGCCAGCGAACAGACTTCGTGAGAAATACCTTCCATCAGGCAGCCGTCGCCCATAAACACATAGGTGAAGTGATCGATAATTTCATGATCCGGCTGGTTAAACTGCGCCGCTAGTGTACGTTCTGCTATCGCCAGTCCGACCGCGTTCGCCAAACCTTGTCCAAGTGGACCGGTGGTGGTTTCAACACCAGGCGTATAGCCAATCTCCGGGTGACCAGGGGTTTTCGAATGCAACTGACGGAAGTTCTTCAGCTCTTCCAGCGGCAGGTCGTAACCGGTCAGATGAAGCAAACTGTAGAGCAGCATCGACGCGTGACCGTTGGAGAGAATAAAGCGGTCGCGATCATACCAGGTTGGATCGTTGGGGTTATGTTTAAGAAAATCGTTCCACAGCACTTCGGCAATATCGGCCATGCCCATCGGCGCGCCGGGATGACCAGAATTGGCTTTTTGCACCGCATCCATGCTGAGCGCGCGAATCGCATTGGCTAGGTCTTTTCGGGACATATAACACTCCGTGGCTGGTTTATAGTTTGATGGCAAGAAGATCTTCCAGTTTGCGTTGATCAACGGCGAACAGGCGGATGCCTTCAGAGAGTTTTTCTACTGCCATTGCATCCTGATTGTGCTCCCAACGGAACTCCGCTTCGCTCATCGGGGCTGGGCGTGGGAACGTCTGAGAAGGCGGGATTAATTTACGCACTACTGGAGAAACTTTTTCCTGCAGCTCCTTCAGCAAATTCGGCGCAATAGTCAGTCGATCGCAGCCGGTTAAGGCGAGGATTTGTTCGGTGCGACGGAAGCTCGCGCCCATTACAATGGTTTCGTAGTGGTGTTGCTTATAGTAGTCGTAGATATTGCGCACTGACTTAACGCCCGGATCTTCTTCCACCACATACGGGTCCATCGGCTTACGCGCCTGATACCAGTCATAAATACGCCCGACAAACGGCGAAATCAGAAAAACGCCTGCTTCTGCACAGGCCCGCGCCTGAGCAAAAGAAAACAGTAGCGTCAGGTTGCAGTTAATACCTTCTTTTTCCAGTTCTTCTGCCGCGCGAATTCCTTCCCAGGTTGAAGCCAGCTTGATCAGAATACGTGATTTCTCAACGCCTTGTTGCTGATACAAGTCCACCAAATGGCGCGCCTTCTCAATACTTTTTTCTTTATCAAAAGAGAGGCGTGCATCAACTTCTGTTGACACGCGACCGGGTACGATTTTGAGAATTTCAGTACCGAAATTGACCGCCAGTTTGTCACATGCAGCGACCACCTGTTGTTCCTGGGTCTTGCCATTTTTTTTACCCCAGGCGATAGCATCGTCTATTAAATGCTCATATTGTGATAATCCGGCAGCCTTGAGTAACAGCGAAGGATTGGTGGTGGCATCCTGGGGATGATAATGGCGAATGGACTCAATATCGCCACTGTCTGCCACGACAGTGGTGAACTGTTTGATGCCGTCTAACTCGTTCATAGGAAATACTCCTTGAAAAGTAAAGTGTTAGATGAGTGCGTTAATTCACACTTCTGAGAAATTTCGCTAAACGCATCAAAAAAGCATAGCAGACAGGCATGGTATTGCTGGATTAAGCAGGTAACATCAGTGTTATAGGATTATTACCAAAACATTATGTTAATGGTGAGAGTTTGGACTTGCTCAAAGTCTGTAGACTCCGGCAAGGTAATAATGTGCGCCACGTTGTGGGCAGGGGCTGTTGCCCACACACTTTATTTGTGAACGTTACGTGAAAGGAACAACCAAATGGATGACCAGTTAAAACAAAGTGCACTTGATTTCCATGAATTTCCAGTTCCAGGGAAAATCCAGGTTTCTCCAACCAAGCCTCTGGCAACGCAGCGCGATCTGGCGCTGGCCTACTCACCAGGCGTTGCCGCACCTTGTCTTGAAATCGAAAAAGACCCGTTAAAAGCCTACAAATATACCGCTCGTGGTAACCTGGTGGCGGTGATCTCTAACGGTACGGCGGTGCTGGGGTTAGGCAACATTGGCGCGCTGGCAGGCAAACCGGTGATGGAAGGCAAGGGCGTTCTGTTTAAGAAATTCGCCGGGATTGATGTATTTGACATTGAAGTTGATGAACTTGACCCGGACAAATTTATTGAAGTCGTCGCTGCGCTCGAACCGACCTTCGGCGGCATCAACCTCGAAGACATTAAAGCGCCAGAATGTTTCTATATTGAACAGAAACTGCGCGAGCGGATGAATATTCCAGTATTCCACGACGATCAGCACGGCACGGCAATTATCAGCACTGCAGCCATCCTCAACGGATTGCGCGTGGTGGAGAAAAACATCTCCGACGTGCGGATGGTGGTTTCCGGCGCGGGTGCAGCAGCAATTGCCTGTATGAACCTGCTGGTGGCGCTGGGGCTGCAAAAACATAACATCGTGGTTTGTGATTCAAAAGGCGTTATCTATCAGGGCCGTGAGCCAAATATGGCGGAAACCAAAGCCGCATATGCGGTGGTGGATGACGGCAAACGTACCCTCGATGATGTAATTGAAGGCGCGGATATTTTCCTGGGCTGTTCCGGCCCGAAAGTGCTGACCCAGGAAATGGTTAAGAAAATGGCTCGTGCGCCGATGATCCTGGCGCTTGCAAACCCGGAACCAGAAATTCTGCCGCCGCTGGCAAAAGAAGTGCGTCCGGATGCCATCATCTGTACCGGCCGTTCCGACTACCCGAACCAGGTTAATAACGTGCTTTGCTTCCCGTTCATCTTCCGTGGCGCGTTGGACGTTGGTGCAACTGCCATCAACGAGGAAATGAAACTGGCGGCGGTACGTGCGATTGCAGAACTGGCCCATGCGGAACAGAGCGAAGTCGTTGCTTCGGCGTATGGCGATCAAGATTTGAGCTTCGGTCCGGAATACATCATTCCAAAACCGTTTGATCCGCGTTTGATCGTTAAGATCGCTCCTGCGGTCGCTAAAGCGGCGATGGAGTCGGGCGTGGCGACGCGTCCGATTGCTGATTTCGACGTCTACATCGACAAGCTGACTGAGTTCGTTTACAAAACCAACCTGTTTATGAAGCCGATTTTCTCCCAGGCCCGCAAAGCGCCGAAGCGCGTTGTTTTGCCGGAAGGGGAAGAGGCTCGCGTTCTGCATGCTACTCAGGAACTGGTGACTCTGGGACTGGCGAAACCGATCCTTATCGGTCGTCCGAACGTGATCGAAATGCGCATTCAAAAACTGGGCTTGCAGATCAAAGCGGGCGTTGATTTTGAGATCGTCAATAACGAATCCGATCCGCGTTTTAAAGAATACTGGACCGAATACTTCCAGATCATGAAGCGCCGTGGTGTAACTCAGGAGCAGGCACAGCGGGCGCTGATCAGTAACCCGACAGTGATCGGCGCGATCATGGTTCAGCGTGGCGAAGCCGATGCAATGATTTGCGGTACGGTGGGTGATTATCATGAACACTTCAGCGTGGTGAAAAATGTCTTTGGTTATCGCGATGGCGTTCACACCGCAGGTGCAATGAACGCGCTGCTATTGCCGAGTGGTAACACTTTTATTGCCGATACCTACGTCAATGACGAGCCAGACGCAGAAGAGCTGGCGGAGATCACCTTGATGGCGGCAGAAACTGTTCGTCGTTTTGGTATTGAGCCGCGTGTGGCTCTGTTGTCACACTCCAACTTTGGTTCTTCTGACTGCCCGTCGTCGAGCAAAATGCGTCAAGCGCTGGAACTGGTCAGGGAGCGTGCGCCAGAACTGATGATTGATGGTGAAATGCACGGCGATGCAGCGCTGGTGGAAGCGATTCGCAGCGATCGTATGCCGGACAGCCCTTTGAAAGGTTCCGCCAATATTCTGGTGATGCCGAACATGGAAGCTGCCCGTATTAGTTACAACTTACTGCGCGTTTCCAGCTCGGAAGGTGTGACTGTCGGTCCGGTGCTGATGGGTGTGGCGAAACCGGTTCACGTGTTAACACCAATCGCATCCGTACGTCGTATCGTCAACATGGTAGCGCTGGCCGTGGTTGAAGCGCAAACCCAACCGCTGTAATTCATTCTTAACTCTCACGCTTACCCTGAATATTCAGGGTAAGCGGTTTTACTGCAATATATTAGTAAAGCTTATTACTAAGTTTTCGAGTAATAAAAAAGCAGCATATAAACTATCTCGATATTATTTTATTTATATTCATGCGTTGCATATGAAAGTTTATGCATCACAGTAAATATCTCTCCATTCTTAGTGATCTACCTCACCTTTTAAACGCGCTTGCCGAATTTTGTTATTTACTCTGACGAAAAATTGTCACGATACACGCAAGTTTTTCACAGGCGGCGACTCATGGATAAAGAACGCATCATTCAGGAATTTGTGCCCGGCAAACAGGTCACACTGGCGCATCTCATCGCGCATCCCGGCGAGGAACTGGCGAAGAAAATCGGCGTTCCGGATGCGGGCGCAATCGGCATTATGACGCTAACTCCCGGCGAAACGGCGATGATCGCCGGTGATTTAGCGCTGAAAGCTGCCGATGTGCATATCGGTTTCCTCGACCGTTTTAGCGGCGCACTGGTGATTTATGGTTCGGTGGGCGCAGTAGAAGAAGCGTTATCACAAACCGTCAGCGGTTTAGGACGCTTATTAAATTATACGCTGTGTGAAATGACCAAAAGTTAATACGAGGCATTCATGAAACGAATTGCGTTTGTGGGTGCCGTCGGGGCAGGAAAAACAACGTTATTTAATGCATTACAGGGGAATTATACCCTCGCAAGAAAAACACAGGCTGTGGAATTTAATGATAAGGGTGATATTGATACGCCGGGTGAATATTTTAGCCATCCCCGCTGGTATCACGCCTTAATTACCACGCTACAGGATGTGGACATGCTGATTTATGTCCACGGCGCGAATGACCCGGAAAGCCGATTGCCTGCCGGGTTGCTGGATATTGGTGCCAGCAAACGGCAAATCGCCGTCATCAGTAAAACGGACATGCCGGATGCTGACGTCGCAGCAACGCGAAAGTTATTGCTTGAAACTGGTTTTGAAGAGCCGATTTTCGAGCTAAACAGCCACGACCCGCAAAGCGTGCAGCAACTGGTGAATTATCTGGCATCTCTCACCGAACAGGAGGAAGCAGGTGAAAAAACTCATCACAGCGAATGATATTCGTGAAGCACATGCGCGCGGCGAACAGGCAATGTCTGTGGTTCTGCGCGCCAGCATTATTACCCCGGAAGCCCGCGAAGTGGCGGACTTGCTGGGGTTTACCATCACCGAATGCACTGAATCGACGCCAGTAGCGGCATCTGTTCCCGTCAGCGTGCCTGCCGATAAAACTGAAAGCCAGCGTATCCGCGAAACCATCATCGCCCAGCTGCCGGAAGGCCAGTTTACCGAAAGCCTGGTCGCGCAGCTGATGGAAAAAGTGATGAAGGAAAAACAGTCGCTGGAGCAGGGGGCAATGCAGCCGAGTTTTAAATCGGTGACCGGCAAAGGCGGCATCAAAGTTATTGATGGCAGCAGCGTGAAGTTTGGTCGTTTCGATGGCGCGGAACCACACTGCGTAGGCTTGACTGATCTCGTGACCGGAGACGACGGCAGCAGCATGGCCGCTGGTTTTATGCAGTGGGAGAACGCCTTCTTCCCGTGGACCCTGAACTACGACGAAATCGACATGGTACTGGAAGGGGAACTGCACGTTCGCCACGAAGGCGAAACCATGATCGCCAAAGCAGGCGACGTGATGTTTATCCCGAAAGGCTCCAGCATCGAATTTGGTACGACATCCAGCGTGAAATTCCTGTATGTCGCCTGGCCGGCTAACTGGCAATCCCTATGAAAGATTTCATCACCGAAGCATGGCTAAGAGCGAACCATACGCTCAGCGAAGGCGTAGAGATCCATCTCCCTGCGGACAGTCGCCTGACGCCCTCTGCCCGGGAGTTGCTGGAAAGCCGCCATCTGCGCATCAAGTTTATTGACGAGCAGGGCCGCCTGTTTGTTGACGATGAACAGCAGCAGCTACAGCCCGTTCACGTGCTGACCAGTAGTGATGAACATCCGCAGGCGTGCTGCGAACTGTGTCACCAGCCAGTGGCGAAAAAGCCGGATACGCTGACTCACCTGTCGGCGGAAAAAATGGTCGCCAAAAGCGATCCGCGCCTGGGTTTTCGCGCTGTTCTCGACAGCACCATTGCGCTGGCAGTGTGGCTGCAAATTGAACTGGCAGAACCGTGGCAGCCATGGCTGGCGGACATCCGCTCGCGTCTTGGCAACATTATGCGCGCCGATGCGCTGGGGGAACCGCTGGCCTGCCAGGCGATTGTCGGGCTTTCTGACGAAGATCTGCATCGGCTTTCTCACCAGCCGCTGCGCTATCTTGGTCACGATCATCTGGTGCCGGAAGCCAGCCACGGACGCGATGCGGCGTTGCTGAATCTGCTACGCACCAAAGTGCGGGAAACCGAAACCGTCGCGGCGCAGGTGTTTATTACCCGTAGTTTTGAAGTATTACGCCCGGACATCTTGCAGGCGCTGAACCGCCTTTCCAGCACGGTTTACGTGATGATGATTTTGAGCGTAACGAAGCAGCCGCTAACGGTGAAGCAGATCCAACAACGACTGGGGGAAACGCAATGATTATTGAACGTTGTCGTGAACTGGCGTTGCGAGCGCCCGCCAGAGTGGTTTTTCCTGATGCGTTAGACCAACGCGTGCTGAAAGCCGCGCAATATCTGTATCAACAAAGTCTGGCGACGCCCGTTCTTATCGCCAATCCGTTTGAACTTCGCCAGTTTGCGCTCAGCCACGGCGTGGCGATGGACGGGCTACTGGTGATTGATCCTCATAGCAACCTCGCAATGCGGGAAGAATTTGCTGACCGCTGGCAGGCCCGTGCGGGAGATAAAACGCCGTCGGATGCGCTGGAAAAACTTACCGATCCACTAATGTTCGCCGCTGCGATGGTTAGCGCTGGTAAAGCGGATGTCTGTATTGCAGGCAACCTCTCTTCAACGGCAAATGTACTACGTGCCGGATTACGCGTTATTGGCTTGCAGCCTGGCTGTAAAACGCTCTCCTCCATTTTCCTGATGCTGCCACAGTACAGCGGTCCAGCGTTGGGCTTTGCCGATTGCAGCGTAGTGCCACAGCCGACGGCGGCACAACTGGCGGATATCGCGCTTGCCAGCGCCGAAACCTGGCGAGCCATCACCGGAGAAGAGCCGCGCGTGGCGATGTTGTCGTTCTCCAGTAACGGCAGCGCCCGTCACCCCTGCGTTGCCAACGTGCAGCAAGCGACAGAAATCGTCCGTGAGCGCGCACCGCAGCTGGTCGTCGATGGCGAGTTGCAGTTTGACGCCGCCTTTGTGCCAGAAGTGGCGGCGCAAAAAGCGCCAGCCAGCCCGCTACAGGGCAAAGCCAATGTGATGGTTTTTCCGTCGCTGGAGGCGGGAAATATTGGCTACAAAATCGCACAACGACTTGGCGGATATCGTGCCGTCGGGCCATTGATACAAGGACTTGCCGCGCCGATGCACGATCTCTCTCGTGGTTGTAGCGTGCAGGAAATTATCGAGCTGGCGCTGGTGGCAGCTGTGCCGCGTCAGACAAATGTGAACCGCGAAAGCAGTTTACACACACTGGTTGAATGAACGGTCCCGTTCTGGACCCCTATAAAGAGGAAAACACAATGGAAGCATTAGGAATGATCGAAACCCGGGGCCTGGTTGCACTGATTGAGGCTTCTGATGCGATGGTGAAAGCTGCGCGCGTCAAACTGGTTGGTGTTAAGCAGATTGGCGGCGGCCTGTGTACTGCCATGGTTCGCGGTGATGTTGCAGCCTGTAAAGCCGCGACCGATGCCGGTGCCGCAGCGGCACAGCGTATCGGTGAACTGGTATCCGTACATGTTATTCCGCGTCCGCACGGCGATCTGGAAGAGGTCTTCCCGATCGGCCTGAAAGGCGATAGCAGCAACCTGTAATCACCCTGTGTGACGTCGATCCGGGCGTCACGCTCTCTCCTTTTTCTTTTACCTTCCGCGGAGGGTAGGGGGAGTTTTTACCTGAAATACGCCACGGAGGCGGGTATGAAACTGGCAGTCGTCACAGGACAAATTGTTTGTACCGTACGCCATCACGGACTGGCGCATGACAAATTGCTGATGGTGGAAATGATTGATCCACAAGGTAATCCTGATGGGCAATGTGCTGTCGCCATCGACAATATTGGCGCGGGAACCGGGGAGTGGGTGTTGCTGGTGAGTGGCAGTTCCGCCCGCCAGGCGCATAAAAGCGAAACGTCACCGGTCGATCTGTGCGTAATTGGCATTGTCGATGAGGTGGTCTCTGGCGGTCAGGTAATTTTCCACAAATAAGGCAGAACATCATGAATCAACAGGATATTGAACAGGTGGTGAAAGCGGTACTGCTGAAAATGCAAAGCAGTGACACGTCGCCCGCCGCCGTTCATGAGATGGGCGTTTTTGCTTCCCTGGATGACGCCGTTGCGGCGGCCAAAATTGCCCAGCAAGGGTTAAAAAGCGTGGCAATGCGCCAGTTAGCCATTGCTGCCATTCGTGAAGCAGGCGAAAAACACGCCAGAGATTTAGCGGAACTTGCCGTCAGTGAAACGGGTATGGGCCGCGTAGAAGATAAATTTGCCAAAAACGTCGCTCAGGCGCGCGGTACGCCAGGCGTTGAGTGCCTCTCTCCACAGGTGCTGACGGGTGACAACGGCCTGACCCTAATTGAAAACGCGCCCTGGGGCGTGGTGGCTTCGGTGACGCCTTCCACTAACCCGGCGGCAACCGTAATTAATAACGCCATCAGCCTGATTGCCGCGGGCAACAGCGTCATTTTTGCCCCGCATCCAGCGGCGAAACAAGTCTCCCAACGGGCTATTACGTTGCTCAACCAGGCGATTGTTGCCGCAGGCGGGCCGGAAAACTTACTGGTTACTGTGGCCAATCCGGATATCGAAACCGCGCAACGTTTGTTCAAGTTCCCGGGTATCGGCCTGCTGGTGGTGACCGGCGGCGAAGCGGTAGTGGAAGCGGCGCGTAAACACACCAATAAACGTCTGATTGCCGCAGGCGCTGGCAACCCACCGGTAGTGGTGGATGAAACCGCCGACCTCGCCCGTGCCGCTCAGTCCATCGTCAAAGGCGCTTCTTTCGATAACAACATCATTTGTGCCGACGAAAAGGTACTGATTGTTGTTGATAGCGTAGCCGATGAACTAATGCGTCTGATGGAAGGCCAGCAAGCGGTGAAACTGACCGCAGAACAGGCACAGCAGTTACAACCGGTGTTGCTGAAAAATATTGATGAGCGCGGAAAAGGCACCGTCAGCCGTGACTGGGTGGGTCGCGATGCCGCGAAAATCGCGGCGGCAATCGGCCTGAACGTGCCGCAAGAAACGCGCTTGCTGTTTGTAGAAACCCCCGCAGAACATCCGTTTGCCGTGACCGAACTGATGATGCCAGTGCTGCCGGTCGTGCGCGTCGCCAACGTGGCGGATGCCATTGCGCTGGCGGTGAAACTGGAAGGCGGTTGCCACCACACGGCGGCAATGCACTCGCGCAATATCGAGAACATGAACCAAATGGCGAACGCCATTGATACCAGTATTTTCGTTAAGAACGGACCGTGCATTGCCGGGCTGGGGCTGGGCGGGGAAGGCTGGACCACGATGACCATCACCACGCCAACCGGTGAAGGGGTAACCAGCGCGCGTACGTTTGTCCGTCTGCGTCGCTGTGTATTAGTCGATGCGTTTCGCATTGTTTAAGGAGTAACCGATGGCGCACGACGAACAATGGCTCACCCCGCGTCTGCAAACGGCGGCAACGCTGTGTAACCAGACGCCTGCCGCGACGGAATCTCCGCTGTGGCTGGGGGTAGATCTGGGCACCTGCGATGTGGTGTCGATGGTTGTCGACGGCGACGGTCAGCCGGTGGCGGTATGTCTCGACTGGGCCGATGTGGTCCGCGACGGCATCGTCTGGGATTTCTTCGGTGCTGTCACCATTGTTCGTCGCCATCTCGATACCCTCGAGCAGCAATTTGGTCGCCGTTTTAGCCGTGCGGCGACTTCATTTCCACCAGGTACGGATCCGCGTATTTCCATCAATGTGCTGGAGTCTGCCGGGCTGGAAGTGAGCCATGTGCTGGATGAGCCAACCGCAGTCGCGGATCTGCTGCAACTGGACAACGCCGGTGTAGTGGATATTGGCGGCGGCACTACCGGAATTGCCATCGTGAAAAAGGGCAAGGTGACTTATTCAGCGGATGAAGCGACCGGCGGACATCACATTTCTCTGACTCTCGCCGGAAATCGCCGTATTTCGCTGGAAGAGGCAGAGCAGTACAAGCGCGGTCACGGTGACGAGATTTGGCCTGCGGTGAAGCCGGTGTACGAAAAAATGGCGGACATTGTTGCCCGACATATTGAAGGGCAGGGCATTACTGATTTATGGCTGGCGGGCGGTTCCTGTATGCAACCGGGCGTGGCGGAGCTGTTTCGCAAACAATTCCCGGCGTTACAGGTGTATTTACCGCAGCACAGTTTGTTTATGACCCCGCTGGCGATCGCCAGTAGCGGGCGAGAGAAAGCGGAGGGACTATATGCAAAATGAATTGCAGACCGCGCTCTTTCAGGCGTTCGATACCCTGAATCTGCAACGGGTAAAAACATTCAGCGTTCCACCGATGACGCTTTGCGGTCCGGGCGCGGTGAGCAGTTGCGGACAGCAAGTACAAACGCGTGGGCTGAAACATCTGTTCGTGATGGCAGACAGCTTTTTGCATCAGGCGGGGATGACCGCCGGGCTGACGCGCAGTCTGGCAGTAAAAGGCATCGCCATGACTCTCTGGCCGTGTCCGGTGGGCGAACCGTGCATCACTGACGTGTGTGCAGCCGTGGCGCAGTTGCGTGAATCAGGCTGTGATGGGGTGATCGCGTTTGGCGGTGGCTCGGTGCTGGATGCGGCAAAAGCCGTGGCGTTGCTGGTAACGAATCCCGATAGCACGCTGGCAGAAATGTCAGAAACCAGCGTTCTGCAACCGCGCCTGCCGTTGATTGCCATTCCAACTACCGCCGGAACCGGCTCTGAAACCACCAACGTAACGGTGATTATCGACGCGGTGAGCGGGCGCAAGCAGGTGTTAGCCCATGCCTCGCTGATGCCGGATGTGGCGATTCTCGACGCCGCGCTGACCGAAGGCGTGCCGTCGCATGTCACGGCGATGACCGGTATCGACGCGTTAACCCATGCTATTGAAGCGTACAGCGCGCTGAACGCTACACCGTTTACAGACAGCCTGGCGATTGGCGCAATTGCGATGATTGGTAAATCACTGCCGAAAGCAGTGGGCTACGGTCATGACCTTGCCGCGCGCGAGAGTATGTTGCTCGCATCATGCATGGCGGGAATGGCGTTTTCCAGTGCGGGGCTTGGGTTATGTCACGCGATGGCGCATCAGCCGGGGGCGGCGCTGCATATTCCGCACGGACTGGCGAACGCCATGCTGCTGCCCACGGTGATGGAGTTTAACCGGATGGTCTGTCGCGAACGGTTTAGTCAGATTGGTCGGGCGCTGCGAACTAAAAAATCCGACGATCGTGACGCTATTAACGCGGTAAGTGAGCTGATTGCGGAAGTCGGGATTGGTAAACGACTGGGCGATGTTGGTGCGGCATCTGCGCATTACGGCGCATGGGCGCAGGCCGCGCTGGAAGATATTTGTCTGCGCAGCAACCCGCGTACCGCCAGCCTGGAGCAGATTGTCGGCTTGTACGCAGCGGCGCAATAAATGCCGGATGCGACGCCTGTCGCGTCTTATCCGACCTGGGGGATTGCACATGTAGGGCGGATAAGGCGTTCACGCCGCATCCGCCAATGGCGCGGTGCAAGTGCCGGATGCGACGCTTGCCGCGTCTTATCCGGCCTACGGGATTGCACATGTAGGGCGGATAAGGCGTTTACGCCGCATCCGCCAATAAATAACAACTAACAGGGAGTAA
This sequence comes from Escherichia sp. HH26CH, assembly GCF_009820205.1. Lineage (NCBI taxonomy): Bacteria > Pseudomonadati > Pseudomonadota > Gammaproteobacteria > Enterobacterales > Enterobacteriaceae > Escherichia > Escherichia sp. HH26CH. The sequence continues at coordinate 157,432 of NZ_VNXM01000013.1, forward strand.
AGGCGATGGGAATTAACGAAATCATCATGTACATCATGATGTTCTTTATGCTGATAGCTGCCGTAGACAGGATCCTGTCGCAGTTCGGCGGTTCTGCTCGTTTCCTCGGTAAGTTCGGTAAAAGTATCGAAGGATCAGGCGGTCAGTTCGAAGAAGGCTTTATGGCAATGGGCGCTCTGGGTCTGGCGATGGTCGGTATGACCGCGCTGGCACCGGTACTGGCTCACGTACTCGGGCCGGTAATTATCCCGGTTTACGAAATGCTCGGCGCAAACCCGTCAATGTTCGCCGGAACGCTGCTGGCGTGCGATATGGGCGGCTTCTTCCTCGCCAAAGAGCTGGCGGGCGGCGACGTAGCAGCGTGGCTATACTCTGGGTTAATTCTCGGGTCGATGATGGGGCCAACGATTGTGTTTTCCATTCCGGTGGCGCTCGGCATTATCGAACCTTCTGACCGTCGTTATCTGGCGCTCGGCGTGCTGGCGGGCATTGTGACCATTCCGATTGGCTGTATTGCCGGTGGTCTGGTGGCTATGTACTCCGGTGTGCAGATCAACGGTCAGCCGGTGGAATTCACCTTTGCCCTGATCCTGATGAACATGATCCCGGTACTTATCGTCGCGGTACTGGTGGCGCTGGGGCTGAAATTCATCCCGGAAAAAATGATCAACGGCTTCCAGATCTTCGCCAAATTCCTCGTTGCATTGATCACCCTCGGTCTTGCTGCCGCGGTAGTGAAATTCCTCCTTGGCTGGGAACTGATCCCCGGTCTTGATCCGATCTTTATGGCCCCTGGCGATAAACCCGGTGAAGTGATGCGCGCCATTGAAGTTATCGGTTCTATCTCCTGCGTGCTGTTAGGGGCGTATCCGATGGTGCTGCTGCTGACACGCTGGTTTGAAAAACCGCTGATGAGCGTCGGTAAAGTGCTGAATATGAACAATATCGCGGCAGCTGGCATGGTGGCAACGCTTGCTAACAACATCCCGATGTTCGGCATGATGAAGCAGATGGATACCCGCGGCAAAGTGATCAACTGTGCCTTCGCCGTTTCCGCTGCTTTCGCCCTGGGTGACCACTTAGGCTTCGCCGCTGCCAACATGAACGCCATGATCTTCCCGATGATTGTCGGCAAGTTGATCGGCGGCGTAACGGCGATTGGCGTGGCGATGATGCTGGTGCCAAAAGAAGACGCGACCGCGGCTAAAACCGAAGCGGAGGCACAATCGTGAACACTCGCCAGCTACTGAGCGTCGGTATCGATATCGGCACTACCACCACCCAGGTGATCTTCTCCCACCTGGAGCTGGTTAACCGTGCGGCGGTGTCGCAGGTGCCGCGCTACGAATTCATCAAACGCGAAATTAGCTGGCAAAGCCCGGTGTTCTTTACCCCTGTCGATAAACAGGGCGGTTTAAAAGAAGCGGAACTGAAATCCTTAATCCTCGAGCAATATCAGGCTGCGGGCATTGCGCCGGAAAGCGTTGATTCTGGTGCCATCATCATCACCGGTGAAAGCGCGAAAACCCGCAATGCTCGCCCGGCGGTGATGACGCTCTCCCAGTCGCTTGGCGATTTTGTCGTCGCCAGCGCCGGGCCGCATCTCGAATCCGTGATCGCCGGTCACGGTGCCGGGGCGCAAACCCTTTCTGAACAACGGCTGTGTCGGGTACTGAATATCGATATTGGCGGTGGCACCGCGAACTACGCTCTGTTCGATGCCGGAAAAATCAGCGGCACCGCTTGCCTCAACGTCGGCGGTCGCCTGCTGGAAACCGACAGCCAGGGGCGCGTGGTTTACGCTCATAAACCGGGGCAGATGATAGTGGATGAGTGCTTCGGTGCAGGCACTGACGCCCGTTCGCTGACCGGCGCGCAGCTGGTGCAGGTTACCCGGCGGATGGCGGAACTGATTGTCGAAGTGATTGACGGAACGCTCTCGCCGCTCGCGCAGGCATTGATGCAAACCGGTTTGCTGCCCGCAGGTGTTACGCCCGAAATCATTACGCTTTCTGGCGGCGTGGGCGAATGTTATCGCCACCAGCCCGCCGACCCGTTCTGTTTTGCCGATATTGGCCCGCTTCTGGCAACGGCGCTGCATGACCATCCGCGCCTGCGTGAGATGAACGTGCAGTTTCCGGCGCAAACCGTACGCGCCACGGTGATTGGCGCGGGCGCACATACCCTTTCGCTCTCTGGCAGCACAATCTGGCTGGAGGGCGTACAACTGCCGCTGCGCAATTTGCCGGTGGCGATCCCAATTGATGAAACGGATCTGGTGAGTGCCTGGCAACAGGCGCTGATTCAGCTGGATCTTTGCCCCAAAACTGACGCGTACGTGCTGGCGCTTCCCGCCTCGCTGCCTGTGCGTTACGCCGCGGTACTGACGGTCATCAACGCGCTGGTCGATTTCGTCGCGCGTTTTCCGAATCCGCATCCCCTGCTGGTGGTGGCCGGGCAGGACTTTGGTAAAGCTCTGGGCATGTTGTTGCGCCCACAGCTACAACAACTCCCGTTGGCAGTCATTGACGAAGTGATTGTCCGCGCGGGGGACTATATCGACATTGGTACGCCTCTTTTTGGCGGATCGGTTGTGCCGGTGACGGTGAAATCACTCGCATTTCCTTCCTGAGGGAACGACTTATGAAACTAAAGACCACATTGTTCGGCAATGTATATCAGTTTAAGGATGTAAAAGAGGTGCTGGCTAAAGCCAACGAACTGCGTTCGGGGGATGTGCTGGCGGGCGTTGCAGCGGCAAGCTCACAGGAGCGCGTGGCGGCAAAGCAGGTGTTGTCGGAAATGACCGTAGCGGACATCCGCAATAATCCGGTGATTGCCTATGAAGATGACTGCGTGACGCGACTGATTCAGGACGACGTTAACGAAACGGCCTACAACCAGATTAAAAACTGGAGCATCAGCGAACTGCGTGAGTATATGCTGAGCGATGAAACCAGCGTGGACGACATTGCCTTTACCCGCAAAGGGCTGACCTCGGAAGTGGTCGCGGCGGTAGCGAAGATTTGCTCCAACGCGGACCTGATCTATGGCGCGAAGAAAATGCCGGTGATCAAAAAGGCCAATACCACCATCGGTATTCCGGGCACCTTCAGCGCCCGTTTGCAGCCAAACGATACCCGCGACGACGTGCAAAGTATCGCCGCGCAAATCTACGAAGGGCTTTCTTTCGGGGTGGGCGATGCGGTGATCGGCGTTAACCCGGTGACTGACGACGTGGAAAACTTAAGCCGCGTGCTGGATACCATCTATGGCGTGATCGACAAATTCAACATTCCGACCCAGGGCTGCGTGCTGGCGCACGTTACTACCCAGATTGAAGCGATCCGTCGCGGCGCGCCGGGCGGGCTGATTTTCCAGAGCATCTGCGGCAGCGAAAAAGGGCTGAAAGAATTTGGCGTGGAGCTGGCGATGCTCGATGAAGCACGCGCAGTGGGCGCAGAGTTTAACCGTATCGCCGGGGAAAACTGCCTCTACTTCGAAACCGGGCAGGGTTCTGCGCTATCGGCGGGCGCTAACTTCGGTGCAGATCAGGTAACGATGGAAGCGCGTAACTACGGGCTGGCACGTCATTACGATCCGTTTATCGTCAACACCGTAGTGGGCTTTATTGGGCCAGAGTATCTCTACAACGACCGGCAGATTATCCGTGCGGGCTTAGAAGATCACTTTATGGGCAAACTGAGCGGCATTTCTATGGGCTGTGACTGCTGCTACACCAACCACGCTGACGCTGACCAGAACCTCAACGAAAACCTGATGATCTTGCTCGCCACCGCAGGCTGTAACTACATCATGGGGATGCCGCTGGGTGATGACATCATGCTCAACTACCAGACTACGGCCTTCCACGACACCGCCACTGTGCGTCAGTTACTCAACCTGCGCCCGTCACCGGAGTTTGAACGCTGGCTGGAAAGCATGGGCATTATGGCAAACGGTCGCCTGACCAAACGGGCGGGCGATCCGTCACTGTTCTTCTGATGACGCGGAGATAACACATCATGGATCAAAAACAGATTGAAGAAATTGTACGCAGCGTGATGGCGTCAATGGGACAAGCGGCCCCCGCGCCGTCAGAAGCAAAATGCGCCACTACCACCTGTGCAGCACCGGTGACCTCGGAAAGCTGCGCGCTGGATTTAGGTTCCGCAGAAGCAAAAGCGTGGATTGGCGTTGAAAACCCGCATCGCGCAGACGTATTAACAGAACTGCGCCGCAGCACCGTGGCCCGCGTCTGTACCGGTCGTGCCGGTCCGCGTCCGCGTACCCAGGCGTTGCTGCGTTTCCTGGCCGATCACTCTCGTTCGAAAGATACCGTACTGAAAGAAGTGCCGGAAGAGTGGGTGAAAGCGCAGGGCTTGCTGGAAGTCCGCTCTGAAATTAGCGACAAAAATCTCTATCTGACTCGCCCGGATATGGGCCGCCGCTTGTGTGCAGAGGCTGTTGAAGCGCTGAAAGCGCAGTGTGTTGCCAATCCGGACGTACAGGTGGTTATTTCCGATGGTCTGTCTACTGATGCGATCACCGTGAACTATGAAGAGATTCTGCCACCGCTGATGGCGGGCCTGAAACAGGCCGGGTTGAAAGTCGGCACACCGTTCTTTGTGCGTTACGGTCGCGTGAAGATTGAAGATCAGATTGGCGAACTTCTTGGCGCGAAAGTGGTGATCCTGCTGGTGGGTGAACGTCCCGGGTTGGGGCAGTCAGAAAGTCTCTCCTGCTACGCCGTTTACTCGCCGCGTATGGCAACCACCGTTGAGGCCGACCGTACCTGTATCTCTAACATTCACCAGGGCGGCACGCCGCCGGTTGAAGCCGCAGCCGTCATTGTGGATTTGGCGAAACGTATGCTGGAGCAGAAAGCATCCGGCATCAACATGACCCGATAAGGAGGCATCATGCCAGCTTTAGATTTGATTCGACCGTCGGTAACCGCCATGCGGGTGATTGCCTCTGTTAACGCCGAATTTGCGCGTGAACTGAAATTGCCGCCGCATATTCGTAGCCTCGGGCTGATTTCTGCTGATTCCGATGACGTCACCTACATTGCGGCTGACGAAGCGACCAAGCAGGCGATGGTTGAAGTCGTGTATGGTCGCTCGCTGTATGCGGGAGCTGCACACGGGCCGTCACCGACTGCCGGTGAAGTGCTGATTATGCTCGGGGGGCCAAACCCGGCGGAAGTGCGTGCCGGTCTGGATGCGATGGTTGCGCATATTGAAAATGGCGCTGCTTTCCAGTGGGCTAATGATGCAGAAAACACAGCCTTCCTGGCGCATGTCGTTTCGCGTACCGGTTCTTATCTCTCATCAACCGCCGGGATCACGCTTGGCGATCCGCTGGCGTATCTGGTGGCACCGCCGCTGGAAGCGACCTACGGCATTGATGCAGCGTTGAAATCTGCCGACGTGCAGCTGGTGACCTATGTCCCGCCACCGTCTGAAACCAACTACTCGGCAGCATTTTTAACCGGTAGCCAGGCCGCGTGTAAAGCAGCCTGTAACGCCTTTACCGATGCAGTGCTGGAAATCGTGCGTAATCCAATCCAGCGTGCGTAACGGAGGTTGCCGATGATCAATGCACTGGGATTGCTGGAAGTGGACGGCATGGTCGCCGCGATAGATGCAGCTGATGCCATGCTCAAAGCAGCTAACGTTCGTTTGCTCAGTCACGAAGTGCTTGACCCTGGTCGCCTAACGCTGGTGGTGGAAGGCGATCTGGCGGCGTGTCGTGCGGCGCTGGACGCAGGTTGTGCTGCCGCGATGCGTACCGGGCGTGTCATCAGCCGTAAGGAGATCGGTCGGCCAGACGATGACACCCAGTGGCTGGTTACTGGCTTTAACCGCCAGCCGAAGCAACCCGTAAAGGAACCCGACGCGCCAGTTATCGTCGCGGAATCTGCTGACGAGTTGTTGGCGCTGTTAACATCAGTACGTCAGGGAATGACGGCAGGAGAAGTGGCTGCCCACTTTGGCTGGCCGCTGGAAAAAGCCAGAAATGCGCTCGAACAGCTCTTTTCTGCCGGGACGTTACGTAAACGCAGTAGTCGTTATCGTCTCAAGCCCCATTAACCTGTCGGAGGTGCCGGGTGTCCTACAACACCCGGCATTAACATCATGAAAAAGACCCGTACAGCCAATTTGCACCATCTTTATCATGAACCCTTACCCGAAAACCTGAAGCTCACGCCGAAGGTCGAAGTGGATAATGTTCATCAACGACAGACAACGGATGTCTATGAACATGCTTTGACGATTACCGCCTGGCAGCAGATTTACGATCAGCTGCATCCGGGCAAGTTTCATGGTGAATTTACGGAAATACTGCTCGATGATATTCAGGTTTTCCGTGAATACACGGGGCTGGCGCTGCGTCAGTCGTGCTTGGTCTGGCCGAACTCGTTCTGGTTTGGCATTCCGGCGACGCGCGGTGAGCAGGGATTTATTGGTTCGCAATGTCTGGGAAGCGCAGAAATTGCCACCCGTCCTGGCGGCACCGAGTTTGAATTAAGTACGCCAGACGATTACACGATCCTTGGTGTGGTGCTTTCTGAAGATGTCATCACCCGGCAGGCTAACTTTTTGCATAATCCGGATCGGGTATTACATATGCTGCGTAGCCAGTCGGCGCTGGAAGTGAAAGAGCAGCATAAGGTCGCGCTGTGGGGGTTTGTCCAACAGGCGCTGGCGACGTTTTGCGAGAGCCCGGAAAATCTACATCAGCCTGCAGTGCGTAAAGTGCTGGGAGATAATTTGCTAATGGCGATGGGGGCGATGCTGGAAGAAGCGCAGCCAATGATGACGGCGGAAAGTATAAGTCATCAGAGTTACCGCCGATTGCTTTCCCGGGCCCGTGAATATGTGCTGGAAAACATGTCCGAACCAGTGACGGTGCTGGACTTGTGTAATCAACTGCACGTCAGTCGCCGCACCTTGCAAAACGCATTTCACGCTATTTTGGGCATTGGCCCGAATGCGTGGCTGAAACGCATTCGCCTGAACGCCGTGCGCCGTGAACTGATTAGCCCGTGGTCGCAAAGTATGACGGTAAAAGACGCCGCCATGCAGTGGGGATTCTGGCATCTTGGGCAGTTTGCCACGGATTATCAGCAATTGTTTGCAGAAAAGCCTTCACTGACGCTGCATCAGCGGATGCAGGAAATGGAGTGAGGGAGAGGGCCGGATGAGGATGGTGTTTGAGCCGGCCAATAGTGAAGTTACAAATTACGTTGAATTGCTATGTATTTTATTGCCCAACGGGATAGGTGATAAACAAACCGACAATTGTCAAAATACACGCCAGCAGGAATACCAACATACAATTTACGCGCTTTCGCGAAATTTTAAATAAATAGCAAAATAGTGTTGTTACCACGATCACTACCGGGATAGTCATAAAATTAATAACGATGAGTGCTATCAATCCAAAACTTGCTCCTCCACCGTGGGGAATAAAAATATGTTCTTCAAAATAAACTTCCATAGCAAATGCCAGCACGCATCCCAGAAAACTCATATCCAGATGAGGGTGCCATTTACTTTCTTTATGTGATGTGTCTGATATTCTTAAATGCTCCCATGAGCAAACTGGCGCAAAACAATTTCTAAGATTGCTGATAAGACGTTGCCGTTGTCCGGCACTCCGGGCAGATAAACGCGTAAATTATCCCTTCGCCATATTGTTCAATATCGGCATAATCCAGTTGCGCAAGAAACATCATTGTGTGGGAACATTGCGGACAGAGAGGATATTCCGCGTCCTGAATCCAGGTTGGATGCCCGCCAAGTTGCGAGAAAGAGACAGGTAAAAATGGGTCTGCGGCAAATAACGGTGACCTAAGGTTTCCCTGTCTCATGCTGTTTACAGGGAGTCGACGCCATTCCGATACATCATCCGGCAGCCAGGCAGGCGGGATATTTTTTGCAGACAAATGAGCGTTACCCTTTGAGTCCATGTAGCCGAAAATGGTGCTGTAGGCGGTGCAACATTCGCAAGTCACGACGCGAAACCTGCCTTTATCGCTAAGACCCGTTGCCTTCAGGTCAACGTCGAAAAGATTTGTTAGGGGCAATGCGCAATTTGGACAGGTATCGTTGCGTTCATCAACAACACGCAAAGCTTCGCAACACCCGGTGCTTTTCATCTCCAGATGAAAACATTGAGGAAAATAGAGATTACGCCTTTGATCTTCAGCGGTTAACTCCCAACCGGCCTCATGCGCATATTCTTCAGGCTCGATGTAAAGGGAGCTGCGCCACGGCGGTGGGCTATTGCGCCAGTGGGCAAAACGTTCAACGACAACGTCATCCCCAATCCATGCCAGACATTGCAGAATACAATTTCTGTTTTCTGCATCATCCTCAACCCGTTCTAACAGCCTGTCGCGTACATCTGTGGGGGCGCGGTGGAAAGGCATATAAGAATCACTGTCCAAATCATCGTAAGAGATCCATTCTCTGAAATAGGCATTCAGATTCGCCTGGGTAAATGCCGCCAGACAAAGGCAAATCTCCTGAGCGAGCTTATATTCACCAGATGCAAAGCGTTCTGTGGCGTAATCAGCCATTTGCTGCGCTTGATCGGCGGTCAACTGTTGATACAGGGCATCTGTGGGAACGGGGCAGGGAGTCCAGTCGATTAACGCATCGAATTTTCGCGGCTGGTGAACTAATTTCAGCATAGCAACCGGATCGCTTAACCCTGCAAACACATTCACGATCTTTTTGTTTTTCTTGATATATTCGTCGTGCTCACGCTGCTGTTGGGCCTGCACGCAGGGCATGCAAACCCCACCGGTGCGCGCCGCGGTTTGTGGCAGAATGGTTGATGTACAAGCGGGGCTTTTACAGGGAATACGGTGAGTCATAGAGGCGCTCCTTGCCTGAGGATATTAAGTCGAAAGAGATTATTATTAGATATTAGGGTGTCACTATGGCACACAAATTAAAACAGCATTAATTTCATGCCACCAACAGAGGGTTATTTTTCTTTTATTTTCATGATATTAAACCCAATCCCTGACCTTAATAAACTCACTTAACGCCGCTTCCGGGCTGCCTTCTTCCGGTTGATAATCATACTCCCAGCGTACCAGTGGCGGCATTGACATCAGGATAGACTCGGTGCGCCCGCCAGTTTGCAGGCCAAACAGCGTTCCGCGATCCCAGACCAGGTTGAACTCGACATAGCGACCGCGACGGTAGAGCTGGAAATTGCGCTCGCGCTCGCCGTATTCCATCGCTTTGCGTCGTTCAACAATCGGTAAATAAGCGTCGGTGTAGCCTTGACCTACCGCCTGCATAAAGGCGAAACAGTGGTCAAAGTCTGGCGTGTTCAGGTCATCAAAGAACAGGCCACCAATGCCGCGTTGTTCGTTACGATGTTTGAGGTAGAAGTATTCGTCGCACCACTTTTTGTAACGCGGATAAACGTCTTCGCCAAATGGCAGGCACAGATCACGGGCGGTGCGGTGCCAGTGAATAGCATCGTCTTCAAAGCCATAGAAAGGGGTTAAGTCGAAGCCGCCGCCAAACCACCAGACGGGATCGGAACCCGGTTTTTCGGCAATAAAAAAACGCACATTCGCGTGGCTGGTGGGAACGTACGGGTTATGCGGATGCACTACCAGCGAGACGCCCATCGCTTCGAAACTGCGTCCGGCAAGTTCCGGGCGATGAGCAGTGGCGGAAGCAGGCATCGCCTCACCGTGGACATGTGAAAAGTTGACGCCCGCCTGTTCGAAAACACCACCATTACGTAACACCCGGCTACGTCCGCCGCCGCCAGCTTCGCGCTGCCAGCTATCTTCGACAAACTCTGCGCCATCGACGGCGCTCAGCTGCTGACAAATTGTATCCTGAAGGTTGAGCAGGAACTGTTTAACCAGGTGTGCGTCGGGTTTCATCACTTACCGCTTTCTCGAGTGTGCTTTCTGGTTGTCAAACCAGTGAAAATAACTGATCACGCCTTCGGCAATCGCTGTGGCGATTTTCTGGCGAAATGCCGCCGTGCCTAACAGCCGCTCTTCTTCCGGGTTGGTGATAAATGAGGTTTCCACCAGCACCGAAGGAACCGACGGCGATTTCAACACCACAAACGCGGCTTGTTCGGTGTTGCGGCTGTGCAGTTTATGCACCGGCTTAATCTTCTTCAGAATATGCGAGCCGAGCGTCAGGCTGTTTTTAATAGTATCGGTTTGCACCAGATCAAACAGCACTTGCTGCAATAGGTGATCCTTGTCAGTCGCCTTTTTACCGGCAACTTCATCGGCGCGGTTTTCGCGTTCAGACAGGTATTTCGCCATTGCGCTACTTGCCCCACGGTTAGAGAGAGCAAATACCGAAGCACCGGCAGCTTTCGGGTTGGTAAAGCCATCGGCATGAATTGACATAAACAGATCTGCGCCATGTTTATGGGCGATTTCAACGCGATCGTACAGCGGGATAAACGTATCGCCAGAACGCGTTAAACGCGCATCAATGCCATGATTACGCAAAATGGAACGGACGTTTTTGGCAATCGCCAGCACCACATGTTTTTCTTTCGATCCATTGCGACCAATCGCTCCGGTATCAATTCCGCCGTGGCCTGGATCGAGAACAACGACACGTTTGCCGCCGCTTTTTTTGGCTTTCGGCTTACTGTGTCCGTTACTGGTTTTTAAAGGTTCTTCTTTGGCGATGGCTTGCGACATTCCTGACAACGTCAGGGCAGCCAATCCGGCTTTCAGCACCTGGCGGCGCGAAGTGAGTGTTTTTAGTGGTTTAAAAGTGCTCATACGGCCTGAGTTGTAATAATAAAGTTCCAGATGTTATATCGTATCGCGTAATCCGTTACGACCGTTTGCTGTTGAGAATTGTTTTACTTTTCATTTCAATAGTTGACAACTCCCCATTATGCCACTTTTTCAACCGATTTTCGTCAGATATTGGCTAATTCGACCGTTCACGCCATAATCAGCCTTTTAACCCGCAAAAAGGTAACGAATACCATGGAGATACGCGTATTTCGCCAGGAAGATTTCGAAGAGGTCATCACCCTTTGGGAGCGTTGCGACTTGCTGCGTCCGTGGAACGATCCGGAAATGGACATCGAGCGTAAGATGAACCATGACGTCAGTTTGTTTCTGGTCGCTGAGGTAAACGGTGAAGTGGTCGGAACGGTGATGGGCGGTTATGACGGGCATCGCGGGTCTGCTTATTATCTTGGTGTGCATCCAGAGTTTCGTGGGCGTGGCATTGCTAACGCGTTGCTTAATCGGCTGGAGAAAAAGCTGATTGCTCGTGGCTGCCCGAAAATTCAGATCAACGTGCCGGAAGATAACGACATGGTGCTCGGAATGTATGAACGCCTTGGATATGAACACGCCGACGTGCTGAGTCTGGGCAAGCGTTTGATTGAAGATGAAGAGTACTGAGTTTCATCCTGCCCATTATGATGCGCACGGACGCCTGCGTTTACCTTTTCTCTTCTGGCTTGTGCTATTGCTTCAGGCGCGAACCTGGGTGCTGTTTGTCATTGCCGGTGCGTCGCGGGAGCAGGGTACTGCGCTGTTGAATCTGTTTTATCCCGATCACGATAATTTCTGGCTGGGGTTAATTCCTGGCATTCCTGCGGTGCTGGCGTTTTTGTTGAGCGGTCGGCGGGCTACGTTTCCTCGCATCTGGTATGTACTCTATTTTCTGTTGCTGTTGGCGCAGGTGGTTTTACTTTGCTGGCAACCGTGGCTGTGGCTGAACGGTGAATCCGTTAGCGGTATCGGTCTGGCGCTGGTAGTGGCGGATATTGTGGCGTTAATCTGGCTGCTGACCAATCGACGTTTACGCGCTTGTTTTAATGAAGAAAAAGAATAACGGCACTTTTTGGTGAATTTGCACTCCAAGCAACGTTATTGAATAACCAAAGGAAGTGACATGAAATCGCTGCGTTTAATGTTATGCGCTATGCCGTTGATGCTGACCGGCTGTTCAACGATGTCGTCAGTTAACTGGTCTGCCGCTAATCCGTGGAACTGGTTTGGGTCGTCCACCAAAGTGAGCGAGCAGGGCGTGGGTGAATTAACGGCGTCCACACCACTGCAAGAACAAGCTATTGCCGATGCGCTTGATGGTGATTATCGCCTGCGCAGCGGAATGAAAACCGCGAACGGCAACGTGGTGCGCTTTTTTGAAGTGATGAAAGGCGACAACGTGGCGATGGTAATTAACGGCGATCAGGGCACGATCAGCCGCATTGATGTGCTGGATAGCGATATTCCTGCTGACACCGGTGTTAAAATCGGTACACCGTTTAGCGACCTTTACAGCAAAGCATTTGGCAATTGCCAAAAAGCTGATGGTGATGATAATCGTGCCGTCGAATGTAAAGCTGAAGGCAGTCAACATATTAGCTACCAGTTCAGCGGGGAATGGAGTGGTCCTGAAGGGTTAATGCCTTCGGACGATACCTTGAAAAACTGGAAAGTCAGTAAAATTATCTGGCGGCGTTAATTTGCGTCTGAACAAACCGCCGCCGCAAAAAAACACGTAAAATAGCGCCCAACAATGCCACGGATTGCGTGGCATTCTTATTTTCAGGAGGAACAATGTCTCAGGTTCAGAGTGGCATTTTGCCAGAACATTGCCGCGCGGCGATTTGGATCGAAGCCAACGTTAAAGGGGAAGTTGACGCCCTGCGTGCGGCCAGTAAAACATTTGCCGACAAACTGGCAACTTTTGAAGCGAAATTCCCGGACGCGCATCTTGGTGCGGTAGTTGCCTTTGGTAACAACACCTGGCGTGCTCTGAGCGGCGGCGTTGGGGCCGAAGAGCTGAAAGATTTTCCGGGCTACGGTAAAGGCCTTGCGCCGACGACCCAGTTCGATGTGTTGATCCACATTCTTTCTCTGCGTCATGACGTAAACTTCTCTGTCGCTCAGGCGGCAATGGAAGCCTTTGGTGACTGCATTGAAGTGAAAGAAGAGATCCACGGCTTTCGTTGGGTTGAAGAGCGTGATCTGAGCGGCTTTGTTGACGGTACAGAAAACCCGGCGGGTGAAGAGACGCGTCGCGAAGTGGCGGTTATCAAAGACGGCGTGGATGCAGGCGGCAGCTATGTGTTTGTGCAGCGTTGGGAGCACAACCTGAAGCAACTCAACCGTATGAGCATTCACGATCAGGAGATGATGATCGGCCGTACCAAAGAAGCTAATGAAGAGATTGACGGCGATGAGCGTCCGGAAACTTCTCACCTGACCCGTGTTGATCTGAAAGAAGATGGCAAAGGACTGAAGATTGTTCGCCAGAGCCTGCCATACGGCACTGCCAGCGGCACGCACGGTCTGTATTTCTGTGCCTACTGCGCGCGTTTACATAACATTGAGCAGCAACTGCTGAGTATGTTTGGCGATACCGATGGTAAGCGTGATGCGATGTTGCGTTTCACCAAACCAGTCACTGGCGGCTATTATTTCGCGCCGTCGCTGGACAAACTGATGGCACTGTAAGCGCTTCTGATGCGATGATTAAAGGCCAGCCAGTATCACAACTGACTGGCCTTTTTATTACTGCTTTAACGCCGCATACACCTGATCCACCACCCAACCATAAGTTGCAATCGGTAGCTGACCGCTTTCGAACATATTGGGATTTTTTTGTGGATCGGCAACGGGCGAATGTGGCTTGTTGCTTAACATCACAATCGCCATATGATTCACCGGATCGATAACGGTCACCGTCCCGGTCCAGCCCGTGTGACCGTAGGTTTGCGGGCTTGCCAGCGTGCCAAATGTCGGTGTCATGGTGGCATTACCATTCACGCGCCAGCCAAGGCCAAAAGTGGCGTCTTCCTTAGAGCTGGTGGTGAACATCTTCACCGTTTCCGCACTGAACAGCTGCACATCGCCATAGCCGCCGCCGTTCAGCATCGTTTGCATTAACACCGCAATATCGCCGGTATTGGAAAACAAACCTGCGTGCCCGGAAACGCCGCCCATCGAATAGAATGCTTTTTCATCGTGCACCTGACCCCTGAGAGTGGAGGTGCGGATATTCGGGAAGTGAATCACGCCGTCGCGGGTATTGCCGTTCAGTTCCGTGGCGGCAATTTGCTGTGGTTTAAAGCCTTTCAGCAGCGGATTAAACACCGTATGCGTCAGGCCGAGCGGGCGATAAATCGACTCTTCAACATAGCGGTCAAGCGGCTGACCAGTAACTGACTCGACGATAAATCCAAGCAGCATATAATCGACATCGCTGTAGATATGTTTGCTGCCGGGCTGATATTCCAGCGGCGTGCGCTTGATCATTTCCAGCGTCTGGCCTTTATCCTGGGAATATAACGCGCCCGCGACGGCTTTATTCGGGTATTGCGGGTCCGCCGGGAAACCGCCGCTGTGATGCAGCAGATCAGAAATTCGCAGCGTGTTTTTGCCTTTGATGGTGTCATTTGGACTGTCGGCAAATCCCGGAATAAATTTCGCAATCCGATCGTCAGGATGCAGCTTGCCTTCGCTCATCAGCTTTTGCAGAGCAAAGTTTGTGGCGTACATCTTAGTGTTTGAGGCCAGGTCATACAGCGTCTCGGTGGTAGCTTTAACAGGCTGCGCCATTAACACGCTGCCATCGTACTTTTTCGCCGCGCCCCAGGCTTTGCGATACACAATCTGATTATCTTTAATGATCAGCAGGTTAACGCCGGGATAACCGGCATCAACTTGCTGGCTAATCCAGCGATCCATCTGGTTAAGCCGTTCCACATTGAACCCTGCTTTCTCTGGCGAACTTTCTGTCAGAACAGGGTATTTTGCGGCGCTGACGCTACAGCTGACAGCCAGCAGAGAAAAATAGAGCATTGTCCGTTTCATAATCAGTCCAGATTGACGTTACGGCAGCCAAAGAGTGTGGTGAAAATAAACCCACAAACCCATGCCACCAGAATCCCGCCAGCGTAAACCGCCATTGCCGGAAGGATGCCTTGCGCGGATGTCATCAGCGGCAGCGCCACCAGGCCAGACGGCCCAAAGGCGCTGTTTAAGCCCATCGGCAGACCCCACCAGGCTATCAGGCCGATAAACAAACCGCCCGCCGCGCCACCTAAACAGGCGGTAACAAACGGTTTCATGCGGGGTAGGGTGACGCCGTAAATTAACGGTTCGCCAACGCCCAGCAGGCCGGGAATAATTGCCCCGCGGACCTGACTGCGTAATGCACTGTGCGGTTGCGCCCGCCAGTAGAGTGCCAGCGCCGCACCCACCTGGCCCGCGCCTGCCATTGAAAGGATGGGGAACAGGCTGTTGAATCCCTGGCTGTCCATTAACGCCAGGTAAACAGGAATAAAGCCTTGATGCACGCCAAACACCACGGCGATCAGGAATAGCCCTGCTAAAACTGCACAACCGAGCGGATTACTGTTCAGGTGCATAAACAGCCACGACATGCCTTCGAATAACCAGCCACCCAGCGGCATAATGATCAAATACGCCAGTGTGGCGGTGATCAGCAGAGTGATTAACGAGGTCAACAGCATGTCGAGATCGTCCGGCATAAAGCGGCGCACCATGCCTTCGATGCGGGCGCAGGCCCAGGCGGCAATCAACACGCCGATAATATTGCCACGCGGATCGATGGGCAGACCGAAGAAATCGTGAAAACCGGCGTAGTAACCGGTGGTGGCAGCAGGGTTATAACCGAGCAAAAAGAGCGCGGCGATAATTGCGCCATTGACGCCCGTGCCGCCAAATGCCTGGGCAGCGTTATAGCCCACCAGAATCACCAGGAAAGTGAACAAACCTTTGCTGAACACCTTCATAAAATTTAGCGCATCGGGTAGCGTTCCCTGAGCATCTGCCGGAACGTGCATCACGGTGGCAATTAACGTCGCTATCCCCAGCAACAGACCCGCAGCAATAAAACCGGGGATCAGCGGCGTGAAGATAGTGGCGAATTTGGCAAGAAACTGTTGCACGCCGGAGGTCTGTTTGGCTTTTAACTGGCGTTTATTCTGAGCGGCGATTTCTGCGGCATCCTGTACCGGGGCTTCGCCCAGCAGCTCGCTCATCGCTTTTGCGGCACGATGCGCTTTACCTGGTCCAAAAACGACCTGTACCTGATCGCTGGTCAAAATGACGCCCTTCACGCCTTCCAGCGTTTTGATATTGGGATCAACCAGTGAACTGTCATGTACACCCAGACGCAGGCGCGTCATACAGTTACCACAACTGGCGATATTCCCCGGTCCGCCGACACGGGTAAGGATGGTGTTCAGAAGTTCACTGCTGATCTCTTTGGCCATGGGTTATTCCTTGTCTAAAACCTGACGAATAAAGCCGCCGTGTTGATCCAGGCGTTTTTTAGCTTCTGCGGCATCGAGATTTTTCAGCACCATCACAATGGCCGTTTTGCAGTTGCGCTCGCAGGCAATTAACGCCGCTTCCGCTTGTTCGGCGTTACATCCGGTGGCGTTTTTAACGATATTGACCTGGCGCACATGCAATTTTTCGTTGGTGGCGACCACATCGACCATCAGGTTGCCGA
Organism: Escherichia sp. HH26CH; assembly: GCF_009820205.1. NCBI lineage: Bacteria > Pseudomonadati > Pseudomonadota > Gammaproteobacteria > Enterobacterales > Enterobacteriaceae > Escherichia > Escherichia sp. HH26CH. Next base: position 173,967 of record NZ_VNXM01000013.1, read on the forward strand.
ACACTTTGCCGGATTTAATCATCAGCCCGGTAGAAAGCATATTGAGCACCAGTTTCTGCGCTGTGCCTGCTTTCATTCGCGAAGAACCGGTAACCACTTCGGCACCAACCACCGGAGTAATAGCAAACTCAGCGGTGGTTGAAACGGCGCTCCCCGGATTACAGGAAATGCCCACTGTGCGGCAACCGAGTTGGCGTGCGTATTCCAGCCCGGCAATCACATACGGTGTGCGACCACTGGCAGCAATACCAACCACCACATCCTGTGCGGTTAAGCCGATATTTTTTAGATCGTTAACGCCACCTTCCCGGCTATCTTCTGCGCCTTCCACCGCGTGCTGAATGGCATATTCACCGCCAGCAATCAAACCAACCACCAGGCCCGGTTTGACGCCGTAGGTCGGCGGACATTCGCTGGCATCAAGAATACCCAGACGACCGGAAGTCCCCGCACCGATGTAAATCAGTCGACCGCCGCCGCTTACCTGGGCGTGGATAACATCGATTGCTGCGGCGATATCCGGCAGTACACGCTCAACGGCAAGTGGTACGGTTTTATCTTCATTGTTGATAATCCGGCACATTTCCAGCGTTGATACGCGGTCAATTTCAGCCGAAGCGGCGTTCGAGCCTTCGGTAATCATCTTTTCAAGTTGCATCGGTGGTGACCTTACTATTTACGATCAAATAATTGCAGATGGATGGAATCATATATCCCGAATTGACAGACTTAAAGGAATCATTGAGTCTACACTCGCAGAGTGTGAAGAGCGTCATAAGAACTTAAGCGGAATTTTTGCTGCCAGCCCAGGAGAGTGGAAGATGTTGTACCTGACGAAAATACGCAATGCAGAAAGTGAATTTACCGAGAACGAGCAAAAAATAGCTGACTTTCTGCAGGCTAAAGTGAGTGAGCTGAAATCCGTCTCTTCGCGCAAGATGGCGAAACAGCTCGGCATCAGCCAGTCGAGTATTGTGAAGTTCGCCCAGAAGCTCGGCGCGCAAGGGTTTACCGAATTGCGTATGGCGTTAATTGGCGAATACAGTGCCAGCCGGGAGAAAACGAATGCCACGGCGCTGCACTTGCACAGTTCGATTACCAGTGATGATTCGCTGGAAGTGATTGCCCGCAAACTGAATCGCGAAAAAGAGCTGGCACTGGAGCAAACCTGCGCCTTACTCGATTACGCGCGGCTGCAAAAAATCATTGAGGTCATCAGTAAAGCGCCGTTTATCCAGATAACAGGCCTGGGCGGGTCGGCGCTGGTGGGGCGCGATCTTTCATTCAAACTGATGAAAATTGGTTATCGCGTGGCCTGTGAAGCCGACACGCACGTACAAGCTACCGTTTCCCAGGCGTTGAAAAAAGGTGATGTACAAATCGCTATCTCTTACAGCGGCAGTAAAAAAGAGATTTTGCTATGCGCCGAGGCAGCGCGAAAGCAGGGGGCAACGGTGATTGCCATTACTTCACTGACTGACTCTCCGCTGCGGCGGTTGGCACATTTCACCCTCGATACCGTTTCTGGTGAAACCGAATGGCGTAGCTCGTCGATGTCCACCCGCACGGCACAAAATTCGGTTACCGATTTACTGTTTGTTGGGCTGGTACAACTTAATGATGTCGAGTCATTGAAAATGATTGAGCGCAGCAGTGAGCTAACACAACGCCTGAAATGATGCATAAAGCAGCGACTGGATTGAGATTTTCCTGAATTAGTGAGCTGATCCGCAGCAATATTTTGTTTATCCTGTATTTTCAGAGGGAATGGAGTGTAACGCTCTGTATTAACAAGGAGAGCATTAAAATGGGTAAACTCACGGGCAAGACAGCACTGATTACGGGCGCATTGCAGGGAATTGGCGAAGGAATTGCCAGAACTTTTGCGCGTCATGGCGCAAACCTAATCTTGCTGGATATCTCCCCTGAGATCGAAAAGCTGGCGGACGAACTGTGTGGTCGTGGTCATCGCTGTACGGCGGTTGTCGCCGATGTGCGTGACCCGGCGTCGGTAGCCGCAGCTATCAAGCGCGCAAAGGAAAAAGAAGGGCGCATTGATATCCTGGTGAATAACGCAGGCGTTTGTCGTCTGGGCAGTTTCCTCGATATGAGCGATGAAGATCGCGATTTCCATATTGATATCAATATAAAAGGCGTATGGAACGTCACGAAGGCGGTGCTGCCGGAGATGATTGCCCGCAAAGATGGTCGCATTGTGATGATGTCTTCGGTCACTGGCGATATGGTGGCCGATCCGGGCGAAACGGCGTATGCCTTAACGAAAGCGGCGATTGTTGGCCTGACTAAATCGCTGGCGGTGGAGTACGCGCAGTCTGGTATTCGCGTTAACGCCATCTGCCCAGGATATGTTCGCACGCCAATGGCGGAAAGCATCGCGCGTCAGTCAAACCCGGAGGATCCGGAATCGGTACTGACTGAAATGGCGAAAGCAATCCCGCTGCGTCGCCTCGCCGATCCGCTGGAAGTTGGCGAACTGGCGGCCTTCCTCGCATCCGATGAATCCAGCTATTTAACCGGTACACAGAATGTGATTGATGGCGGCAGCACACTGCCGGAGACGGTTAGCGTCGGCATCTGATTCACCTCTGTTTCCTCCCTGTATTTGTGGGGAGGATTTCGTCTTGAACTAAGTTCACCAGGCTATTTTATTTGTCATTTTGGCCCCGGGCAGTGCTCGAAATCCTCACGTACTATGTGTACGCTCCGGTTTCTCCGCGCTGTTCGTGTCCAAACTGACTGCAACAATTACGCCTGTTGAACCAAGTTCTTATTCCCTTTTCAACTTCCAAATCACCAAACGGTATATAAAACCGTTACTCCTTTCACGTCCGTTATAAATATGATGACTAATAGAAAGTCATTTAATTAATAAGGGTGCGCAATGGCCGTTAACTTACTGAAAAAGAACTCACTCGCGCTGGTCGCTTCTCTGCTGCTGGCGGGCCATGTACAGGCAACGGAACTGCTGAACAGTTCTTATGACGTCTCCCGCGAGCTCTTTGCCGCCCTGAATACCCCGTTTGAGCAACAATGGGCGAAAGATAACGGTGGCGACAAGCTAACGATTAAACAATCTCATGCCGGGTCATCAAAACAGGCGCTGGCGATTTTGCAGGGCTTAAAAGCAGACGTTGTCACTTATAACCAGGTGACCGACGTGCAGATCCTGCATGATAAAGGCAAGCTGATCCCGGCTGACTGGCAGTCGCGTCTGCCGAATAACAGCTCGCCATTTTACTCCACCATGGGCTTCCTGGTGCGTAAGGGAAACCCGAAGAATATCCACGACTGGAACGATCTGGTGCGCTCCGATGTGAAGCTGATTTTCCCTAATCCGAAAACCTCCGGTAACGCGCGTTACACCTACCTTGCGGCATGGGGCGCAGCGGATAAAGCTGACGGTGGCGATAAAGCCAAAACCGAACAGTTTATGACCCAGTTCCTGAAAAACGTTGAAGTGTTCGATACCGGCGGTCGTGGCGCGACCACTACTTTTGCCGAGCGCGGGCTGGGCGATGTGCTGATTAGCTTCGAATCGGAAGTGAACAACATCCGCAAGCAGTATGAAGCGCAGGGCTTTGAAGTGGTGATTCCGAAAACCAACATTCTGGCGGAATTCCCGGTGGCGTGGGTCGATAAGAACGTGCAGGCCAACGGTACGGAAAAAGCGGCAAAAGCCTACCTGAACTGGCTCTACAGCCCACAGGCGCAAACCATCATCACCGACTATTACTATCGCGTGAATAACCCGGAAGTCATGGACAAACTGAAAGACAAATTCCCGCAGACCGAGCTGTTTCGCGTGGAAGATAAATTTGGCTCCTGGCCGGAAGTGATGAAAACCCACTTCAACAGCGGCGGCGAGTTAGACAAGCTGTTAGCGGCGGGGCGTAACTAATGTTTGCAGTTTCTTCCAGACGCGTGCTGCCGGGCTTTACCTTAAGCCTCGGCACCAGTCTGCTGTTTGTGTGCCTGATTTTGCTGCTGCCGCTCTCCGCACTGGTGATGCAACTGGCTCAGATGAGCTGGGCGCAGTATTGGGAGGTGATCACCAACCCGCAGGTGGTCGCGGCCTATAAAGTGACGCTGCTGTCGGCGTTTGTGGCATCAATTTTTAACGGCGTTTTCGGCCTGCTTATGGCGTGGATTTTAACCCGCTACCGCTTTCCGGGCCGCACGCTGCTTGATGCGCTGATGGATTTACCGTTTGCGCTACCAACGGCGGTAGCAGGTTTAACGCTGGCCTCGCTCTTTTCTGTGAACGGTTTTTACGGCGAGTGGCTGGCGAAGTTTGATATCAAAGTCACCTACACCTGGCTTGGTATCGCGGTGGCGATGGCCTTTACCAGCATTCCGTTTGTGGTGCGTACCGTCCAGCCGGTGCTGGAGGAGTTAGGCCCGGAATATGAAGAAGCGGCAGAAACGCTCGGCGCAACGCGCTGGCAGAGTTTCTGCAAAGTGGTGCTGCCGGAGCTTTCTCCGGCGCTGGTGGCGGGCGTGGCGCTGTCGTTTACCCGTAGTCTCGGTGAGTTTGGTGCGGTGATTTTTATCGCCGGGAACATCGCCTGGAAGACGGAAGTGACGTCGCTGATGATTTTTGTTCGCTTACAGGAGTTTGATTACCCGGCGGCGAGCGCAATTGCTTCGGTGATCCTCGCGGCATCACTGTTGCTGCTGTTCTCAATTAACACACTGCAAAGTCGCTTTGGTCGGCGTGTGGTAGGTCATTAATGGCGGAAGTGACACAGTTGAAGCGTTATGACGCGCGCCCGATTAACTGGGGCAAATGGTTTCTGATTGGCACCGGAATGCTGGTTTCGGCGTTCATCCTGCTGGTGCCGATGATATACATTTTCGTGCAGGCATTCAGCAAAGGGCTGATGCCAGTTTTACAGAATCTGGCCGATCCGGACATGCTGCATGCCATCTGGCTGACGGTGATGATCGCGCTGATTGCCGTACCGGTAAACCTGGTGTTCGGCATTCTGCTGGCCTGGCTGGTGACGCGCTTTAACTTCCCCGGACGCCAGTTGCTGCTGACGCTGCTGGACATTCCGTTTGCCGTGTCGCCGGTGGTTGCCGGTCTGGTCTATCTGCTTTTCTACGGCTCTAACGGCCCGCTCGGCGGCTGGCTGGATGAACATAATCTGCAAATTATGTTCTCCTGGCCGGGAATGGTGCTGGTCACCATCTTTGTGACCTGTCCGTTTGTGGTGCGCGAGCTGGTGCCGGTGATGTTAAGCCAGGGAAGCCAGGAAGACGAAGCGGCGATTTTGCTTGGCGCGTCTGGCTGGCAGATGTTCCGCCGCGTCACGCTGCCGAACATCCGCTGGGCGCTGCTTTATGGCGTGGTGCTGACCAACGCCCGCGCGATTGGCGAGTTTGGCGCGGTGTCGGTGGTTTCCGGCTCGATTCGCGGCGAAACACTTTCGCTGCCGTTACAGATTGAATTGCTGGAGCAGGACTACAACACCGTCGGCTCCTTTACCGCCGCGGCGTTGTTGACGCTGATGGCGATTATCACCCTGTTTTTAAAGAGTATGTTGCAGTGGCGCCTGGAGAATCAGGAAAAACGCGCGCAACAGGAGGAACATCATGAGCATTGAGATTGCCAATATTAAGAAGTCGTTTGGTCGCACCCAGGTGCTGAACGATATCTCACTGGATATTCCTTCTGGTCAGATGGTCGCATTGCTGGGGCCGTCCGGTTCCGGGAAAACCACGCTGCTGCGGATTATCGCCGGGCTGGAGCATCAAACCAGCGGGCATATTCGTTTCCACGGCACCGACGTCAGCCGCCTGCATGCACGCGATCGTAAAGTCGGTTTCGTGTTTCAGCATTACGCGCTGTTCCGCCATATGACGGTGTTCGACAATATCGCCTTTGGCCTGACGGTGCTGCCGCGTCGCGAGCGCCCGAATGCCGCGGCGATCAAAGCGAAAGTGACAAAATTACTGGAAATGGTGCAGCTTGCCCATCTGGCGGATCGTTATCCGGCGCAGCTTTCCGGCGGTCAGAAACAGCGTGTGGCGCTGGCGCGCGCGCTGGCTGTCGAACCGCAAATTCTGCTGCTTGATGAACCGTTTGGCGCGCTGGATGCGCAGGTGCGTAAAGAGCTGCGTCGCTGGCTGCGTCAGTTGCATGAAGAGCTGAAATTCACCAGCGTGTTCGTTACCCACGACCAGGAAGAAGCGATGGAAGTCGCCAACCGCGTTGTGGTGATGAGCCAGGGCAATATCGAACAGGCTGATGAACCCGATCAGGTCTGGCGCGAACCGGCGACCCGTTTTGTGCTGGAGTTTATGGGCGAAGTAAACCGCCTGCAGGGAACGATTCGCGGCGGGCAGTTCCACGTTGGCGCACATCGCTGGCCGCTGGGATATACCCCTGCGTATCAGGGGCCGGTGGATCTCTTCCTGCGCCCGTGGGAAGTGGATATCAGCCGCCGCACCAGCCTCGATTCGCCGCTGCCGGTACAGGTGCTGGAAGCCAGCCCGAAAGGCCACTACACCCAATTAGTCGTGCAGCCGCTGGGGTGGTATGAAGATCCGCTCACCGTGGTGATGCGTGGCGATGATGCGCCAGTGCGCGGCGATCGTTTGTTCGTCGGGCTGCAACATGCGCGGCTGTATCACGGCGACGAGCGTATTGAAACCCGTGATGAGGAACTTGCCCTCGCACAAAGCGCCTGATAGGTTGAGTGAATGTTAAACGCCCGGAGGCGCTTCCCGCGATCCGGGCTTTTTAATGGCAAGGTTTTGTAACCTGTAGGCCTGATAAGACGCGTAAACGTCGCATCAGGCAACACCACGTATGGACAGAGATCGTGAGTACATTAGAACAAACAATAGGCAATACGCCTCTGGTGAAATTACAACGAATGGGGCCGGATAACGGCAGTGAAGTGTGGTTAAAGCTGGAAGGCAATAATCCGGCCGGTTCGGTGAAAGATCGTGCGGCGCTTTCGATGATCGTCGAGGCGGAAAAGCGCGGGGAAATTAAACCGGGTGATGTGTTAATCGAAGCCACCAGTGGTAACACCGGGATTGCGCTGGCAATGATTGCCGCGCTAAAAGGCTATCGCATGAAATTGCTGATGCCCGATAACATGAGCCAGGAGCGTCGCGCGGCGATGCGTGCCTACGGTGCGGAGCTGATTCTGGTCACCAAAGAGCAGGGCATGGAAGGTGCGCGCGATCTGGCGCTGGAAATGGCGAATCGTGGTGAAGGCAAGCTGCTCGATCAATTTAATAATCCCGATAATCCTTATGCGCATTACACCACCACCGGGCCGGAAATCTGGCAGCAAACCGGCGGTCGCATTACCCATTTTGTCTCCAGCATGGGGACGACCGGTACGATTACCGGCGTGTCGCGCTTTATGCGCGAGCAATCCAAACCGGTGACCATTGTTGGTCTGCAGCCGGAAGAGGGCAGCAGCATTCCCGGCATTCGTCGCTGGCCTGAGGAATATCTGCCAGGCATCTTCAACGCTTCGCTGGTGGATGAGGTGCTGGATATTCATCAGCGCGATGCGGAAAACACCATGCGCGAACTGGCAGTGCGGGAAGGGATTTTCTGCGGTGTCAGTTCTGGCGGCGCGGTTGCCGGAGCACTGCGGGTGGCAAAAGCCAACCCCGGCGCTGTAGTGGTGGCGATCATCTGCGATCGCGGCGATCGCTACCTTTCTACCGGGGTGTTTGGGGAAGAGCACTTTAGTCAGGGGGCGGGGATTTAAGATTATTGTGCAGGCACCGTTTTATCCGTCTGCGCAATTAACGCATGTAAAAAAGGTTGCGCGTTTTCATCGCTCTTACCGGGCATCTTCACGATATACGGCTTCCCGGTAATCGATGATGACGAAGCAACCTTATCAATAAATTGCTCAGCAGTATCAATACGATTACGGGTATTGCCCAGCTTCAGACGCAAATGGGAAACCGCTTCATCGCAGGTATGTTCATCGCCGTTGCGCACAAATATCAAATCCTTTTTCTGTGCTAATCCCTCCAGCATGGCGTTGATGCGGGCTTCTTCGTGGGCGGTTAACTTCGCGTAAGCGGGGAGTGTCATTAGCAGCGTAATGACCAGACAAATGATTTTCTTCATTGAATTACCTTATCCTTGTTTTGTGATAGCCGATTTGACTGCCAGAATCAGGTAAAGTTTCGGTTGGAATACGATGAGGATCATCGGCAAGGAGAAAAAATTAAATGAGTAGTTTGTTGTTGTTTAACGATAAGAGCAGGGCATTGCAGGCGGATATCGTCGCCGTGCAGTCGCAGGTAGTGTACGGCAGCGTAGGCAACAGCATTGCCGTGCCTGCTATCAAACAGAACGGCCTGAATGTCTTTGCCGTGCCGACGGTATTGCTGAGCAATACGCCGCATTATGACACTTTCTACGGTGGTGCGATTCCGGACGAATGGTTTAGCGGTTATTTGCGTGCGCTTCAGGAGCGTGATGCGCTGCGCCAGCTGCGCGCTGTCACCACGGGCTATATGGGAACGGCATCGCAAATCAAAATCCTTGCCGAGTGGCTGACTGCGCTACGCAAAGACCATCCTGACTTATTGATTATGGTCGATCCGGTGATTGGCGATATTGATAGCGGAATTTATGTCAAACCTGACCTTCCTGAGGCATACCGACAATATTTACTGCCTCTGGCGCAGGGTATTACGCCTAATATCTTTGAGCTGGAAATCCTGACCGGTAAAGATTGCCGCGATCTCGACAGCGCCATTGCTGCCGCAAAAAGTCTGCTTTCAGACACATTAAAGTGGGTGGTGATTACCAGTGCCTCCGGTAACGAAGAAAATCAGGAGATGCAGGTGGTGGTGGTCAGTGCCGACAGCGTGAATGTCATTTCCCATTCTCGGGTAAAGACGGATCTTAAAGGAACAGGCGATCTGTTTTGCGCCCAGCTTATCAGTGGCTTGTTGAAAGGTAAGGAATTAACTGACGCGGTACATAGCGCGGGATTACGCGTGCTGGAGGTGATGCGCTATACCCAGCAGCATGGTAGTGATGAATTGATTTTGCCGCCGCTGACTGAAGCATAAAAAAATGGCGCCGATGGGCGCCATTTTTCACTGCGGCAAGAATTACTTCTTGATGCGGATAACCGGGGTTTCACCCACAGTCACGCTACCGGACAGTTTGATCAGTTCTTTGATTTCGTCCATGTTGGAGATAACAACCGGAGTCAGGGTAGACTTGGCTTTCTCTTCCAGCAGCGGCAGATCGAATTCAATCACGGTATCACCAACTTTCACGCGCTGACCTTCTTCAGCAATACGCTTGAAGCCTTCGCCTTTCAGTTCAACGGTGTCGATACCGAAGTGGACGAACAGTTCAACGCCGCTATCAGATTCGATAGAGAACGCGTGGTTGGTCTCAAAGATTTTACCAATGGTGCCGTCTACAGGCGCGACCATTTTGTTTCCAGTTGGTTTGATAGCAATGCCATCACCAACGATTTTTTCCGCAAAAACGACATCCGGCACGTCTTCGATATTGACGATCTCGCCAGAGAGCGGAGCAATGATCTCAATAGTTCCGGTATCCTTCTTGTCGTCGGAAACCAGAGATTTCAGTTTATCGAACAAACCCATGATCTTCTCCTAAGCAGTAAATTGGGCCGCATCTCGTGGATTAGCAGATTGTTTTTTCTTCAATGAACTTGTTAACCAGCGTCATTAACTCGTCCGTTGTCGGTTGAGCAAGAGCCTGCTCTGCTAACACCTTCGCATCTTCGAAGTTCGTGTTACGGATAATCTTCTTAATGCGCGGGATAGAAATGGCGCTCATAGAGAATTCGTCCAGACCCATCCCCAGCAACAGAAGTGTAGCACGTTCATCGCCAGCAAGCTCACCACACATGCCAGTCCATTTGCCTTCAGCATGAGAAGCATCAATAACTTGCTTGATCAAGTTCAGCACGGACGGTGACATTGGCTGGTAAAGGTGTGAAATCATATCATTACCACGGTCAACTGCCAGAGTGTACTGCGTTAAATCATTGGTGCCGATACTAAAGAAATCAACTTCTTTGGCTAAATGACGTGCAATTGTTGCGGCAGCCGGTGTTTCCACCATTACACCGATTTCAATTGACTCGTCAAACGCTTTACCTTCGTCGCGCAGTTCCTGTTTGTAGATTTCGATCTCTTTGCGCAGTGCACGCACTTCTTCAACAGAGATGATCATCGGGAACATGATGCGCAATTTACCGAAAGCAGAGGCACGCAGGATTGCGCGGAGCTGATCGCGCAGGATCTCTTTACGATCCATCGCGATACGGATAGCGCGCCAGCCGAGGAACGGGTTCTCTTCTTTCGGGAAGTTCATGTATGGCAGCTCTTTGTCGCCGCCGATGTCCATGGTACGAACGATAACCGCTTGTGAGCCACACGCTTCAGCTACTGCTTTGTAAGCAGCAAACTGTTCTTCTTCAGTGGGCAGCGCGTCGCGGTCCATGAACAGGAACTCAGTACGATACAGACCAACGCCTTCAGCGCCGTTACGCTCTGCACCTTCAACGTCACGAACCGTACCGATGTTAGCGCACACTTCTACCTGGTGACCGTCCAGCGTAATAGCTGGCAGATCTTTCAGTTTAGCAAGCTCTGCTTTTTCAGAAGCCACTTGCTCCTGAACAGCGCGCATTTTATCAATAACTTCGTTGGTTGGATTGACGTAAACCTGATTATTTACGGCATCCAGAATCAGATAGTCGTCATTTTTCACCTGAGAGGTGACGCTACCGGTACCCACGATAGCAGGCAGTTCCAGAGAACGCGCCATGATAGAGGTGTGGGAAGTACGGCCACCCGCGTCGGTGATGAAACCCAGCACCTTCTTCAGGTTCAGCTGTGCGGTTTCGGACGGCGTCAGATCAGCGGCAACCAGAATGACTTCATCCTGAATGGCGCTCAGGTCGATAATCTTCAGGCCCAGGATGTTGCGCAGCAGGCGCTTACCGATATCACGTACGTCAGCCGCACGCTCTTTCAGGTATTCATCATCCAGCTCTTCCAGGGCAGAAGCCTGACCTTCGATAACTTCATGAGCAGCTGCGTCAGCTGTCATGTGCTTATCTTTAATCAGGGCTATGATTTCCTGCTCCAGCTCCTCATCTTCGAGTAGCATAATATGCCCTTCAAAGATGGCTTCTTTTTCTTCACCGAACGTTTCACCAGCTTTCGTTTTGATCGTTTCCAGCTGGGCTGATGCCTTGGCACGACCGCTCAGAAAACGTTCAACTTCCTGATCAACCTGGTCGGCAGAAATTTTTTTCCGGTCAATGACAATTTCGTCTTCTTTCAGAAGCAGAGCTTTACCGAAAGCGATACCCGGGGATGCTAAAATGCCTGAAATCATAACCCTACCTTACTTGTGACTGATTTTTAAAAGAACCCGGGAAATTACTCGAGTTCCGCCATCAGTTTAACCAGATGTTCAACCGCTTTCTGTTCGTCTTCGCCTTCTGCGGAGATAGTCACAACGGTACCTTGAGTCAGGCCCAGAGTCTGCAGTTTAAACAGGCTTTTCGCGCTGGCGCTTTTGCCGTTGGAAGTCACAGTAATTTCAGAAGTGAAGCCCTTAGCTTCTTTTACAAACTGGGCAGCAGGGCGGGTGTGCAGACCGTTCGGAGCGGTAATGGTAACTTCTTGCTGGAACATTGTATTTCCCCAACTTATAGGTTTAGTGTTGTGGAACTAAAGTCTAGCCTGGCGGTTCGACTTTAGCCTGTATTGTTAGCGCCAGTTTTTAACAGACGCGACGCACGAAGAGCGCAATACAGTCCTTTGCTGGCGGGTGTTGACCGCTGACGTTTCGTACGTCATTAAACATTATGCCGCTAAAGGAAGAATTGAACCAAATCATAAAATCGATTCAGCTATGGCTTTTCCTGTAACGATTAATTTCGCGCATCAAAATAATTAGTCTGGTTAAATACCAGTTCCGACAGGCTGAATCAATGCCAGGAGGGGCGAAAGTTTGAAGCAGGCCACAAAAAAGCACCTGAAAAGGTGCTTTTTTACGCATTTTTAACAAGCTGGCATTACTGTTGCAATTCTTTCTCAGTGAAGAGATCGGCAAACAATGCGGTGCTTAAATAACGCTCACCCGATGACGGTAGAATAACCACAATATTCTTGTTGGTAAAGCTTTCATCTTCTTGTAGTTTCAACGCTGCAGCAACAGCCGCTCCAGAAGAGATACCTGCAAGAATACCTTCCTCTTCCATCAGACGACGCGCGGTAGAAATAGCTTCTTCATTGGTGATGCCAATGACTTTATCGACCAGTTTGAGATCAAGGTTAGCCGGGATAAAACCAGCACCAATCCCCTGAATTTTATGCGGGCCAGGTTTAATCTCTTCACCTGCCAGCGCCTGGGCGATAACCGGAGAATCGGTTGGCTCCACGGCGACAGAGATGAGATCGGTCTTGCCTTTGGTGCCTTTAATGTAGCGGCTGACGCCGGTCAGCGTACCGCCAGTCCCAACACCAGCAATAAATACATCAACCTGACCGTCGGTATCTTCCCAGATCTCCGGACCGGTGGTTTTTTCGTGAATTTCAGGGTTTGCCGGATTGCTGAATTGTTGCAGCAGTAGGTATTTCTCTGGATTGCTGGCGACAATTTCTTCTGCTTTTTGGATTGCGCCTTTCATGCCTTTAGCACCTTCGGTCAGCACCAGGTTTGCACCTAACGCTTTCAGCAGCTTGCGGCGTTCAATACTCATGGTTTCTGGCATGGTCAGGGTGAGTTTGTAACCGCGAGCGGCAGCCACATAGGCCAGTGCAATCCCTGTATTACCGCTGGTTGGTTCAACCAGTTCAACGCCTGGTTTCAGCACGCCGCGCTTTTCGGCATCCCAAATCATGTTGGCACCGATACGGCACTTAACGCTGAAGCTGGGGTTACGGGATTCCACCTTCGCCAGAATGCGTCCGTTACCGATGCGATTCAGGCGAACCAGCGGCGTGTGACCGATAGTCAGCGAGTTATCTTCAAAAATCTTACTCATGGCCTGTCCTTAACTGTATGAAATTGGGATACAACAGGTAGCATACCCGCTCAGAGAATATGCGGAAGTAAGGATTTAGCATATCTATATACAGAAGGGAAATAATGACATGCAAGATGGAATAAGGGGTGGCATAAGCCACCCCTGTTTCACACAAACGGTTTACAAAATAACCGGTAGATTGTTACCGCCACATCGCGTGTTTATCGCGATAGCAATCGACCCACATCGCCGTCGCGCCACAAACGGCAACGGGCATAATGAACAGATTAAGCAGCGGGATCATCGTAAACAGGCTGGTTAAAGCACCAAACTGCATATTGGTGATTTTGCGTGTGCGCAGGGCGGTGCGCATCTCTTTAAACGGCACTTTGTGGTTATCGAAGGGGTAATCGCAATACTGGATGGCTAACATCCAGGCGCTAAACAGGAACCACAGTACCGGTGCGACGGTTTGCCCAATGCCAGGGATGAAGTAAAGAATTAGCAATACAATTGCGCGCGGCAGATACCAGGCAAATTTTTGCCATTCGCGTTTCATGATTCGCGGCACATCTTTCATGATACCGAAAATTCCGGTATCTGGCGGTGTAGCGCCAGTCAGTCTTGCTTCCAGTTGTTCAGCCAATAAACCGTTGAACGGAGCAGCAATCCAGTTAGCAATCGTTGAGAAGAAATAGCCAAACACTAACAGCACAGAGATGACAGCCAGGGGCCACAACAGATAGCTCAGCCATTGTAACCAGTCCGGAACGTAACTCATGAGAGTCGGGATCCAGACATCGAGTTGCGTAAAGAGCCACCAGAATGCGCCCCCCATCAACAAAATATTGACCAACAGCGGTAAAATAACAAAACGCCGAATCCCAGGTTGCGAGACGAGCTTCCAGCCTTGCGCAAAATAGTAAAAACCGCTGCGTGGGGCAGATGTGAATGATGAAACCATAATCAGGATGAGCTCCTTTTGACCAATCCCAGGAAAATTCTGCGTATTTTACCGGGTAATTGCGCAATGGACAGTTAGGATATGTTCGAAAAAACAGCAAAAAGCACGATTTCATCTATCTTTGTGCTGTGAAAGTTAATAGTGCACTTGCACTTGAGGTAATCGGCAAATACTCTTAGTGAGTAAATGTTTGCCGTGGTGGCAAGGTGTTAGAACAACAGAGAATATAATGATGCAGGATTTGCGTCTGATATTAATCATTGTTGGCGCGATCGCCATAATCGCTTTACTGGTACATGGTTTCTGGACCAGCCGTAAAGAACGATCTTCTATGTTCCGCGATCGGCCATTAAAACGAATGAAGTCAAAACGTGACGACGATTCTTATGACGAGGATGTCGAAGATGATGAGGGCGTTGGTGAGGTTCGTGTTCACCGCGTAAATCATGCTCCGGCTAACGCCCAGGAGCATGAGGCTGCTCGTCCGTCGCCGCAACACCAGTACCAACCGCCTTATGCGTCTGCGCAGCCGCGTCAACCGGTCCAGCAGCCGCCTGAAGCGCAGGTACCGCCGCAACATGCTCCGCGTCCAACGCAGCCGGTGCAGCAACCCGTGCAGCAGCCTGCCTATCAGCCTCAGCCTGAACAGCCGTTGCAGCAGCCAGTTTCGCCACAGGTCGCGTCAGCGCCGCAGCCAGTGCATTCAGCACCGCAACCGGCACAACAGGCTTTCCAGCCTGCAGAACCTGTAGCGGCACCACAGCCTGAGCCTGTAGCGGAACCGGCTCCAGTTATGGATAAACCGAAGCGCAAAGAAGCGGTGATTATCATGAACGTCGCGGCGCATCACGGTAGCGAGTTAAACGGTGAACTGCTTCTTAACAGCATTCAACAAGCGGGCTTCATTTTTGGCGATATGAACATTTACCATCGTCATCTTAGCCCGGATGGCAGCGGCCCGGCGTTATTCAGCCTGGCGAATATGGTGAAACCGGGAACCTTCGATCCTGAAATGAAGGATTTCACTACTCCGGGTGTCACTATCTTTATGCAGGTACCGTCTTACGGTGACGAGCTGCAGAACTTTAAGCTGATGCTGCAATCTGCGCAGCATATTGCCGATGAAGTGGGCGGTGTAGTGCTTGACGATCAGCGCCGTATGATGACTCCGCAGAAATTGCGCGAGTACCAGGACATCATCCGCGAAGTCAAAGACGCCAACGCCTGATACACTTAAGGCAAATTAACTCCTCTTCGAACCCCCGCTTGTCGGGGGTTTTTAGCATTGATGGTGCGATATGGAATCAATCGAACAACAACTGACAGAACTGCGAACGACGCTTCGCCATCATGAATATCTTTATCATGTGATGGATGCGCCGGAAATTCCCGACGCTGAATATGACAGGCTGATGCGCGAACTGCGCGAGCTGGAAGCCAAACATCCAGAGCTGATTACACCTGATTCACCTACCCAACGTGTAGGTGCTGCGCCGCTGGCGGCTTTCAGCCAGATCCGCCATGAAGTGCCCATGTTGTCGCTGGATAACGTCTTTGATGAAGAAAGCTTTCTTGCTTTCAACAAACGCGTACAGGACCGTCTGAAAAGCAACGAAAAAGTGACTTGGTGCTGTGAGCTGAAACTGGATGGTCTTGCCGTCAGCATTCTGTATGAAAATGGCGTTTTAGTCAGTGCAGCGACCCGTGGCGATGGCACTACTGGCGAAGACATTACATCAAACGTGCGTACTATTCGCGCCATTCCGCTGAAGCTTCACGGCGAGAATATCCCGGCGCGTCTGGAAGTTCGTGGTGAAGTGTTCCTGCCGCAGGCCGGCTTCGAAAAGATCAACGAAGATGCGCGACGCACAGGCGGGAAAGTGTTTGCTAACCCGCGTAATGCGGCTGCAGGTTCACTGCGTCAGCTTGATCCGCGTATTACAGCGAAGCGACCGCTCACTTTTTTCTGCTATGGCGTCGGTGTTCTGGAAGGTGGCGAGCTGCCGGATACTCATCTTGGCCGTTTACTGCAATTTAAAAAGTGGGGTTTGCCGGTCAGCGATCGAGTAACGCTTTGTGAATCGGCGGAAGAAGTGCTGGCGTTCTACCACAAAGTGGAAGAAGACCGCCCGACGCTGGGCTTTGATATTGACGGCGTGGTGATTAAGGTCAACTCACTGGCACAGCAGGAGCAGCTTGGCTTTGTCGCGCGTGCCCCGCGCTGGGCGGTAGCGTTTAAATTCCCGGCGCAGGAACAGATGACCTTTGTGCGTGACGTCGAGTTTCAGGTTGGGCGTACTGGCGCGATTACGCCTGTTGCGCGTCTTGAACCAGTCCATGTTGCTGGTGTGCTGGTGAGTAACGCCACACTGCATAATGCTGACGAAATCGAACGTCTTGGTTTACGCATTGGCGATAAAGTGGTGATTCGCCGCGCAGGCGACGTGATCCCGCAGGTGGTGAACGTCGTGCTTTCTGAACGCCCTGAAGATACCCGTGAGGTTGTATTCCCGACGCATTGTCCGGTATGTGGTTCTGACGTCGAGCGTGTGGAAGGTGAAGCGGTTGCCCGCTGTACCGGTGGCCTGATTTGCGGTGCTCAGCGTAAAGAGTCGCTGAAACACTTTGTTTCCCGCCGTGCGATGGACGTTGACGGTATGGGCGACAAAATCATCGATCAACTGGTTGAAAAAGAATATGTCCATACCCCGGCGGATCTGTTCAAACTCACCGCAGGCAAACTGACCGGACTGGAGCGCATGGGGCCGAAATCGGCACAAAACGTGGTTAACGCGCTGGAAAAAGCGAAAGAAACCACCTTTGCTCGCTTCCTCTATGCACTTGGTATCCGTGAAGTTGGCGAGGCTACCGCAGCAGGTCTGGCGGCATATTTCGGCACGCTGGAAGCGCTGGAAGCCGCGTCGATTGAAGAGCTGCAAAAGGTGCCTGATGTTGGCATTGTCGTTGCCTCCCACGTTCACAACTTCTTTGCCGAAGAAAGCAACCGCAATGTCATCAGCGAGCTGTTGGCGGAAGGTGTTCACTGGCCTGAGCCGATCGTTATCAATGCGGAAGAGATTGACAGTCCGTTTGCTGGTAAAACCGTGGTGCTTACGGGCAGCTTAAGCCAGATGTCGCGTGATGACGCTAAAGCTCGACTGGTCGAACTGGGGGCGAAAGTCGCGGGCAGCGTGTCGAAGAAAACCGATTTGGTGATAGCGGGTGAAGCTGCAGGATCTAAACTGGCGAAGGCGCAGGAACTGGGCATTGAAGTCATCGACGAAACGGAAATGCTGCGTTTGCTGGGTAGCTGAGATGGAAAAAGAGCAGCTGATTGAAATAGCCAATACGATAATGCCGTTTGGCAAGTACAAAGGGCGTCGCTTAATCGACCTGCCGGAGGAGTATCTTCTGTGGTTTGCCCGCAAAGATGAGTTCCCGGCAGGGAAGCTCGGTGAGCTAATGCAAATCACGCTGCTGATTAAAACCGAGGGGCTGACGCAACTGGTCCAGCCCCTGAAACGCCCACTTTAAGCTTTATCGGCGCTGCTTTCCTGCTGCGCCTGTAACTGTTCGGTCTGGCGTTTGTATCGACGCGCCAGCACCGCACAGACCATCAATTGGATCTGATGGAAAATCATCAGAGGCAGCACCATCATACCGATCACCGATGTGGGGAACAGAATGTTTGCCATCGGGATGCCATTTGCCAGACTCTTTTTCGAACCACAAAAGACGATAGTAATTTCATCTGCCTTATTGAAGCCCAGTCGGCGTGCCATAAAGACGTTAACTACAATCACGATAGCCAGAAGAACGCAACTGACCACCACGATAAACAGCAATGATCCCCAGCCAACTTTGTGCCAGATACCGTTAACGACGGCTTCGCTGAATGCCGTATAAACCACCAACAGAATGGACGTCTGGTCAGTTTTCGCAATCCATTTTTTATTACGCGACACCCAGTCACCAATCCACGGCCGGGAAAGATGCCCCAACACAAATGGCAGCAGCAGTTGCAGCATTATCTTACCTACCTGCTCAAGGCTGCCCCCTGCACCGTGAACATTCATCACCAGGCCAACCAGCAACGGTGAAAGGAAAATCCCCAGTAGGCTGGATGCCGACGCAGAACAAACCGCCGCCGCGACGTTACCGCCCGCCATTGACGTGAAGGCGATTGCAGACTGCACGGTCGCAGGGAGAATGCACAAGTAGAGAAAACCGGAGTAGAGCATCGGGTCGACATTTACCGGTTTCCACCAGGCAAACAGCACGCCCAGAATTGGAAACAGCACGAAGGTGCTGCACATTACCCACAAATGCAGTCGCCAGTGACCACCGCCAGCAATAATCGCCTCACGCGACAACTTCGCGCCGTGCATAAAGAACAGCAGAGCAATAGCTGCGGTAGTCAGATTTTCAAAGAAGGGAACGAAATCGCCCCTGGCCGGAAAGAAAGAGGCCAGCAACACCACCGTGATCAGGGTTAAGGTGAAAGGATCGAGGATACGAAAAAGTTTCATAAAGACTCCAGATGATCGATGGTTCTATTGTGCTTCTTCCAGTTTGAGAAATAAAATTGATTTATTGCATCCATTCATGAAGAAAACAGATGAATTATTCTTTAAAGCAATTAAAGGTTTTCGTCACAGTAGCGCAGGAGAAAAGTTTTAGTCGTGCAGGAGAGCGTATCGGCCTGAGCCAGTCGGCAGTGAGTCACAGTGTGAAGGAGCTGGAAAATCATACTGGTGTTCGCCTGCTGGACAGAACCACGCGTGAAGTGGTGCTTACAGATGCAGGGCAGCAGTTGGCTTTGCGTCTTGAGCGACTGCTGGATGAACTTAACAGCACGTTGCGCGATACCGGGCGTATGGGGCAACAACTGAGCGGAAAAGTTCGGGTCGCTGCCAGCCAGACCATTTCCGCGCATCTTATTCCGCAATGCATTGCTGAAAGCCATCGCCGCTATCCAGATATTCAGTTTGTCCTGCACGATCGTCCGCAGCAGTGGGTGATGGAAAGTATTCGCCAGGGAGATGTCGATTTTGGCATCGTCATCGATCCAGGCCCAGTGGGCGATCTGCAATGTGAAGCGATTCTTTCCGAGCCTTTCTTTCTGCTTTGCCATCGCGATAGCGCTTTGGCCGTGGAAGATTATGTACCCTGGCAAGCATTACAGGGAGCGAAATTGGTGTTGCAGGATTACGCGTCAGGCAGCCGACCGCTGATTGACGCAGCGCTGGCGCGCAATGGTATTCAGGCGAATATTGTGCAGGAGATTGGTCATCCGGCGACGCTGTTCCCGATGGTAGCCGCAGGCATCGGCATCAGTATTCTTCCCGCACTGGCGCTACCATTGCCTGAAGGTAGCCCGCTGGTGGTAAAGCGCATTACGCCGGTGGTTGAACGCCAGTTGATGCTGGTGCGCAGGAAGAACCGTTCACTTTCCACCGCCGCTGAAGCGTTATGGGACGTAGTACGAGACCAGGGCAATGCGCTAATGGCTGGGCGGGAAGGGGATCCGTTGTATCAGATATAGAGTGAATTCATACTGCCGGGAGCTCCGGCAGTAATCAATCAAAAATTAAATTTGATGGAGTAGATTATCGCATCCTGGTAAAAATCTTCGCCCAGTTTGTCATCCGCATAACGATACTGAATCCCTGTGGTGATGTGTGAAGTTGCATTCCACCAAAGTGCGACGGCACCATTCAGACCTTCTTTGCCGCCATTACCTGCCGCGTAGGTGGCATCACGATCAAACTCGTACTCGTTCCAGTTGGTGAGGGTGAATTTCTCACTGCCCAGCATAAAGCTGTAACCTGCAACCCAACCGGCGACATAACCGTTATCGCCGGTATAATAGGTTTGGTCTGTATAGCGTTTTGCAAAGAACGGTTTGAACCACCAACCGCTGCCGGTGAAATTGTAGCCGATCCCGTAAAGGAACATATCGTCATGGAAATTCACACGATTCGCAGAACCGTAGGTGCCATACGCATGCAAGTAGAGATTAAATCCGGTGTCACCCAGGTAAATACGGTTGGTATTTTTAAATGTATAACGCTGCTCGCTACCCTGTTTATCATGACGATCATTATAAAAGTTTTCCCAGTCGAAGAACCCGTACATTTCTCCCCAACTAAAGTTAGCGCCGCCTTCCAGTTCCAGATATCCAAAATCATCTTTGTGTGATTTGGTCGACGATTTCTCAGTGGTTCTGCTAGTCCAGTCAAGATAATGAATACCTATATCAGCAAAACCGCCTTTAAATTCTGCATGGGATACTGCTGGTATCGCCAATACAGAAGAGAGTGTCAGAGTAAAAAGATGTTTTTTCATAGCATAATTCCCTATGCCGATCGTTATTAGTTGATTGCTTAATAAAAAGGTTGATTAAAAGCGGCATATTGTTAATGCAAGGGAAAGGAGAGTACCAATACAGTTTTTTCAGCCTATTAATAGTGAAAAAATATAAATATATCGATATCGAATAACTATCGGATACATGAAAAAAGTGTATTGGTATGAGGTAGGGCAATCTCGTTATAAAAAGGCGTTAGATTCCACCCTACAAAAAAAGGATATATATGTATCAGGCTCAGTTTTCTCATAACCCACTGTATTGCGTAGATATTATCAAGACTTATAAACCTGATTTCACGCCACGAGTGGCCTTTATTTTAGGTTCCGGGCTGGGCGCGCTGGCCGATCAGATTGAGAACGCGGTCGCAATTTCCTACGAAAAGCTGCCTGGGTTCCCGGTAAGTACCGTACACGGTCATGCGGGTGAGCTGGTGCTGGGTTATCTCCAGGGGGTGCCAGTGGCGTGCATGAAAGGTCGCGGACATTTCTACGAAGGTCGTGGGATGACCATCATGACGGATGCAATCCGTACCTTTAAGTTGCTGGGCTGCGAGTTGCTGTTCTGCACCAATGCGGCTGGCTCACTGCGTCCTGAAGTGGGGGCCGGCAGTCTGGTCGCATTGAAAGATCACATCAACACCATGCCGGGAACGCCGATGGTGGGTCTTAATGATGAACGTTTTGGTGAGCGCTTCTTCTCGCTGGCGAATGCCTACGATGCGGAATACCGCGCACTGTTACAAAAAGTGGCGAAAGAAGAGGGGTTCCCTCTGACGGAGGGCGTGTTCGTCTCGTATCCGGGGCCGAATTTCGAGACTGCGGCGGAAATTCGCATGATGCAAATTATTGGTGGGGATGTTGTTGGTATGTCTGTGGTGCCTGAGGTTATTTCAGCTCGCCATTGCGAACTTAAAGTCGTTGCGGTCTCTGCGATTACCAACATGGCGGAAGGTCTGAGTGACGTGAAGCTTTCTCATGCCCAAACGCTGGCAGCAGCGGAACTCTCAAAGCAAAACTTTATTAATCTTATTTGCGGCTTTCTGCGCAAAATTGCCTGAGTAAAACAACAATAAACGGCCTCACTGAGTGAGGCCATATGATGCGACAAGGAAACGATTATGAGCATCGCTTTGCGCTTAAAGGTAATGTCCTTTTTGCAATATTTTATCTGGGGGAGCTGGCTGGTTACCCTCGGTTCTTACATGATTAATACCCTTCATTTCACCGGCGCTAATGTTGGCATGGTTTACAGTTCCAAAGGGATCGCCGCGATTATTATGCCTGGTATAATGGGGATCATCGCAGACAAATGGCTGCGTGCAGAACGTGCATACATGCTGTGTCACCTGGTGTGTGCGGGCGTACTTTTTTATGCGGCATCCGTAACTGATCCGGATATGATGTTTTGGGTGATGTTAGTCAATGCGATGGCGTTTATGCCGACTATTGCGTTATCGAACAGCGTCTCTTATTCCTGTCTTGCCCAGGCAGGGCTTGACCCGGTGACCGCTTTCCCGCCCATTCGCGTTTTTGGTACGGTGGGGTTCATTGTCGCCATGTGGGCAGTAAGCCTGCTGCATCTGGAATTGAGTAGTCTGCAGCTGTATATCGCGTCCGGTGCGTCATTGCTGCTGTCGGCTTATGCGCTGACTTTGCCGAAGATTCCGGTTGCGGAGAAAAAAGCGACTACATCGCTTGCCAGCAAGCTGGGTCTGGATGCCTTCGTGCTGTTTAAAAATCCACGCATGGCTATCTTTTTCCTCTTCGCCATGATGCTGGGCGCGGTGCTGCAAATTACCAACGTTTTTGGCAACCCGTTCCTGCATGATTTCGCCCGTAATCCTGAGTTTGCTGATAGCTTCGTGGTGAAATACCCGTCCATTTTACTGTCAGTTTCACAGATGGCTGAAGTCGGTTTCATTCTGACGATACCGTTCTTTTTGAAGCGTTTCGGTATTAAAACCGTCATGCTGATGAGTATGGTGGCGTGGACGCTGCGCTTTGGCTTCTTTGCCTATGGCGACCCATCACCAACCGGGTTTATTTTGCTGCTGCTGTCGATGATTGTTTACGGTTGTGCATTCGATTTCTTCAATATTTCTGGTTCGGTCTTTGTCGAACAGGAAGTTGATTCCAGCATTCGTGCCAGCGCCCAGGGCCTTTTTATGACGATGGTAAATGGCGTCGGCGCATGGGTTGGCTCGATTCTGAGCGGTATGGCAGTGGATTACTTCTCGGCGGATGGCGTAAAAGATTGGCATACCATTTGGCTGATGTTTGCAGGGTATGCTCTTTTCCTCGCAGTGATATTTTTCTTTGGGTTTAAATATAACCATGACCCTGAAAAGATAACGCATCGTTCAGTTACACATTAAAAGGATTCGCAGCTCTGTTCCTTGGGGCTGCTTTTATGATAAAGGTTAATTAGTGAAAGATATTTTATTTTCTTCTGGCGTTGGTTTTGGCATTGGTGCTTTGTTTACAATCGTGCGATTACCTATTCCTGTTCCAAATGTATTGCCGGGTATATTATCCATCGTGTTTATGTATGTCGGATATCTGGTGGTGAAATACTTTATGCCATGATAATTTAATACGATGTATTTTTTATATGGAGCACTTAATTATGGAACGCGTATATAGAACAGATCTTAAGTTGCTCCGTTATTTTCTTGCCGTAGCGGAAGAGTTGCATTTTGGTCGCGCAGCAGCGCGTTTAAATATGTCTCAGCCTCCGCTCAGTATTCATATTAAAGAGCTGGAAAATCAACTCGGCACGCAGCTTTTTATTCGCCATTCGCGCAGCGTCGTACTGACACACGCGGGCAAAATCTTGATGGAAGAATCGCGTCGATTGCTGGTGAATGCAAATAATATATTGGCTCGGGTTGAACAAATAGGTCGGGGAGAAGCAGGGCGGATTGAACTCGGGGTTGTGGGAACGGCAATGTGGGGACGGATGCGCCCGGTTATGCGGCGATTCCTTAGAGAAAATCCTAACGTTGAAGTTCTGTTTCGCGAAAAGATGCCCGCGATGCAAATGGCCTTGCTGGAACGCCGCGAACTTGATGCCGGGATCTGGCGAATGGCGACAGAACCACCGACTGGTTTTACCAGCTTACGGTTGCATGAATCGGCGTTTCTGGTGGCGATGCCTGAAGAGCATCATCTCTCATCATTTTCCACCGTCCCGCTGGAAGCGCTACGTGACGAGTATTTCGTTACAATGCCGCCCGTGTACACTGACTGGGATTTTTTGCAGCGAGTTTGCCAGCAGGTGGGATTTTCACCGGTTGTTATTCGCGAAGTTAATGAACCGCAAACGGTACTCGCCATGGTCAGTATGGGTATTGGTATCACATTGATAGCGGACAGCTACGCGCAGATGAACTGGCCCGGTGTCATATTCCGTCCGCTCAAAGAACGCATCCCGGCAGACTTATATATTGTTTATGAAACGCAGCAGGTGACGCCCGCGCTGGTTAAACTGCTGGCGGCGTTGGCGCAGTAGATGAGAGGCACGGGAACTGCCGGACATAGTTGGTCTGATAAACGAAGCGCATCAGGCAATTTCGCAAATTGCAGATAGCAAAAAAGCGCCTTTAGGGCGCTTTTTTACATTGGTGGGTCGTGCAGGATGACTCGCTTCGCTCGCCCTTCGGGCCGTCGCCGCGAGCGGCTCCGTTGTTTCGCTGCGCTCAACTCGAACCTGCTGCAGGTTCGAATCTTTGAGTATCGCAGATAGCAAAAAAGCGCCTTTAGGGCGCTTTTTTACATTGGTGGGTCGTGCAGGATTCGAACCTGCGACCAATTGATTAAAAGTCAACTGCTCTACCAACTGAGCTAACGACCCGAAGTGGTGGGTGATGACGGGATCGAACCGCCGACCCCCTCCTTGTAAGGGAGGTGCTCTCCCAGCTGAGCTAATCACCCACTTCGGTACTTCACATTTTTACAAGAAATCTAGCTGGCGAGAAAGTGGTGGGTGATGACGGGATCGAACCGCCGACCCCCTCCTTGTAAGGGAGGTGCTCTCCCAGCTGAGCTAATCACCCACTTCTCAATTTCTTGCTACACGGCGGAGACTACATAAGTAGTTGGTGGGTGATGACGGGTTCGAACCGCCGACCCCCTCCTTGTAAGGGAGGTGCTCTCCCAGCTGAGCTAATCACCCCCGCTGTGTGGAGTCGCATTATAGGGAGAGTTCAAAATGAGTCAACGCATTTTCTAAAGAAATTGTTCGTTCGTCGTAAATTTAAGCAAGATGATCGCAAAACAGACCGTGTTGCGCAATTTCTCAACGAAAACAATAATGCATCATGTAGCAACCCGAACTACATTGAGGAATCAGGCGGGAGTGATAGAATATCGCCCACTCAATTTTTCCAGGATTTGCCGGTTGTCGGCATCTTTCTAAACGTAAGGCCATTTCATGAAAATCAAAACTCGCTTCGCGCCAAGCCCAACAGGCTATCTGCACGTTGGCGGCGCGCGTACTGCTCTTTACTCCTGGCTTTTTGCACGTAACCACGGCGGTGAGTTCGTGCTGCGTATTGAAGACACCGATCTTGAGCGTTCCACGCCGGAAGCTATCGAAGCCATTATGGATGGTATGAACTGGCTGAGCCTGGAGTGGGATGAAGGTCCGTACTTCCAGACCAAACGTTTTGATCGCTACAACGCGGTGATCGATCAGATGCTGGAAGAGGGCACAGCTTATAAATGCTATTGCTCTAAAGAGCGCCTGGAAGCGCTGCGTGAAGAGCAAATGGCAAAAGGTGAGAAACCACGTTATGACGGTCGCTGCCGCCACAGTCATGAGCATCACGCTGATGATGAGCCGTGTGTCGTACGTTTTGCTAACCCGCAGGAAGGTTCTGTTGTTTTTGACGATCAGATCCGTGGTCCGATCGAGTTCAGCAACCAGGAGCTGGATGATCTGATTATCCGCCGTACCGATGGTTCCCCAACCTATAACTTCTGTGTGGTTGTCGATGACTGGGATATGGAAATCACCCACGTTATCCGTGGCGAAGACCATATCAACAACACACCGCGCCAGATTAACATTCTTAAGGCTCTGAAAGCGCCGGTACCGGTTTACGCGCACGTTTCTATGATCAACGGCGATGACGGTAAAAAACTGTCCAAACGTCACGGGGCGGTCAGCGTAATGCAGTATCGTGATGAAGGTTATCTGCCTGAAGCACTGCTGAACTATCTGGTGCGTCTGGGCTGGTCCCACGGCGATCAGGAAATCTTCACTCGTGAAGAGATGATTAAATACTTCACTCTGAATGCCGTCAGCAAATCTGCCAGTGCGTTCAACACCGACAAGCTGCTGTGGCTGAACCATCACTACATTAACGCGCTGCCGCCGGAGTATGTTGCTACTCACTTACAATGGCACATTGAGCAGGAAAATATCGATACCCGTAACGGCCCGCAACTGGCTGATCTGGTAAAACTGCTGGGTGAACGCTGCAAGACGCTGAAAGAGATGGCTCAGAGCTGCCGTTATTTCTACGAAGATTTTGCTGAGTTCGATGCCGACGCCGCGAAAAAACATCTGCGTCCGGTAGCGCGTCAGCCGCTGGAAGTGGTTCGTGACAAACTGGCCGCGATTACTGACTGGACCGCTGAAAACGTTCATCACGCTATTCAGGCGACGGCGGATGAGCTGGAAGTGGGTATGGGTAAAGTTGGTATGCCGCTGCGTGTCGCCGTAACCGGTGCGGGGCAGTCTCCGGCGCTGGATGTTACCGTTCACGCAATCGGTAAGACCCGCAGTATCGAGCGTATCAACAAAGCGCTGGCTTTTATTGCGGAACGCGAAAATCAGCAGTAATTAGCGCATAAAAGATAAACGGCAGGAGAGATACCCCTGCCGTTTTTTATTTATTCTGATTCATCTATGTCGAGACGAGCAAGGAAATGACGAATTCCTTCACGTGACAAAAATTGCGCAACTTTTTCTTGCTCACTGTGAGTCATGTTGTCTATTGCGCTGATGATTTGCCGATAAGCAGGAGTGCGAATACCCGGTGCGTATTCGGCAAGGGGTTCTTCGGCTTCCAGAAGCATCGGTGTGTTATGGAAGGCTGGCGTGTTCTGAATAAACTCGCAAACTTGCGTATCGACCAGAATAAGTCTGGCGCGACCGCCTTTCACGCCGGGAAATTTTTCCGTTTTCCAGCCTTTCTCTCTGATCCAACGGTTAACAGTTTGTTTAGCCACACCGAGGCATTCCGCCAGTTCTTCGGTGGTCATTTTATTGCGTAATCTTTTCATATTATTTGCTATCGCGAATCCCTAAGCGTTGTAATAACCCGATAATCCCTTCCCGCAGAAGCAAGGATGTAAACTGTTTTTGTTCAACTGGCGTCATCTCTTTCGCCAGTGTCACCAGTAACACTTCAAGCGGCGTATCACCAGACAGGGCAGGTGCTTCTCCCTGACCTTCCGGACGTTCAGCATTGCGAATATATTCACGAACCTGTTCATTGACGTGAACCAGTCTGGCTTTGCCACCCTGGACGCCTGGTTTTGGTGACGTCGTCCAGCCTTCCTTGCGTACCCATTTATTAATGGTCTGACGGCTATAACCGGTCAGTCTGGCAAGTTCATCTGGCGTCATCCTCTCCTTGAACATAACAATTCCCTGAATGTATGTAGGTCTATTAGCGGTTCATTTTATAACACCACTTTACAGGAAACCGTGACATGAATAACTACTGAATGCGAGCGGTTTTCCAAAATTGTTCATTTGCCTGATTTTTCAGCGATTGAAACTACACGCTGCAATTTGCCGTTGACACATTCGGGCGGAATTCATATGATGCCGCCCGTCAACTCGACAAGCTTTACGTGATGGGGCTATAGCTCAGCTGGGAGAGCGCTTGCATGGCATGCAAGAGGTCAGCGGTTCGATCCCGCTTAGCTCCACCAAATTTTGCACCCAGCAAATTTGGTACGTAAACGACTCGTGGGGCTATAGCTCAGCTGGGAGAGCGCTTGCATGGCATGCAAGAGGTCAGCGGTTCGATCCCGCTTAGCTCCACCAAATTTCAAACCCTCGCTGTAAAGCGGGGGTTTTTTGTCTCTGCCTTTTGCCGCTTTTGTAATACAGTCTACATCCTGGCAGTGCCGTGTGGTGAATGCATCACTGACTGAAAAAACAGCAACAGGCTGGCCCCTGTTTGCTTCGCGATGCGAATAAACTTATTATTTGTGTGCCTGAAAACCCCGATCAGTGAGAGTAGTGTACTCATGTTTGTGGAGCATAACCTGATAAAAAATATCAAGATATTCACACTAGCGTTTACGCTCACCGTGGTACTTATTCAGCTATCCCGTTTTATTTCGCCACTTGCCGTTATCCATTCCAGTTATATCTTTTTGGCGTGGATGCCACTGTGCGTAATGCTGGCAATCTTGTTTATCTTTGGCTGGCGCGGTGTCGTTCCTGTTTTAGGCGGGATGTTTTGCACCAATCTGTGGAATTTTCATCTCTCTTTTTTACAGAACTCCGTCATGCTCGGCAGCCAGACGTTTGCAGTCCTGTGTGCCTGTGCAATATTACGCTGGCAATTGGGAACGCGTTGGCGTTATGGTTTGACCAGCCGATACGTCTGGCAACGTCTCTTCTGGCTTGGTTTGGTGGCACCGATTGGCATCAAATGCAGCATGTATCTTGTGGGGAATTTCTTTGATTTTCCGCTAAAGATATCTACCTTTTTCGGCGATGCGGATGCCATTTTCACGGTCGTTGATTTGCTAAGCCTTTTCACCGCAGTGCTGATTTACAACATGCTGTTTTACTATCTCACCCGCATGATTGTAAGTCCCCACTTTGCGCAGATCCTGTGGCGCAGGGATATCGCTCCGTCGTTGAGCAAAGAGAAACGCGTATTTACCTTAAGCTGGCTGGCAGCTCTTAGCGTGCTGCTACTTCTGATGTGTACACCGTATGAAAATGACTTCATTGCCGGTTACCTGGTACCTGTTTTCTTTATCATCTTTACCCTCGGGGTCGGTAAGCTTCGCTATCCGTTTTTAAATCTCACCTGGGCTGTTTCAACGCTTTGCCTTCTGAATTACAACCAGAACTTTTTGCAAGGGGTACAAACCGAATATTCGCTGGCATTTATTCTCGCGGTGCTGATTTCCTTTAGTGTTTGCCTGCTCTATATGGTGCGCATTTATCATCGTAGTGAATGGCTTAACCGACGCTGGCATTTGCAGGCGCTGACCGATCCGTTAACGCTCTTACCCAACTTTCGCGCGTTGGAACAAGCACCAGAGCAAGAGGCTGGCAAGAGTTTTTGCTGCCTGCGTATTGATAACCTTGAGTTTATGAGTCGTCATTACGGGTTAATGATGCGCGTTCACTGTATCCGCTCAATTTACCGTACGTTAATGCCGCTGATGCAGGAAAACGAAAAGTTGTATCAATTGCCGGGGAGTGAACTGCTATTAGTACTGAGCGGGCCGGAAACGGAAGGGCGACTCCAGCATATGGTTAACATCCTGAATAGTCGGCAAATTCACTGGAACAATACCGGGCTGGATATGGGCTATGGTGCTGCCTGGGGGCGTTTTGATGGAAATCAGGAAACCCTGCAACCCTTGTTGGGGCAGTTAAGCTGGCTGGCGGAGCAATCCTGCGCACATCATCATGTGCTGGCGCTGGATAGCAGAGAGGAGATGGTTTCCGGGCAGACCACTAAACAGGTGCTATTGCTGAATACCATTCGCACGGCGTTAGATCAGGGGGATTTGCTGCTCTACGCCCAGCCAATTCGCAACAAAGAGGGTGAAGGTTATGATGAGATCCTCGCGCGACTGAAATATGACGGCGGCATTATGACCCCGGATAAGTTTCTGCCCCTTATTGCTCAGTTTAACCTTAGCGCGCGTTTTGATTTGCAAGTGCTGGAATCCCTGTTGAAGTGGCTGGCAACACACCCTTGCGACAAGAAAGGTCCGCGCTTTTCAGTCAATTTAATGCCGCTCACGCTGCTGCAAAAAAATATTGCCGGGCGGATTATTCGTCTGTTTAAGCGTTATCACATCTCCCCGCAGGCGGTCATTCTTGAGATCACCGAGGAACAGGCGTTTTCTAACGCAGAAAGCAGTATGTACAACATCGAGCAGCTGCATAAGTTTGGTTTCCGGATTGCGATTGATGATTTTGGCACCGGCTATGCCAACTACGAACGGCTAAAGCGTTTGCAGGCTGATATCATCAAAATTGATGGCGTCTTTGTGAAAGATATCGTCACGAACACGCTGGATGCGATGATTGTGAGATCAATTACCGATCTGGCGAAAGCGAAGTCATTGAGTGTGGTCGCGGAGTTTGTCGAGACGCCACAGCAGCAGGCGCTATTGCATAAGCTCGGGGTGCAATATCTGCAAGGGTATTTGATTGGTCGCCCTCAGCCATTAGCTGATTAACAGGCGTAAAAAAAGCAGGGAATTATCCCCGGCTTTTGTGGCTGATGACAAACAGAAAAATGCCTGATGCGCTACGCTTATCAGGCCTACATGGAATTGAAGCCGGGGAATTATCCCCGGCTTTTTAATTAATGAATTGGACTTACAGCACCAGTGCTGCGATTGACGCAGACAGCACACTCACCAGAGTAGAGCCGTAAACCAGTTTCAGACCGAAGCGAGAAACCACGTTACCTTGCTCTTCATTCAGGCCTTTAACCGCACCGGCGATAATCCCGATAGAAGAGAAGTTAGCGAAGGAAACCAGGAACACGGAGATGATGCCTTCAGCACGCGGAGAGAGCGTGGAAGCGATTTTCTGCAGATCCATCATCGCAACGAACTCGTTGGAAACCAGTTTGGTCGCCATAATACTGCCCACCTGCAGTGCTTCACTGGAAGGAACACCCATCACCCACGCAACCGGATAGAAGATGTAGCCCAGGATGCCCTGGAAGGAGATGCTGTAGCCAAACCAGCCAGTCACAGTGGCAAACAGTGCGTTCAGCGCAGCGATCAGGGCGATAAAGCCGATCAGCATCGCGGCAACGATAATGGCAACTTTGAAACCTGCCAGAATGTATTCACCCAGCATTTCGAAGAAGCTCTGACCTTCGTGCAGGTTGGACATCTGAATGTTTTCTTCACTGGCATCAACACGGTAAGGGTTGATCAGCGACAGCACGATAAAGGTGCTGAACATGTTCAGTACCAGCGCCGCAACGACGTATTTCGGCTCCAGCATCGTCATGTATGCACCAACGATGGACATCGACACGGTGGACATCGCCGTAGCTGCCATGGTGTACATACGATTGCGGGAGATTTTGCCGAGGATATCTTTATAGGCAATAAAGTTTTCAGACTGACCCAGAATCAGAGAGCTGACGGCGTTGAAGGATTCCAGTTTGCCCATACCGTTGACTTTGGAGAGCAGGAAACCAATTGCGCGGATAATCACCGGCAACACGCGAATGTGCTGGAGAATACCGATCAGCGCAGAGATAAAGACGATTGGGCACAGCACTTTCAGGAAGAAGAATGCCAGGCCTTGATCATTCATGCTACCAAAGACGAAGTTAGTCCCTTCGTTGGCAAATCCGAGCAGTTTCTCAAACATTTCGGAGAAGCCTTTCACGAAGCCCAAACCAACGTCGGAGTTCAGGAAGAACCACGCCAGTAACACTTCGATAACAAGCAGTTGAATAACATAACGGATACGAATTTTTTTGCGGTCGCTGCTTACCAGCAGTGCGAGAATCGCAACAACGGCAAGTGCCAGTACAAAATGAAGGACGCGGTCCATATTTGCTCCAAATATGAGGCAGGTTAAATTTCCGTGCACATTCTATGTAACATGGTTAAGGAAAACGAGATCTGACACACACTATAATGACGTCCTGTGACAAGCTTCAAAAATAGTGAGCTGTAATACATTTCTGCTATGTTGTGTATGGAAGCTGAAAGTTATGTAAATGTGCTAACATTAAACATAATCACAACATTCAAGTCATCAATCTTTTCGTCGTCATAATTCTGGTCTATCAAAGAAATCATCACAATCCACTTAAATGAATTTGATAATCATTCTCGTTTGACATAGCATGAAACATAGCAAAGGCTATGTTTTAGAGGCACAAGATGACTAACTATCGCGTTGAGAGTAGCAGCGGACGGGCGGCGCGCAAGATGAGGCTCGCATTAATGGGACCTGCTTTCATTGCGGCGATTGGTTATATCGATCCTGGTAACTTTGCGACCAATATTCAGGCCGGGGCCAGCTTCGGCTATCAGCTACTGTGGGTTGTCGTTTGGGCCAACCTGATGGCGATGCTGATTCAGATACTGTCTGCCAAACTGGGGATTGCCACCGGTAAAAACCTGGCGGAGCAGATTCGCGATCACTATCCGCGTCCCGTAGTGTGGTTCTATTGGGTTCAGGCAGAAATTATTGCGATGGCAACCGACCTGGCAGAATTTATTGGTGCGGCGATCGGTTTTAAACTCATTCTGGGTGTTTCGCTGTTGCAGGGCGCTGTGCTGACGGGGATCGCGACTTTCCTGATTTTAATGCTGCAACGTCGAGGGCAAAAACCGCTGGAGAAAGTGATTGGCGGGTTACTGCTGTTTGTTGCTGCGGCTTACATTGTCGAGTTGATTTTCTCCCAGCCTAACCTGGCGCAACTGGGTAAAGGAATGGTAATCCCGAGTTTACCCACCTCGGAGGCAGTCTTCCTGGCGGCAGGTGTGTTGGGGGCGACGATTATGCCGCACGTGATTTATTTACACTCTTCGCTGACTCAGCATTTACATGGTGGTTCGCGTCAACAGCGTTATTCTGCCACCAAATGGGATGTGGCTATCGCTATGACTATTGCCGGTTTTGTCAATCTGGCGATGATGGCGACGGCTGCGGCGGCGTTCCACTTTTCCGGTCATACTGGCGTTGCCGATCTTGATGAGGCTTATCTGACGCTGCAACCGTTGTTAAGCCATGCTGCGGCAACGGTCTTTGGTTTAAGCCTGGTTGCTGCGGGACTGTCCTCAACGGTTGTGGGGACACTGGCGGGGCAGGTAGTGATGCAGGGCTTCATTCGTTTTCATATCCCGCTGTGGGTGCGTCGCACCGTTACCATGTTGCCGTCATTTATTGTCATTCTGATGGGATTAGATCCGACACGGATTCTGGTTATGAGTCAGGTGCTGTTAAGTTTTGGTATCGCTCTGGCGCTGGTTCCACTACTGATTTTTACCAGCGACAGTAAGTTGATGGGCGATCTGGTGAACAGCAAACGCGTAAAACAGATAGGCTGGGTGATTGTGGTGCTGGTAGTGGCGCTGAATATCTGGTTGTTAGTGGGTACGGCGCTGGGGCTATAGTTCAACTGGCGTCGTACCAGGCATCACTGGCGGATGCGGCGTAAAACGCCTTATCCGCCCTACGCGTTAAAGAGCCGGTTTGTAGGCCTGATAAGACGCGCTAGCGTCGCATCAGGCATTGTGCTCCAGTGGCGAATGTGTTTAATGGCGATGCCCATGTCCGCGGCCCTTTCCGCGATGATCATCGCGATCGCGCCAGCCTTCACGATAGCCACGCTCATAGGCTTTACGCTTATCCCAGCCACGGTGGTAGCCATTATCATGACGCCACCAGCGGTTTTTACGCCATTCATAATTGCGATGCCAGTAGTCACGGTCGCGCCAGTGACCACCGTCCCAGTAATTACCGTAATGATCGCGATCGCCAATTTGTAATTTGATTGATGGCAGTAGGGTGATTTCACCTGCGTTTGCCGCAAGTGGGGTAAATGCCATCAGGGCGGCCGCCAGAAACAGTGACCTGAACATTGTTATTCTCCTTCACGATCGAAGCCGTCAGCGGCCTGTTAACGCAATATTACGGGGAGGTAAAGCCCCGTATCATCGCCATAACTCTTAAATCATAAAGGAGAGCATTTTTTGCTAAATGTTATCGTGGGGTGGCTGTTGCTTCGGACGATTCACCATCATCATCGGCTTACCGGCTAATAACAGCCATGCAGGAAGCATGACGATACAGAGCAGCGGTAGCAATGTGGTGTTAGGGACAACAACCGCAGCCATAAATAGACTTAACCAGCCATCGCGTGTTACCACCAGCACGATGCCGAGAATAGCGCAGGAAACGGTTATTGCCGCCGGGACAGCGGGAACGTGCTCATGCAGCATCAATCCTAATGCCACGCCGACAAACACTGCCGGAAATATTCGCCCACCGCGAAAGCCGCTGGCGGCAGCAACCACGAGAGCGGCAAGTTTAATCACTGCCAGCAAAAAGTAATCGCTGGTGCTGAAAGCCTGATTTGCCACCATCTGCTGCATCTCATCCAGCCCTTTAAATAGCGAAACCGGTCCAGCAATAACCCCCAGAATACCGAGAATAAATCCGCCAACTCCCAGCATTAGCACCGGATTTTTAATCTGATGCATCATCGCGTGTAACCGTGGCAGACACCATACGGCAACCATCCCTGCCGCGATGGCAATCGCCGCCACAATTGCACCGCTGAGAATATCGGTCATCTCCATCTGCCCATAATGCGCAATGGGCAGTGAAAAATGAGGATGGAAAAATAATCCGGTGGTAAGTGCACCAGCTGCTGCGGCCATTAACGGCGCAAAGAGACGGTCCCATAGCGGAACCTCATTACTGCCATTTAAGGTTTGCGAAAATATCAACGCCGCCGCAACAGGTGTGCCAAACAGCGCGCCGATAGTTCCGGCAGAGGCTAAAATAGTCCATTCCATCCGGTTGACGCGCGGTAACAGACGAGCGCCTATCGCAACCGCAAGGGCGATATTGACGGTCATGATTGGATGTTCCGGCCCGAGACTGACGCCGCCAGCAAGACCGAGAATTAATGCTACGATAAGTCCTGGTAGCGCAGAGGGCGGAACGGGTGCGCCGATCAGCGGTTCACAAGCGGGGTCTGGCCCGGCATGCCCCTGGCTGAAACGGATAACCAACCCCACCGCAATACCCGTTAGCGTTAATATGGCGATGATCCAGAAAGGTGAATCCTGGGCTATTCCCAGAGTTCCCGGCAGTCGTTGCCAGAGCAAATTCTGTAATACCGAGGCGATTTTCATCACCACAATCAGAATAAGACTGGACGCAATCCCAATTGCCACGGCGGGGAGCGATAATAACAACATGGTTCTGGCTCGCGGATGGAGCATGTTCTATTCCTTATGCGGGGTCAGATACTTAGTTTGCCCAGCTTGCAAAAAGGCATCGCTGCAATTGGTGCTGAAACGATAAAGTAATTGTGTGACCCAGATCGATATTTACAGGGAGCCTGCCTTTCCGGCGTTGTTGTTATGCCCCCAGGTATTTACAGTGTGAGAAAGAATTATTTTGACTTTAGCGGAGCAGTTGAAGAATGACAAAGTATGCATTAGTCGGTGATGTGGGCGGCACCAACGCACGTCTTGCTCTGTGTGATATTGCCAGTGGTGAAATCTCGCAGGCTAAGACCTATTCAGGGCTTGATTACCCCAGCCTCGAAGCGGTTATTCGCGTTTATCTTGAAGAACATAATGTCGAGGTGCAAGACGGCTGTATCGCCATCGCGTGCCCAATTACCGGTGACTGGGTGGCAATGACCAACCATACCTGGGCGTTCTCAATTGCCGAAATGAAAAAGAATCTCGGTTTTAGCCATCTGGAAATTATTAACGATTTTACCGCTGTATCGATGGCGATCCCGATGCTGAAAAAAGAGCATCTGATTCAGTTTGGTGGCGCAGAACCGGTCGAAGGTAAGCCTATTGCGGTTTACGGTGCCGGAACGGGGCTTGGGGTTGCGCATCTGGTTCATGTTGATAAACGCTGGGTAAGCTTGCCAGGCGAAGGCGGTCACGTTGATTTTGCGCCGAATAGTGAAGAAGAGGCCATTATCCTCGAAATACTGCGTGCAGAAATTGGTCATGTTTCGGCAGAGCGCGTGCTTTCTGGTCCTGGGCTGGTGAATTTGTATCGCGCGATTGTGAAAGCCGACAACCGCCTGCCAGAAAATCTCAAGCCAAAAGATATTACTGAACGCGCGCTGGCTGACAGCTGCACCGATTGTCGCCGCGCGTTGTCGCTGTTTTGCGTCATTATGGGCCGTTTTGGCGGCAATCTGGCGCTCAATCTCGGGACATTTGGCGGCGTGTTTATTGCCGGTGGTATCGTGCCGCGCTTCCTTGAGTTCTTCAAAGCCTCTGGTTTCCGTGCCGCATTTGAAGATAAAGGGCGCTTTAAAGAATATGTCCATGATATTCCGGTGTATCTCATCGTCCATGACAATCCGGGCCTTCTTGGTTCCGGTGCACATTTACGCCAGACCTTAGGTCACATTCTGTAAATCCTTCCTGTTATATCGGGAGATAACTCTCCCGATAATCTTTTAAATCAAACAGTTAATTCAATTTTTCTTTGTGTCCCCTCACAAGGCCGACCTGCGTCACACTTCCGTACAGCGGGATTAATTCTCCAGTAAATGCATTATTTGTCTGGTAACGGCGATTTGTTTTGCACGTTCATAATTTCACTCGTCAACTATCACTGAACGAGGAATTAACGATGAGTAAGAAACTGATTGCCTTATGTGCCTGCCCAATGGGCCTGGCTCACACCTTTATGGCTGCCCAAGCGCTGGAAGAAGCGGCGGTAGAAGCAGGCTATGAAGTGAAAATTGAAACTCAGGGTGCGGATGGCATCCAGAATCGCCTGACCGCGCAGGATATCGCCGAAGCGACCATCATCATCCACTCCGTGGCGGTTACCCCGGAAGATAACGAACGTTTCGAATCACGCGACGTTTATGAAATCACTTTGCAGGACGCAATTAAAAACGCTGCGGGCATCATCAAAGAAATCGAAGAGATGATTGCCGCTGAACAACAGTAATATTCGACAGGGATAATTGTTATGGCCATTAAAAAACGCAGTGCAACCGTTGTGCCTGGCGCATCCGGTGCGGCAGCGGCAATTAAGAATCCGCAGGCCTCTAAAACCAGCTTCTGGGGTGAGCTCCCGCAGCATGTGATGTCAGGGATTTCACGCATGGTGCCGACCTTAATTATGGGCGGTGTGATCCTCGCTTTCAGCCAGTTGATTGCTTATAGCTGGCTTAAAATTCCTGCGGATATCGGCATCATGGATGCGCTTAATAGCGGGAAATTCTCCGGTTTCGACCTCTCCTTACTGAAGTTTGCCTGGCTGTCACAGTCCTTTGGTGGCGTGCTGTTTGGCTTTGCCATACCGATGTTTGCCGCTTTTGTGGCGAACTCTATCGGTGGCAAACTGGCGTTCCCGGCTGGTTTTATCGGCGGCTTGATGTCTACCCAGCCTACGCAACTGCTGAACTTCGATCCCAGCACGATGCAATGGGCGACCTCTTCGCCGGTGCCGTCCACCTTCATTGGTGCCCTGATTATTTCTATCGTTGCGGGTTACCTTGTGAAGTGGATGAACCAGAAAATCCAGTTACCGGATTTCCTGTTAGCGTTCAAAACCACATTTTTGCTACCGATTCTTTCCGCCATTTTTGTCATGCTGGCGATGTACTACGTCATCACCCCATTTGGTGGCTGGATCAACGGCGGTATTCGTGCCGTGCTGACTGCCGCAGGTGAGAAGGGCGCGCTAATGTATGCGATGGGTATCGCAGCAGCGACAGCAATCGACCTTGGTGGCCCGATCAACAAAGCCGCAGGTTTCGTTGCCTTCAGCTTTACCACTGACCACGTATTACCGGTCACCGCACGTTCTATCGCTATCGTTATTCCACCGATTGGTCTGGGTCTGGCGACCATTATTGACCGTCGTTTAACCGGCAAACGCCTGTTCAACGCTCAGCTTTATCCGCAGGGTAAAACCGCCATGTTCCTTGCCTTTATGGGGATCAGTGAGGGTGCGATTCCGTTTGCGCTGGAAAGCCCCATCACCGCTATTCCGTCCTATATGGTTGGCGCGATTGTCGGCTCAACCGCCGCTGTCTGGCTGGGTGCAGTTCAATGGTTCCCGGAATCTGCTATCTGGGCATGGCCGCTGGTCACTAACCTCGGTGTCTATATGGCGGGGATCGCGCTGGGAGCAATCATTACTGCGCTGATGGTGGTGTTCCTGCGTCTGATGATGTTCCGTAAAGGCAAATTGTTAATCGATAGCCTGTAAGAAGGACAATCCAGATGACATTACTCGCTTCGCTGCGCGACTGGCTTAAGGCGCAACAACTGGATGCAGTGCTTCTCTCCTCACGGCAGAACAAACAGCCGCATCTGGGGATCTCCACCGGATCAGGTTATGTGCTGATTAGTCGTGAAAGTGCGCACATTCTGGTGGATTCGCGCTATTACGCGGATGTAGAAGCCCGCACCCAGGGCTACCAGCTGCATTTGCTTGATGCGACGCACACGCTTACCACTATCGTCAGGCAAATCATTGCCGATGAGCAGTTGCAAACGCTCGGTTTTGAAGGCCAGCAGGTAAATTGGGAAACCGCGCACCGCTGGCAGTCTGAACTCAATGCGAAACTGGTAAGCGCCACGCCGGATGTGCTGCGGCAAATCAAAACGCCAGAGGAGGTGGAGAAAATCCGCCTCGCCTGTGGGATTGCCGATCGCGGTGCAGAGCATATTCGCCGCTTTATTCAGGCGGGGATGAGCGAATGCGAGATAGCCGCTGAACTGGAGTGGTTTATGCGCCAGCAGGGCGCAGAAAAAGCCTCTTTCGATACCATTGTCGCCAGTGGCTGGCGTGGGGCGCTGCCGCACGGCAAAGCCAGCGACAAGATTGTTGCAGCGGGCGAGTTTGTCACTCTTGATTTTGGTGCGCTGTATCAGGGCTACTGCTCTGATATGACGCGTACCTTGCTGGTGAATGGCGAAGGGGTGAGCGCCGAATCTCACCCGCTGTTTGATGTGTATAACATTGTCCTGCAGGCACAGCTCGCGGCAATCTCCGCGATTCGCCCCGGCGTGCGCTGCCAACAGGTTGACGACGCCGCGCGCCGGATCATTACAGAAGCCGGTTATGGTGACTATTTTGGTCACAACACTGGTCATGCCATCGGCATTGAAGTCCATGAAGAGCCGCGTTTTTCACCGCAGGACACCACGACGCTACAGCCAGGGATGTTACTGACCGTGGAGCCGGGGATTTATTTGCCAGGGCGAGGTGGCGTGCGCATCGAAGATGTCGTGCTGGTTACCCCGCAAGGCGCGGAAGTGCTCTACGCCATGCCAAAAACAGTGTTGCTCACGGGAGAGGCATAATGGATTTATCGCTATTAAAAGCGTTGAGCGAGGCAGATGCGATCGCCTCCTCGGAACAGGAAGTGCGGCAGATCCTGCTGGATGAAGCGGATCGACTGCAAAAAGAAGTGCGATTTGATGGCCTGGGATCGGTGCTGATCCGCCTCAATGAATCGACAGGTCCGAAGGTGATGATCTGTGCGCATATGGACGAAGTGGGATTTATGGTGCGTAGCATCTCCCGCGAAGGGGCGATTGATGTCCTGCCAGTTGGCAATGTGCGCATGGCTGCCCGCCAGCTTCAGCCAGTACGGATCACTACTCGTGAAGAGTGCAAAATTCCCGGTTTGCTCGATGGCGAACGGCAGGGGAATGACGTCAGCGCCATGCGCGTGGACATTGGTGCGCGCTCGTATGACGAAGTGATGCAGGCAGGTATTCGTCCGGGCGATCGTGTCACGTTTGATACCACTTTTCAGGTTCTCCCTCACCAGCGAGTGATGGGTAAAGCCTTTGATGACCGCCTCGGTTGCTACCTGCTGGTGACGTTACTACGTGAGCTGCACAACGCCGAGCTGCCTGCGGAAGTGTGGCTGGTGGCAAGTTCCAGCGAAGAGGTGGGATTACGCGGCGGGCAAACCGCCACCCGCGCGGTGTCGCCGGACATCGCCATTGTGCTTGATACCGCCTGCTGGGCGAAAAACTTTGATTATGGCGCGGCTAACCATCGCCAGATTGGTAACGGCCCGATGCTGGTGTTAAGCGACAAGTCGCTGATTGCGCCGCCAAAACTTACCGCGTGGATCGAAACCGTCGCGGCAGAAATTGGCGTGCCGTTGCAGGCCGATATGTTCAGCAACGGCGGAACGGACGGCGGGGCGGTGCATTTAACCGGCACTGGCGTACCCACAGTGGTGATGGGGCCAGCAACCCGCCACGGACATTGCGCCGCATCGATTGCCGACTGCCGCGACATTTTGCAGATGCAGCAGCTTTTATCTGCCCTTATTCAACGTCTTACCCGTGAGACGGTTGTTCAACTGACGGATTTCAGATGATCTCCTGATTAACCCGGAGCGGTTATGTTAACGATTCAATTTCTCTGTCCTTTGCCAAACGGCCTGCATGCTCGTCCGGCGTGGGAACTTAAAGAGCAGTGCAGCCAGTGGCAAAGCGAAATCATCTTCATTAACCATCGCCAGAACGTAAAGGCCGATGCCAAAAGTTCGCTGGCGCTGATTGGCACCGGCACCTTATTTAATGACAGTTGCAGCCTGAACATTAGCGGCAGCGATGAAGAGCAGGCGCGGCGCGTGCTGGAAGAGTACATCCAGGTGCGCTTTATCGACAGCGACAGCGTCCAGCCGACGCAGGCAGAACTGACGGCACATCCACTGCCGCGTTCATTAAGCCGCCTGAACCCTGATTTACTGTACGGCAATGTGCTGGCAAGCGGCGTCGGCGTGGGTACGTTGACCCTGCTACAGAGCAACAGCCTCGACAGTTATCGGGCAATCCCGGCTAGTGCGCAAGACTCCACCTGGCTGGAACACAGCCTGGCAACGCTTGCCGAGCAACTGAACCAGCAGTTGCGCGAGCGTGACGGCGAAAGCAAAACTATCCTCAGCGCCCATTTATCGCTGATTCAGGATGATGAATTTGCAGGGAATATCCGTCGCCTGATGGCAGAACAGCATCAGGGGCTGGGGGCTGCGATCATCAGCAATATGGAGCAGGTTTGCGACAAACTTTCTGCCTCTGCCAGCGATTATCTGCGCGAGCGGGTCAGCGACATTCGTGATATCAGCGAACAATTGCTGCATATCACCTGGCCGGAACTGAAGCCGCGTAATAATCTGGTGCTCGAAAAACCGACCATTCTGGTGGCAGAAGATTTAACCCCTAGCCAGTTTTTGAGCCTCAATTTAAAAAATCTTGCGGGCATGATTCTGGAGAAAACCGGGCGCACCTCGCATACTCTGATTCTGGCCCGCGCCTCGGCGATCCCCGTACTGAGCGGCCTGCCGCTGGATGCCATTGCTCGCTATGCCGGGCAACCGGCGGTGCTTGACGCCCAGTGCGGCGTGCTGGCTATTAATCCTGATGACGCGGTGAGTGGTTATTATCAGGTTGCGCAGACGCTGGCGGATAAACGCCAGAAACAACAGGCGCAGGCCGCCGCGCAGCTGGCCTATTCCCGTGATAACAAGCGCATTGATATCGCGGCGAATATTGGCACCGCTCTGGAAGCGCCTGGCGCGTTTGCCAACGGCGCGGAAGGTGTCGGGCTGTTTCGTACCGAAATGCTCTATATGGAGCGCGACAGTGCGCCGGACGAACAGGAACAGTTTGAAGCATACCAACAGGTGCTACTGGCGGCGGGCGACAAGCCGATTATTTTCCGCACGATGGACATCGGCGGCGATAAAAGCATTCCTTACCTCAACATTCCCCAGGAAGAGAACCCGTTCCTCGGCTATCGCGCGGTACGTATTTACCCGGAATTTGCTGGTCTGTTCCGCACTCAACTGCGGGCTATTTTGCGCGCTGCCAGTTTCGGCAACGCCCAGCTGATGATCCCGATGGTTCACAGCCTCGATCAGATCTTATGGGTGAAGGGTGAGATCCAAAAAGCGATCGTTGAGCTTAAACGCGATGGCCTGCGTCATGCAGAGACGATTACGCTGGGTATCATGGTGGAAGTGCCGTCGGTGTGCTACATCATCGACCACTTCTGCGATGAGGTCGATTTCTTCAGTATCGGTTCTAACGATATGACCCAGTATCTGTATGCGGTCGATCGTAATAACCCGCGCGTATCGCCGCTGTATAACCCGATTACGCCATCGTTCCTGCGCATGTTGCAGCAGATTGTTACCACTGCGCATCAGCGCGGCAAATGGGTAGGTATTTGCGGTGAACTGGGCGGTGAAAGTCGTTATCTGCCGCTACTGCTTGGACTGGGCCTGGATGAGCTGAGTATGAGTAGCCCGCGTATTCCGGCGGTGAAAAGCCAGCTTCGTCAACTGGATAGCGAGGCGTGTCGGGAATTGGCTCGTCAGGCATGTGAATGCCGCAGTGCGCAGGAAATTGAAGCGTTACTCACCGCCTTTACGCCGGAAGAAGACGTTCGCCCGCTGCTGGCGCTGGAGAATATCTTCGTTGATCAGGCGTTTAGCAATAAAGAGCAGGCGATCCAGTTCCTGTGCGGCAACCTTGGCGTTAACGGGCGTACTGAACATCCGTTTGAGCTGGAAGAGGATGTCTGGCAGCGGGAAGAGATTGTCACTACTGGCGTTGGTTTTGGCGTGGCGATCCCGCACACCAAATCTCAGTGGATCCGTCATTCCAGTATCAGCATTGCCCGGTTGGTGAAACCGGTTGACTGGCAGTCAGAAATGGGCGAAGTCGAACTGGTGATTATGCTGACGCTGGGCGCTAACGAAGGGATGAATCATGTGAAAGTCTTCTCGCAGCTGGCGCGTAAACTGGTGAATAAAAACTTCCGCCAGTCGTTGTTTGCCGCGCAAGATGCACAAAGCATCCTGACGCTGCTGGAAACAGAATTAGCCTTTTAAATTAGCCCTGAAAACGGGCGCTGTACTCTCCCGGTGTCAGGCCAAACTGACGCCGGAAGACGCGACAAAAATAGTCGCTGTCCGGAAAGCCGCAACGCTGCGCCACTTCATGAATCGACAGATGATATTTCTGCAAAATCATCCTCGCCTTCGCCATTCGCACCCAACGCACATATTCGATAAAACGCATTGTTCCATGCTGCGCAAACAGTTTTGACAGATGATTGGGCGTGATATTAAAAAACTGCGCCACGTTCTCACGGGTGAGCGGCTGGGCATAATTATCCTGAACCCAGTTACAAATGCTGTGATAGAGAAAATCGCCGCGCGGCTGCGAATTACCCGGCGGCATATTCACCACGTTGCGGCAAAGATGCAGCAAACTTAACACCAGCGGCTGAATGATATTCTGCTCCAGCGGCGAACGGCTAAGATGGGTGAGGGCAGTAAGCATTGCTTCACCTTCGCCGCGTTGCAGGCTGGGAAGTTGGATCTGGCGAACCGGATGCAACAACGACGTGGTGCGGCTATCGTAATACGATAAACCAAGCCAGGTCGGCGCGAACACCAGACTTAACAGCATTACCGGTTTGTTGTTGACCGGTAAATTAGCCGCGCGCGCAGGAATAAACAGCATTTCTCCTTCCACTATATGTTGCTGCTTTGCTTCCAGCAGATTGCCGTATTCGCCGCGCAGCACGATATCCAGACGGGGAAAATCAATACATAAACTGCCCACCGGCAACGAGGCCGGCTGGCTGGCAAACCAGACGCGCCCCAGTAGTTGCGGGTTAAGCACCAGGCCGCTGAACAGATCGGCGAAAAATTGTTGATCGGCGGGCAAGCCTGTTGCTTTCATGAAAATCCCGATTACAGATGCATTAACTGCCTGAATTCTTTTACTTTGCTACGGCTGACCGGTACTTCAAAATCCAGATCTTTCAGTCGCAGAATGTAGGTGTTATTAAACCACGGTTCGATTTCGCGGATTTTGTTCAGATTGACACAAAATGAGCGATGGCAGCGGAAAAAATGTGACGGCGGCAGCTTGCTGCAAAACTCGGTAATGTTCATCGGCATTACGTAGGATTCACGCCGCGTATAGACAAAGGTCATTTTCTCGTGCGCTTCGGCGTAATAGATATCGTTAATTGGCGTGACGATGATTCGCTCATCTTTCACCAGATTAATGGTGTCATTCTCACGCGTTACCGTCGCGGCAGGCGTACTGCTGGTCTGCTGTTGTTGCCAGGCTGCTTCCAGTTTTTGCAGCATCCCGGTAATGCGTGATTCCTGATACGGTTTGAGAATGTAGTCAAACGCTTCCAGTTCAAATGCTTCCACCGCATGTTCTTTCCACGCAGTGATGAACACAATAAACGGTTTATGGGCGAACTGGCTGATGTTTTGCGCCAGCAACACACCGTCCAGCGACGGAATATTGATATCCAGAAAAATGGCGTCGACGCGGTTATGCTGCAAAAACTTCAACACGTCCAGACCGTCGTCAAAGGTGCCGACAATCTCCATCTGGCTGTGCTCTTTAATTAGCCAGCTCAGTTCCTGTTGTGCCAGGAATTC
Source organism: Escherichia sp. HH26CH (assembly GCF_009820205.1). NCBI lineage: Bacteria > Pseudomonadati > Pseudomonadota > Gammaproteobacteria > Enterobacterales > Enterobacteriaceae > Escherichia > Escherichia sp. HH26CH. Next base: position 217,787 of record NZ_VNXM01000013.1, read on the forward strand.
GTCTTCAACAATGATGACTTTCACAATATCACTCCGGCTCAAAGCAATAACGTAGCCTGTGAGGCGACAGGGGTGCGTTGGTTAGGAATGTAAAACGCAATTTCCGTTCCTGGTTCCAGGCGGCGGATATGCAGCCCCTCGCCATACAATAACTTCACGCGATGATGGACATTCAGCAGGCCAATTTTATTGCCCGGCATTTCGTTCGCTTCGACCCGCTCAATGACTTTTGGATCGATGCCGTGCCCGGTATCTCGCACCGCAATGCGTACCCGATTACCGCACTCTGCAACGCTGATGGTGACAACGCCTTTACCTTTGCAAGGCTGAATACCGTGGACAATGGCATTCTCCACCAACGGCTGGATCAGCAGGCTGGGAATGCAGCAATTCACCTCTTCATCAATATCATAGATAACCGTCAGCTTGTCGCCAAAGCGGGCCTGCTCAATGGCAATATAGTCTTTAATTTGATACAGCTCTTTTTTGATATCGATTTGCTCATCGTCTTTTAATTCAATGTTATAGCGTAGATAACGCGACAGATTAAAGATTAACTGGCGAGCGGTATCCGGATTCAGACGGATCGACGATGAGATAGCATTCAGAGCATTAAACAGGAAATGGGGATTAATTTTGCTTTGCAGAGCGCGAAGCTCTGCCTTATTTGCCATTTCACGTAGCTGCTCGGCGCGTGAAACCTCCAGTTGGGTGGAGATGATTTGAGACAGACCGACAGCCATTTCCTGTAATGACGAGGTGATCTGATGCGCGTGGCAGTAGTAAATTTTCAGTGTTCCGGTCACAACGCCTTTCTCCCACAATGGGATCACCAGCATCGAATGAATCTCTGGCGTGCGGTGGGCTTCATCATTATTTTTAATAATGATTTTTCCGTAATTCATTGCCTGACGCGTTGTTGGGCTAATGAAGTCATCGCCATTCTGATAGTTGTGTTCACCTACGCCAACATAGGCCAGCACATGATCGGTGTTGGTAATCGCTACCGCATCGGCGTGAATATCATCGCGGATAATTTCACAAACTTTGCGTAATGACTCGCTATTGACATGGCGAAACAGCGGCAGCGTTTTGTTGGCGATATCCAGCGCCAACTTGGCCTGCCGCGCGGCGCTGGCCTCTTTTTCGCCCTCAACGCTTTGTACCAGCAACACAATAAAGCCGATACAAACGCTGCCGAGGATCATCGGAATCCCGATTTTGGAGACGATATCAATCCCCAGTGCAGTGGTGGGCGCCCAGACAATCACCAGAATCATCGTCAACGTTTCACATAACATGCCACCGAGAATACCGACGCGCCAGCGCTGTGCTTTGGGGATTTTCAGGTTGATCCAGCCTGATATGCAACCCGCGAGAATACTGGTGATAAAGCACGGAATTGCCGTCACGCCGCCGATGTCAATTAAATAACGGTGAATACCCGCAATCACACCGGTAATGATGCCTACCCACGGGCCAAATAGAATTCCGCCTGACATCACCGCGATAATACGTACGTTCACCAGTGAGCCTTCTACGGGAACGCCGGACCAGGTGCTGAACAGGGCAAACAGCGAGAAAATGGCGGTAACGGCGAGCAGCTCTTTCGGTGAGTGTGCCGACTTGTGCAACAGTTCGCGAAACAGGCGGATACGGATAAGAAAGAACAGGCAGATAAGCATTAACGCTGCCCGATCGAAGACCGCCAGCAGCATGTTGAATATTTCGTGCACGGGTGACTCTGAATAAGGATTAAACCTCTATGATAGGTAACCTGAAGGCTGATGACCAGCAGGCCGTTTTTGAGGAAATACCACAATTTTAAAAGGGGATTGAAAGTTAAATGGTGTATTAGCAATGCATCTCTTGAAAATGCACATCTGTTTGGTAAATTTATTGAAATTATAATGTTAATAAATTGAGTGGTAATTTTCTTGTTAGCGTAGATAAATTTCCTGTTTTTAAAGCGGAGTTCCTCATTTAAGGCTATTAACAAAAATGTTCTAAAACGCTGGACAGACAGAAATTAATCAGGCTATTTTCAAAAAAGCCACCATCGTGGCAGCGTCGCTCGGACGGTCCGGGCGCTCACGTTAATCTGAGGAAATTATGGCTGACACTCGCCCTGAACGTCGCTTTACGCGTATTGATCGTCTCCCGCCCTACGTTTTTAACATTACCGCTGAACTGAAAATGGCTGCGCGTCGGCGCGGCGAAGATATTATCGATTTCAGTATGGGTAACCCTGACGGTGCGACTCCGCCGCATATCGTCGAAAAATTATGTACGGTGGCCCAGCGCCCGGACACGCATGGTTACTCCACCTCGCGTGGTATTCCGCGGTTACGTCGCGCCATTTCCCGCTGGTATCAGGATCGTTACGACGTCGAGATCGACCCGGAATCAGAGGCTATCGTCACCATTGGCTCGAAAGAGGGGCTGGCGCATCTGATGCTGGCGACGCTGGATCACGGTGACACTGTACTGGTGCCTAATCCAAGCTACCCGATTCATATTTACGGCGCGGTGATTGCCGGGGCGCAGGTACGCTCAGTGCCGCTGGTGGACGGTGTTGATTTCTTCAACGAACTGGAACGCGCTATTCGCGAAAGTTATCCGAAACCGAAGATGATGATCCTCGGCTTCCCGTCGAACCCAACCGCGCAATGCGTGGAACTGGAATTCTTTGAGAAGGTTGTGGCGCTGGCGAAACGCTACGATGTGCTGGTGGTCCATGACCTGGCCTATGCCGATATCGTCTACGATGGCTGGAAAGCGCCGTCAATCATGCAGGTGCCAGGTGCACGCGATGTGGCGGTCGAGTTCTTTACGCTGTCGAAAAGCTACAACATGGCGGGCTGGCGTATCGGCTTTATGGTTGGCAACAAAACGCTGGTCAGTGCGCTGGCACGTATTAAAAGCTATCACGATTACGGTACTTTTACGCCGTTGCAGGTGGCGGCGATTGCGGCACTGGAGGGCGATCAACAGTGCGTGCGCGATATTGCCGAACAGTACAAACGCCGCCGCGATGTACTGGTTAAAGGGCTGCATGAAGCAGGCTGGATGGTCGAAATGCCGAAGGCTTCGATGTACGTCTGGGCGAAAATCCCTGAACCGTATGCTGCCATGGGCTCGCTGGAATTTGCCAAGAAGCTGCTTAATGAAGCGAAGGTCTGTGTCTCACCGGGAATTGGCTTTGGTGACTACGGCGACACCCATGTCCGCTTTGCGCTGATTGAAAACCGCGACCGTATACGCCAGGCGATTCGTGGAATTAAAGCGATGTTCCGTGCCGACGGTTTACTACCCGCCAGCAGCAAACATATTCACGAAAACGCGGAATAAACACCATCGCCAGAAATGCAAACAGGAGCCAGATGGCTCCTGTTTTTCATTGCACAGTTTGCTTTTAGATCATCAGGGCAAAAGTACCGGCCCAAACGATGACCATAAAAGAAATGCCCATAAAGAAATATTTCACTTTACATCTCTCCGCGTAATTACTGTTACGCCTGAATGACTTCATTACACCTGATACAGTGAGTTGACACCGGGCAAAACGACCTTAAAAGTCCTGCATTTTACCGTGGGCATCACCTCAGAATTCTGAGCTAAACTGCTCGAGACGGCGCTAATGTACGCCTAAAACTGAAACGAGACAAGAGGCATTTTCTTATTTACTTTTAGTAACTTACAAGTGTCTCATATCGGCGACAGTTTAATTTCTGACGGTAATAATTAGAGATTCAGCGAAGGAAAAAACCTTAAGAAAAAAGCCATAAAAACCATGAGGTTAATATGGCTGATTTGAGTAGGGAAAGAGTAGAAGCAATTTGTCAAATGTATAACGACGATTCTCCCACCGGGCGCGTTTTAAAGCGACGGTGGATCCAGAGGTATTGCTCAGGTGCGCGCATAATCTCTTTCTCGATAATCTTGTTCATATAGGCAGCGGCTTGATTTTCATCTGCCGGGTAGCCTTCCATTTCAGGGGTGATGAACAACCGATATCCGCTGTAATCCGTTTTTCTGACCATCGTTACGGTCAACATGGCTGCGCCAGAGAGACGAGAGAGGACATAGGTGCCATTGGTTGTGGCAACATTTTCTACCGCAAAGAACGGTGCGAAGGAGCTACCTTTACGACCATAATCCTGATCGGGAGCAAACCATACGGCTTCACCTTTCTTCAGCGCACCGACAATACCGCGCAGATTATTTCTGCCGATCATCGCTTTGTTAGAGCGCATGCGACCACGGGTCTGCACCCATTCCATCAGCTGATTATTATGCGGACGATAGGTGGCCATCATTGGCTGACAAAGTCCCATCACGCGGCCGCCCAATTCCAGCGACATAAAATGGACGCCGACAACCATCACGCCACGATTTTGCAGTTGTGCGCGTTTGAGGTTATCCAGCCCTTCAACATCAAACCATTTACGTACGCGACTGTCGGGCCAGAACCATGCCATGCCGGTTTCTACCAGCGCCATGCCGAGAGAACGAAAGTTTTCGGCAATCATCTTCTCGCGCTCTTCAGCAGAATGCTGTGGGAAACAAAGTTCCAGGTTCTTACGGGCGATAGATTCACGACGTTTCAGGAATGGTCGCGCCATCGTGCCGATACGCGTGCCGAGAAAACAGAGAACAGGGTAAGGAAGCTGTACCCAAAGCCAGAGTACACCAAGCCCAAACCATGTGAGCCAGTAGCGAGGATGTAGAAACTCGCGGGAAAATTTGCATTTTGGAAACATAGTTACCTTCTGTAGATACGAATTGTTGTATCGCAGAAGATTCCATGTCGACAGCGGTACACTCAATTGATTGGGCCATCATGTACGACAATGGTTCCTGTAAAGAGTGTAAAGACTAGTCAGGACATAACCACGAGGAGCATGAATGCGGTGCTTTTACTTTATCACCGGCTGACTGCTTTCAGCTACTGATTATTTATCGTGCAAAGTAAATATTTTTTTCGCACATTACAGTCTTGCATTTAACGTGCTGTTTTCATTAATACTTAGCAAAAATTGCCAGAGGTTAAGGATTGTCTTACTATTAAAGTGACTGAAGTTACAGGTTTTTTAGCGCGGCAGGAGGTTGAGCTATGATTTATTTATGGATGTTTCTCGCCCTGTGTATTGTCTGCGTAAGCGGATACATCGGTCAGGTACTGAACGTGGTCTCGGCGGTCTCTTCTTTCTTCGGCATGGTGATCCTCGCTGCACTCATTTACTACTTCACCATGTGGTTAACTGGCGGTAATGAACTAGTGACGGGGATATTTATGTTTCTTGCCCCGGCTTGTGGCTTGATGATTCGCTTTATGGTGGGGTATGGCAGGCGGTAGTAGTTCAGGATGGATCATTTGGGCAGGTGCTCACATCATCAACAGATATGATTGTTCACCTGCCATGTGACAGACGCTATCGCACTGGATGAATAAGATAATTCGCCTTTGTCGGAAAAGGGGGCGTGATGTCTTCTGTGAGATTTAATGGTGGCGCATCTTCTCTCATCTTAAACAAAATCGCCTGTGATGGTTGAAGTTTTGTAGAATGAGTTGTCGTCATCACTGACGTTTTTTCTGTCTCTTTATAGCTCGTCTCACTTCCACCACCAGAAATGGAAAATGCAAAAATATTGCATGCCATAATAGAGACCAATAAAAATAAGCTAAAAAGCATTAAGTTTACTTTCATAGAAAGTTATCCTGAGAATGGCTCACTGAGAACCTACGATGTTATGGCTGTATTTACATTTAATTAATCAGTATTTACATCGATATAATAAATGACATCTCTTTGTGGTATATAAGAATAGTTCTCTGCGACAGGAAGCATATTCCTACAATTGTAAGACTAAAATACTTCTTGCGATAATAACTACAACTGTAAGATAACCCTTTCAAAATGACCGTTGCTCTCTGATTTCTCATTTCATGCTCACCCAATATGATGGCGGCGTTTTCTAAAACTGTTAAAGAATGAGGTAAGTATGAAACGTTTAATTATGGCTACGATGGTCACAGCAGTTCTGGCATCTTCAACTGTATGGGCTGCTGATAATGCACCGGTAGCAGCACAACAGCAAACTCAGCAAGTTCAGCAAACCCAGAAAACGGTAGCAGCAGAGCGTATCTCTGAACAGGGTTTATATGCGATGCGTGACGTACAGGTAGCGCGCCTGGCTCTGTTTCATGGCGATCCGGAAAAGGCAAAAGAACTGACCAATGAAGCTTCCGCTTTGCTGTCAGATGACAGTACTGAATGGGCAAAGTTCGCTAAGCCAGGTAAAAAGACCAATATCAATGATGACCAATATATTGTCATTAATGCATCTGTCGGAATTTCTGAGAGTTATGTAGCGACACCAGAAAAAGAAGCAGCGATAAAAATTGCGAATGAAAAAATGGCGAAAGGGGATAAAAAGGGCGCAATGGAAGAGCTTCGCCTGGCCGGTGTTGGCGTAATGGAAAACCAATATCTGATGCCGCTTAAACAGACTCGTAATGCACTTGCTGATGCGCAGAAACTGCTTGATAAAAAGCAATACTACGAGGCAAACCTGGCGCTTAAAGGTGCGGAAGATGGAATCATCGTCGATAGCGAAGCACTGTTTGTGAACTAATGCTGACAGGCAGCATATTGAAGTAAAAGATTTTACTCCCTCCAGGCGACAATTTTTTATGACCACAATACGACCGATTGTGGTCATAAAATTATTTGGCGCTCGCGGTTCTATAAACACGCATTTTCTATTCCTCAAAGTAAACATCAATAATCCCGTGTCATCACGAAATCATTGTTTATGTTATGTTTTATGGTACGATTTAAAAATCGTAATCATTTCCCTAACTGTAAATCACAATCGCTTCTTACAGTTGTAAGAATAACATCACAAATGTCGCGGCTCTCTCTGATTACCGCAAACCAATATTTATCATATTCTTCTTTTTGTCCTCACTACTTACCATGCAAAAAGGAATTGGAAGTGGCGATGAAATGATTTTCAGCACTTGATACAGGAATTTAAAAATATCGAGTGCAGCTACGACGATATTTTGCGGATTATTTATAGAGGGCGTTATGCCTTAAATAAACGCTAAATTAACATATATTTAATTAACTAATAGGTATTGCTATGTCAACTCCACTTCAAGGAATTAAAGTTCTCGATTTCACCGGTGTGCAATCTGGCCCATCTTGTACTCAGATGCTGGCGTGGTTTGGCGCTGACGTCATTAAAATTGAACGTCCCGGCGTTGGTGACGTAACGCGTCGCCAGCTGCGAGATATTCCTGATATCGATGCACTTTACTTCACCATGCTTAACAGCAACAAACGTTCTATTGAATTAAATACCAAAACAGCGGAAGGCAAAGAGGTAATGGAAAAGCTGATCCGCGAAGCTGATATCTTGGTCGAGAACTTTCATCCAGGGGCTATTGATCACATGGGCTTCACCTGGGAGCATATTCAGGAAATCAACCCACGTCTGATTTTTGGTTCGATCAAAGGGTTTGATGAGTGTTCGCCTTATGTGAATGTAAAAGCTTATGAAAACGTTGCTCAGGCAGCGGGTGGCGCGGCATCCACTACGGGTTTTTGGGACGGCCCGCCGCTGGTAAGTGCTGCAGCGTTGGGGGACAGCAACACCGGAATGCATTTGCTGATCGGTTTACTTGCTGCTTTGCTGCATCGTGAAAAAACGGGGCGTGGACAACGAGTCACCATGTCAATGCAGGATGCCGTGTTGAATCTTTGCCGCGTAAAATTACGCGACCAGCAGCGCCTCGATAAGCTGGGTTATCTGGAAGAATACCCGCAGTATCCGAATGGCACATTTGGTGATGCAGTTCCCCGCGGTGGTAATGCGGGTGGTGGCGGTCAGCCTGGCTGGATCCTGAAATGTAAAGGCTGGGAAACCGATCCTAATGCCTATATTTATTTCACTATTCAGGAGCAAAACTGGGAAAACACCTGTAAAGCTATCGGCAAACCAGAATGGATTACCGATCCGGCATACAGTACAGCTCATGCCCGACAGCCACATATTTTCGATATTTTTGCTGAAATCGAAAAATACACTGTCACTATTGATAAACATGAAGCGGTGGCCTATTTGACTCAGTTTGATATTCCTTGTGCACCGGTATTAAGTATGAAAGAAATTTCACTTGATCCCTCTTTGCGCCAAAGTGGCAGTGTTGTCGAAGTGGAACAACCGTTGCGTGGAAAATATCTGACAGTTGGTTGTCCAATGAAATTCTCTGCCTTTACGCCGGATATTAAAGCTGCGCCGCTATTAGGTGAACATACCGCTGCTGTATTGCAGGAGCTGGGTTATAGCGACGATGAAATTGCTGCAATGAAGCAAAACCACGCCATCTGATATTAACGGGGGCTTCTGGCTCCCAATTTATAAAAATTTCGAGGTTATTAATCATGTCAGATCAACTTCAAATGACAGATGGTATGCATATCATCGTTGAAGCATTAAAACAGAATAATATTGACACTATTTATGGTGTTGTAGGTATTCCTGTGACGGATATGGCGCGCCATGCCCAGGCGGAAGGCATTCGTTATATTGGTTTTCGTCATGAGCAATCTGCAGGCTATGCGGCTGCGGCAAGCGGTTTTCTTACCCAAAAGCCAGGGATCTGCCTGACCGTTTCTGCGCCAGGATTCCTCAATGGTTTGACCGCATTGGCCAACGCAACAGTAAATGGTTTTCCGATGATCATGATCAGCGGCTCTAGCGATCGCGCGATCGTTGATCTCCAGCAAGGTGATTATGAAGAGCTGGACCAAATGAATGCGGCAAAACCCTATGCCAAAGCGGCATTCCGCGTTAACCAGCCGCAGGATCTTGGCATTGCGTTGGCACGTGCTATCCGGGTCTCCGTTTCGGGTCGCCCTGGTGGTGTTTATCTTGATTTGCCAGCAAATGTCCTGGCTGCGACGATGGAAAAAGACGAGGCATTAGCCACTATTGTTAAAGTTGAAAACCCATCGCCAGCGTTATTGCCATGCCCGAAGTCAGTCACTAGTGCAATTTCGCTGTTAGCAAAAGCAGAACGGCCATTAATTATCCTTGGTAAAGGCGCGGCGTATTCACAAGCTGATGAGCAGCTTCGTGAGTTTATTGAAAGTACCCAGATTCCATTCCTGCCAATGTCTATGGCGAAAGGGATCCTGGAAGATACGCATCCACTTTCTGCGGCGGCTGCGCGTTCGTTTGCGCTGGCAAATGCTGATGTTGTCATGCTTGTTGGGGCGCGACTGAATTGGTTACTGGCGCACGGTAAAAAAGGATGGGCGGCAGATACACAGTTTATTCAACTGGATATAGAACCGCAGGAAATTGACAGCAACCGCCCCATTGCTGTGCCAGTCGTTGGCGATATTGCATCCAGTATGCACGGTATGCTGGCAGAACTGAAACAAAACACATTTACGACTCCACTGGTGTGGCGCGATATTTTAAATATCCACAAGCAGCAAAATGCGCAAAAAATGCATGAAAAGTTAAGTACAGATACCCAACCATTAAATTACTTTAATGCATTGAGTGCGGTGCGTGATGTATTGCGCGAGAACCAGGAAATTTATTTAGTTAATGAAGGGGCAAATACCCTGGATAATGCACGAAATATTATTGATATGTATAAACCACGTCGTCGTCTGGATTGTGGCACCTGGGGTGTCATGGGCATCGGTATGGGCTATGCCATCGGTGCTAGCGTGACCTCTGGTTCTCCGGTTGTCGCCATTGAAGGTGATAGTGCTTTTGGTTTCAGTGGGATGGAGATTGAAACGATTTGTCGATATAACCTGCCGGTGACGATCGTTATTTTTAATAATGGCGGCATCTACAGAGGAGACGGTGTTGATCTCAGTGGCGCTGGTGCACCATCACCAACAGATCTATTGCACCATGCAAGGTATGACAAATTAATGGATGCATTTCGTGGCGTTGGATATAACGTCACCACGACAGATGAACTTCGTCATGCTTTAACCACCGGTATTCAGTCGCGCAAACCGACCATTATTAATGTGGTCATCGACCCAGCAGCAGGAACTGAAAGTGGCCATATTACCAAACTTAACCCAAAACAAGTCGCTGGTAATTAAATACTGACATCGTCTCCTCTTGCCAAATCATTATCGATGGTGAGGGGACCCTTATCGGAAATACTATTATGCTAACATTTTTTATTGGCGATTTATTGCCTATTATCGTAATCATGCTGTTGGGTTATTTTAGCGGCAGACGAGAAACTTTTTCAGAAGATCAAGCCCGGGCATTTAATAAACTGGTATTAAACTACGCTCTTCCTGCGGCCCTATTTGTTTCTATTACCCGGGCAAACAGGGAAATGATTTTTGCGGACACTCGCCTGACCCTTGTATCACTTGTGGTTATTGTCGGATGTTTCTTTTTCTCCTGGTTTGGTTGCTACAAATTTTTTAAACGTACCCATGCAGAAGCAGCAGTATGTGCATTAATTGCAGGTTCACCTACCATTGGATTCCTGGGGTTTGCAGTTCTCGACCCTATTTATGGTGATTCCGTATCAACAGGTTTAGTGGTAGCAATTATTTCTATTATTGTTAACGCAATTACTATTCCTATTGGTCTGTATTTGCTGAATCCCTCCTCAGGAGCGGATGGTAAGAAGAATAGCAATCTGAGCGCGTTAATCTCTGCGGCAAAGGAGCCAGTCGTATGGGCACCTGTTCTGGCAACGATCCTGGTGTTGGTTGGGGTAAAAATTCCGGCAGCATGGGATCCAACCTTTAATCTGATTGCGAAGGCCAACTCAGGGGTAGCGGTATTCGCTGCGGGTTTGACTCTGGCTGCACATAAATTCGAGTTCAGTGCTGAAATTGCTTATAACACCTTCCTGAAGCTGATTCTGATGCCACTGGCACTGCTTCTCGTTGGTATGGCATGTCATTTGAACAGCGAACATCTGCAGATGATGGTACTGGCAGGCGCATTACCGCCGGCATTCTCCGGAATCATTATTGCCAGCCGGTTTAATGTCTACACCCGCACTGGTACAGCGTCATTGGCTGTTAGCGTACTGGGTTTTGTCGTCACGGCTCCCTTGTGGATTTATGTCAGTCGACTGGTTTCATAATTAATCATGTTATTAATTTTCATAAATGCCGAAGAGTCTTTTCACCTTCGGCTTTTTTTCAAGGCATAAGCAAATGACCAATAATGAATGCAAAGGGCCGTTTGAAGGCTTATTAGTTATCGATATGACGCATGTCCTTAATGGGCCTTTCGGAACTCAACTTCTTTGTAATATGGGCGCAAGGGTAATTAAAGTTGAGCCGCCAGGTCATGGTGATGATACCCGCACATTTGGTCCCTATGTGGATGGACAGTCACTCTATTACAGTTTTATTAATCATGGCAAAGAGAGTGTGGTTCTTGATTTAAAGAATGACCACGATAAAAGTATATTTATAAATATGCTTAAACAAGCTGATGTATTAGCCGAGAATTTCCGCCCAGGTACAATGGAAAAAATGGGGTTTTCGTGGGAAACGCTACAAGAAATCAACCCACGTCTCATCTATGCTTCATCGTCAGGTTTCGGACATACCGGTCCGCTAAAAGATGCTCCGGCCTACGATACCATTATTCAGGCAATGAGTGGAATAATGATGGAAACGGGATATCCTGATGCTCCGCCAGTGCGTGTTGGCACCTCTCTTGCAGATCTCTGTGGCGGTGTCTATTTATTCAGTGGAATCGTGAGTGCGCTTTATGGCCGCGAAAAGAGCCAGCGAGGGGCGCATGTCGATATCGCGATGTTTGATGCCACTCTGAGTTTTCTGGAGCATGGACTGATGGCATATATCGCGACTGGGAAGTCACCACAACGTCTGGGAAATCGCCATCCCTACATGGCTCCTTTTGATGTTTTCGATACTCAGGATAAACCAATTACTATTTGTTGTGGTAATGACAAGCTTTTTTCTGCGTTATGCCAGGCACTGGATCTGACGGAACTTGTTGATGATCCCCGATTTAACAGCAATATTTTACGTGTACAAAATCAAGCTATTCTTAAACAATATATTGAGCGGACGTTAAAAACGCAGGCAGCTGAAGTTTGGTTAGCCAGAATACATGAAGTTGGTGTACCCGTAGCGCCGCTATTAAGTGTGGCTGAGGCCATTAATTTGCCACAAACTCAGGCGAGAAATATGTTGATTGAAGCTGGCGGAATAATGATGCCGGGTAATCCGATAAAAATCAGCGGCTGCGCGGACCCGCATGTTATGCCGGGAGCGGCAACGCTCGACCAGCATGGGGAACAAATTCGCCAGGAATTCTCATCGTAAATGTAAGATGTGCTGGTAAATAGCTCCCACATTTGAACCTTGTGGGAGCCGCTATTTAGCCATTTTGCTGACAGAAAACAGCAATCTCCTGGTCCAGTTCTGCAATGTGTTCTTTAACGGAGTTCAGCAGCTGAATAATTTCAGGCTTACTGTCATCTGAAATGGGCGTTATTTCTAACAGGTGGCTAAGATTAATCAACTTTTGCAAATTCAGGATGTTAGCCGCACCGTGGATGCGATGAATACACTGATGGAAAGTTCTGTTATCGCCAGCTTCTAACGCATGAAACGCAGCGGATAGATCTTTATGCGTTTCATGCTGGAAAGTCATGAGAATCTCCTGCATTAGTTGCAGATCGTTCGCCGTATTATTTTTCAGGGCTTCGATATCAAGGTGGCGATACTGAGGTGCAATATGCGCAACCTGGTGTAACTGACTTAAATGTGTTTTTAGTACATCCAGGGTTAACGGTTTGAACAAGCATAGATCCATGCCACAACTTAACCCTTTGTCGCGTTCATTAGCCTGTGCGTTGGCTGTAAGCCCCCAGATGGGTAAGGAAGAATTTTGCTCACGGAGTTTGCGAGTCAACTCAAAACCATCCATATTCGGCATATTAACGTCAGTAATAAGCAGATCATAATGTTGCATACTGACTTTGTGTAGCGCTTGCACACCATCAGTTGCTTCATCAACATCATATCCTAATAGGTTTAGCTGGCGTTTGAGTAATAGCCTGTTGGTCGGATGATCATCCGCGATTAATATGCTCAACTTTTCAGGGAGTGTCATAGGTTGTTCTGCTTTTGCCTCGACAGTCGCCACTTGTTGGGTAATTTCTACCGGGATTGTGATCGTAAATGTCGTTCCTATGCCTGGATGACTTTCTAATGACAAATCGCCCTGCATGTTTTTAATTAATTCTTTGCAGATCATTAAGCCTAAACCAGAACCTGTTTGCTGACGACCTGCTGTTGTTTGGCTATAGCGTTTAAACAGTTGTTGTTGTTCTTCCTGAGATAATCCGCTTCCGGTGTCCATAATGGTCATTTTGATAACAGCGTGGTTGTCATCAATATGAACCAGGGAAGTCGTAATTTTTACTGCCCCCTCGGTGGTAAATTTAAGGGCATTACTCAGTAAATTAGACAGCACCTGCTTAAATGCTTGAGGGTCGATTTTAACCAGGTAGCGTTCAGGAAGCGTACTGCTGCAATTTAATGCGATGGATTTGCTTGCAGCAATCGCACCGAAAGAATGACAAGTGTTCTGGACTAAAGTAGGGATATCGACCCATTGTGGTTGAAGTTGATAGTTACCCGACTCAATTTTGTCGACATCAAGGATTTCACCAATTAAGCCGAGGAGCGACTGTCCGGTGGCGTAAGCAAGTGAAATCGCCTCCACACGTTGCTCCTTGCTAAGACCTGAACCCGACAGAAGTTCCAGGAAGCCCATAATGGAGCTTATTGGTGTTCTTATTTCGTGACTCATTGTTGCCAGGAACTGGCTTTTTGCGACAGTTGCATTGATCGCTTTATTTCTTTCTACTTCGAGTGCATGAATTAAATCACGCGTCTCGGTAATATCTTGCCAACCACAAATATATACTGCATTGTCACTTGCAGGTAAATTGCATAATGTATGCCAATGATTAATGCATCTTTTTTCAGTACCATTATTAATTTCAAAAACTTGGCTATATATTGTTCTGTTTTCTTTTGTTTCTGCTGTGACTTCATGCACATTAGAAAAAACATCTTTAAAGGGGGAGTCACTGTTTTCTAATGGTAACATTGCATTTTTGTAGTAATCAGCAGTGAAATAATGTTCAAATGCACTATTGTGACTAATGACATTACCTTGCCAGTTTACAACATAAGTTGGATTCGGTAAGGAATCCGAGAGTGCTTTCCGGAATGATATTTGGTTTTCTAAATCACCCTGAATTACCTTACGACGACGAACTGAGCGTAACAGGTAGAATCCCCATAAAAGGCTACTGCCAACTAATAAAACGGATAAAGTCGTAACAATGTAAAATTGCTCACTATAGAGGTCCCATGTGTCAATGGTCACATTGGGCATTTTGATCCATTTTTCCGTCAGGCGCAGAACTTCGCTTGGGGGAATTGCATTCAATGCTTTATTAATAATATCCTTAAGTTCTGGTTCTCCGCGAGGAAAAGCGAACGAAAGCGATGCATTCTCAACGCCGGGAATAAGAAAATGATAAAGCTCATTAGGATAGTAATGGTCGATCATGTAACGCGAATTTAGCTGTGTCGCGACCAGGGCATCAAGTTCACCTTCCTTAACCTTGTGAAATGCAGCGCTAGCATTATCGACTTGTATCCACTCAACCTCCGGATACATCTCTTTCAATTGCGAATGAAGCTCATAATAATATGGAATGGCAACTTTCATTCCTTTTTTTAAAGTTTGTTCACTATCAGGCGCTTTTTGCATGACGAAAACGTAAGGCGTTGTTATGAATGCTTCAGCAAATAAAACATTATTTTCTCGATCTTCACTATAAATAGCGCCAGGTAAGATATCCCATCCATCGGGATTAAGCTGTGTTCCGGCATGGATATTGTGTGAAACGGTGATCGGAGAAAAATTTAAACCTGTTTGCAAGGTAATAATATTAAGAATATCCCCCATAACGCCCCGAACCGAGCCATTTTCATCAGTCATAGAATAGGGAGGGGAGTAAGGATTTTCCAGCACCTTTAAATCGGGATGTTGCTTAATCCACTGTTTTTCATGTTCAGTGAGTTCTAATGGTTTGTTCAGAAAGGCCAGGTTTCCTGTATCAAGCCAATTTTGTGATACTTCATAGCGAACTTCATTTGTTAAAGCATCAACAAACCGATTGAGTACTTCATTAAGAATGACGGATTCTTTTCTGGTCAAGAAAAAATTATATTGACGCGGCGAGTTATAATATTTCACTACATTTAAGGAGTGAGTGAAATAGCGGGAAATCATACTGCTGGTAATGATGTTACTACCAATAAAGTAATCATTATGTCCGGTAGAAACGGATGCTAATGCCTGATATAAATTTGTAAAAGAGATAATTGTTGCTTTTGGAAATGATTGATGAATTACCTCGTCTGGGGGGTAATTTGCTACCCGAGCAATATTTACTGGTTTTGGTGAGGTAAGCGGTCGCATTGAGTCGTGAAGGGTGGTTACCAGCGCCGGAAAGGTAATTATCAATGGTTTGGTTGCAGCAATGTCATTATTAAGAGGCGGAGAAGTAACTAAATGTGATAACACTATATCGACTTCACCTTCTGCAAGCGCGTCCATTGCTTTTTGATGATCTGCGTATTCCCGGAGTGTTAATTTGATATTTAACGCTCTTTTTAAAAGATTTAAATAATCCGCATTAATACCACGAACCCGTTGCTGCGAATCGGTATGCAACAACGTAGCCGTTTGGGACTTGTGTACTGCAATCACAAGATTTTTTTTGCTCGCTAACCAACGTAATTCCTTGTTGCTCAGACGTAGTGGATCAAGCGTGACACGGTTGTTACTACTGATGCCACGATATTCGATGTAATCTTCGTCTGCGAAACTTATGGTCGACCAAAGACCACAACAGAGAAGAAAAAAATAGGGTAAAAACTTCATGTGATTAGCCGATTTTGTTACGTTGCGCGAATGTGTAAAGATCCATCAGTGATTTACATTCTAATTTTTCCATCAGGCGACTTTTATACGTGCTGACAGTTTTGTTGCTGATGAACATTTTTTCCGCAATGTCATTATTGTCCTTGCCATCAAGAATATACCTCATGACACTAATTTCTTGTTTCGATAAGGAGTCGAGTTTTTGCTGGTCGGACGTTAAACTTCCAACAAACCGGTTGAGAGAGAAAGGGAAATAGCAGTAGCCATTTTTTGCAGCTTCAATAGCCGCAATGATATTGTTCATGCCTTCTTTTTTACTCACGAATCCATTAGCGCCAGCATCAGCACAATGTTTCCCGTAAAAATGGTCATTTTTAGCGGAGACGATAATAATAATTCCGCTATATTGGCGCTTCCTCAGCGTTTCTAACACCTGGATACCGTTAACTCCGGGGATATCGACATCAATGATGACGATATCAGGTTTAAGTGTTTCCACCCGCTGAACGGCACTTCCCCCTTCAGTCAACTCCGCTAAGATTTCAATATCGTTTTTGATCAATAAATTACGAATTGCTGCGATAGCAAGAGGATGGTCATCAATAATTATTGCGTTCATAGATTATTCCCTTTGCAATGAAGCATCTCCCTTCTCCCTGTAGTAATACAGACATAAGGCATCATCTCATTTTCTCAATCAAAATAAGAAAATTTGAGCTTCCTTTAAGATAATTCAACAAGTATACCATATAAATAGTCGGCATAAATGAAATGTCAACAATAAAATCAGGGATAATACCGCTAACTTATAGTTTCAAATGAGTACTATAAGGCTTCTTATTAATCCTACAGGCGTAAGAATTGTATTGCAAAAGTCACGGTTTAGTCCTCTGTTGTATCTTCTGCAACTCCTTTAAATTAGGCCTCCAACGTTCCTGGGATAATGTGTAACACATGCACTGTGTTTGATATGAAGAATGAATACTCTTTTCATTCAATTCATAAATTTCATCTATGCGAAATGAGAGATAATAGTGGAACAGATTAATTCAAATAAAAAACATTCTGACAGAAGAAAATATTTTGCTTTATTAGCAGTGGTTTTATTTATTGCGTTTTCAGGAGCCTATGCCTATTGGTCACTGGAATTAGAAGACATGATTAGTACAGATGACGCCTATGTTACGGGGAATGCTGATCCAATTTCTGCACAAGTCTCAGGCAGTGTCACTGTCGTTAATCATAAAGATACGAACTTTGTTCGACAGGGTGACATTTTAGTTTCACTGGATAAAACTGATGCTACGATTGCACTCAATAAAGCTAAAAATAATCTGGCAAATATTGTGCGACAAACGAATAAACTATACTTACAGGATAAACAATACAGTGCCGAAGTCGCTTCAGCACGTATCCAGTATCAACAATCTTTAGAAGATTATAATCGTCGTGTGCCGCTAGCAAAGCAGGGGGTTATTTCAAAAGAAACGCTGGAGCACACCAAAGATACGTTAATAAGTAGCAAAGCGGCATTGAATGCAGCTATTCAGGCTTATAAAGCGAACAAAGCCTTAGTAATGAACACACCATTAAATCGCCAGCCACAAGTTGTTGAAGCTGCGGATGCAACCAAAGAAGCCTGGTTAGCGCTTAAGCGTACGGATATTAAGAGTCCGGTTACTGGTTATATTGCCCAGCGAAGTGTGCAGGTTGGCGAAACAGTGAGTCCTGGACAATCGTTAATGGCTGTCGTACCGGCACGTCAAATGTGGGTTAATGCCAACTTTAAAGAAACACAACTCACGGATGTACGGATTGGTCAATCGGTTAATATAATCAGCGATCTTTATGGTGAAAATGTTGTGTTTCATGGTCGGGTGACAGGGATCAATATGGGAACCGGCAATGCGTTCTCCTTATTACCTGCACAAAATGCGACAGGGAACTGGATCAAAATCGTTCAGCGTGTACCGGTTGAGGTGTCTCTGGATCCAAAAGAACTCATGGAACATCCCTTGCGCATTGGTTTATCGATGACTGCAACCATTGATACCAGGAACGAAGACATTGCCGATATGCCTGATCTGGCTTCATCCGTGACGTCAATGCCTGCTTACACCAGTAAGGCCTTAGTTATCGATACCAGTCCGATAGAAAAAGAGATTAACAACATTATTTCTCATAATGGACAACTTTAATGGCAATCACTAAATCAACTCCGGCACCATTAACCGGTGGGACGTTATGGTGCGTCACTATTGCATTGTCATTAGCGACGTTTATGCAAATGTTGGACTCCACTATTTCTAACGTCGCAATACCCACAATATCTGGCTTTCTCGGAGCATCAACGGACGAAGGCACATGGGTTATCACATCGTTTGGCGTAGCAAATGCCATTGCGATCCCTGTTACCGGCAGGCTGGCACAAAGAATAGGCGAATTAAGGTTATTTTTACTATCAGTAACCTTCTTTTCGCTGTCTTCATTAATGTGTAGTCTTTCGACTAATCTTGATGTTCTTATATTTTTTAGAGTCGTCCAGGGATTAATGGCGGGGCCGTTAATTCCATTGTCACAGAGTTTATTATTAAGGAATTATCCGCCAGAAAAAAGAACATTTGCTTTGGCGTTATGGTCAATGACCGTAATTATCGCTCCGATTTGTGGGCCGATATTGGGTGGCTATATTTGTGATAACTTTAGTTGGGGATGGATATTTTTAATCAATGTCCCTATGGGGATTATCGTCCTGACATTATGTTTAACTTTACTTAAAGGAAGAGAAACTGAAACTTCACCGGTCAAAATGAATTTACCAGGGTTGACCCTGTTAGTGCTCGGTGTTGGTGGCTTGCAAATTATGCTTGATAAAGGGCGCGATCTGGATTGGTTTAACTCGAGTACAATCATAATATTAACAATAGTGTCAATTATTTCTCTGATCTCTTTAGTCATTTGGGAGTCGACCTCAGAGAACCCAATTCTTGACCTCAGTTTATTCAAGTCGCGTAATTTCACCATTGGTATTGTGTGTATCACATGCGCATATTTATTTTACTCTGGGGCGATTGTACTTATGCCGCAGTTGCTGCAGGAAACTATGGGGTATAATGCGATATGGGCCGGGCTTGCCTATGCGCCAATCGGCATAATGCCACTATTAATATCGCCTTTAATAGGACGTTATGGCAACAAAATTGATATGCGTGCATTGGTTACATTTAGTTTTTTGATGTATGCGGTTTGCTATTACTGGCGTTCTGTGACATTTATGCCAACGATTGATTTCACAGGCATCATTTTGCCACAGTTTTTCCAGGGATTCGCCGTTGCCTGTTTCTTTTTACCCTTAACAACGATTTCGTTTTCAGGGTTGCCAGATAATAAATTTGCCAATGCCTCGAGTATGAGTAATTTTTTTCGTACCCTGTCAGGATCAGTTGGTACGTCGTTGACAATGACGTTGTGGGGACGACGCGAATCGTTACACCATAGTCAGTTGACAGCAACCATCGATCAATTTAACCCCGTGTTTAATTCATCATCACAAATTATGGATAAATACTATGGTTCGCTTTCAGGGGTTCTTAATGAAATTAATAATGAAATAACCCAGCAGTCACTTTCTATTTCTGCAAATGAGATTTTCCGTATGGCGGCTATTGCTTTTA
Organism: Escherichia sp. HH26CH; assembly: GCF_009820205.1. Classification (NCBI taxonomy): domain Bacteria; kingdom Pseudomonadati; phylum Pseudomonadota; class Gammaproteobacteria; order Enterobacterales; family Enterobacteriaceae; genus Escherichia; species Escherichia sp. HH26CH. The sequence goes on from NZ_VNXM01000013.1 coordinate 237,493, forward strand.
TCTTACTTACAGTTTTAGTTTGGTTCGCGAGACCGCCGTTTACAGCGAAAGGCGTTGGGTGATGGTAAAAAGAGGAGGCTAGAGCAGGTAAGACCGCGGAATTTTGAGCCTGCACCATCACTTTATATGGATATTATCAGGCAGCATCGCTCACCCACGGAAAGGATGGCGATGCTGCGGTGAAACGTTATTAACGGCCTTTAGCCAGATATTGCTTCATCTCTTCTTCCGGCACCATTCCACCTCCTGTCGCCCACACCAGATGAGTGGCATTACGCAGTTGTTCTGCGCTGAAACCGTGCATCTGTTGGTAACTTACTGATGCACACACGCGCTGAGGTCCGGCCATACCCGCCAGTGCCGAAGGTTCAAGACGAATACCTTCTTCCTGCGCCAGCCAGCCAAGCATGTCATACATGGTTTGATCGCTAAGGGTATAGAAACCATCCAGCAGACGCTCCATTGCCCGCCCGACAAAGCCTGATGCGCGACCAACAGCAAGGCCATCCGCTGCGGTAAGGTTGTCGATACCAATATCCTGAACAGAAATCTGATCGTGTAATCCTGTATGGACGCCTAACAGCATACAAGGGGAGTGCGTTGGTTCGGCAAAAAAGCAGTGAACATGATCGCCAAATGCCAGTTTAAGCCCGAATGCGACGCCACCAGGACCACCGCCAACACCACACGGCAGATAGACAAACAGAGGGTTATCAGCATCGACAATACGACCTTGCTCGGCAAATTGCGCTTTAAGACGCTGGCCTGCGACGGAATACCCAAGGAACAACGTGCGGGAATTCTCGTCATCAATAAAGAAACAGTTCGGGTCAGACTGCGCGGCTTTACGTCCTTCCTCGACGGCAACACCATAATCTTGCTCATATTCCACGACCGTAACGCCATGGCTGCGCAGTTTCGCTTTTTTCCATGCCCGGGCATCAGCAGACATATGTACTGTCACCTTAAAGCCAATGCGGGCGCTCATAATGCCGATTGATAACCCCAGATTTCCGGTTGAGCCCACAGCAATGCTGTATTGGCTAAAGAACTGCTTAAACTCCGGAGAAAGCAGTTTGCTGTAGTCATCTTCAAGCGTCAGCAACCCTGCTTCCAGAGCCAGTTTTTCTGCATGTGCCAGGACTTCATAAATCCCGCCGCGTGCTTTTATGGAGCCGGAAATAGGCAAATGGCTATCTTTTTTCAGTAACAGTTGCCCGCTGATCGGTTGCTGATATTCCTTTTCCAGCCGTTTTTGCATAGCCGGAATGGCAACCAGTTCTGATTCAATAATCCCTCCAGAGGCAGCCGTTTCAGGAAATGCTTTTGCCAGATAGGGGGCAAAACGAGATAAGCGCGCATGGGCGTCTTGAACATCCTGTTCGGTCAGGCCAACATAAGGTAAACCTTCAGCCAATGAGGTCGTGCCAGGATTGAACCAGGTGGTTTCTTTAAGAGCAACCAGATCCTTTACCAACGGATACTGGGCGATGAGCGAGTTCATTTTAGCGTTTTCCATAGTACGTCTCTTTGCGCTTAGATGATAAATGACAGCAGGAATGTGCCCGCCAGAGCGACGACTGAAGCGATAAATGTCGCTGTCGTATAGTATTTATATGTTTCACTGAGCGTAGCGCCGCAAAATTGTTTCATCAGCCAGAAAAACGAGTCCGTAACGATCGTGCAGCCAATCGCAATAATTTCCGGGCTGATGTCTGGTTACAGCCACAGCACAATGATCCATATTTATATTTTTTCTCCGGGTGGGTGATGCCAGTCGGCATGTTTTACCTACTTGTCTGCATGGTGACTCGTTGGCGAGAACAGAGGCGGAATTGGTTACAATTGTCCGGGAATTCTTGTTATTTTTTACTGTATTGTCGTGTCGGGTGATAGGACGTTAAGAATATCGCTGGATCTCGCCAGTGACGTCTGTTTCTGCTACAGTGCCCGTTTTACGGCAAACGGCTTGGGTATGGCTTCATTAAAGGATGTCGCACGCCTGGCGGGAGTGTCGATGATGACTGTCTCCCGGGTGATGCATAATGCAGAATCTGTGCGTCCTGCAACGCGTGACCGCGTATTGCAGGCAATCCAAACCCTGAATTATGTTCCTGATCTTTCCGCTCGTAAGATGCGCGCTCAGGGACGTAAGCCGTCGACTCTCGCCGTGCTGGCGCAGGATACTGCTACCACTCCTTTCTCTGTTGATATTCTGCTTGCCATTGAACAAACCGCCAGCGAGTTTGGCTGGAATAGTTTTTTAATCAATATTTTTTCTGAAGATGACGCTGCCCGCGCGGCACGTCAGCTGCTTGCCCTCCGTCCGGATGGCATTATCTATACTACAATGGGACTGAGGCATATCACGCTGCCTGAGTCTCTGCATGGTGAAAATATTGTATTGGCGAACTGTGTGGCGGATGACCCAGCGTTACCCAGTTATATCCCTGATGATTACACTGCCCAATATGAAGCAACACAGCATTTGCTCGCGGCGGGCTATCGTCAACCGTTATGCTTCTGGCTACCGGAAGGTGCGTTGGCAACAGGGTATCGTCGGCAGGGATTTGAGCAGGCCTGGCGTGATGCTGGACGAGATCTGGCTGAGGTGAAACAATTTCACATGGCCATAGGTGATGATCACTACACCGATCTCGCAAGTATACTCAATGCCCACTTCCAGTCTGGAAAACCAGATTTTGATGTTCTGATTTGTGGTAACGATCGCGCAGCCTTTGTGGCTTATCAGGTTCTTCTGGCGAAGGGGGTACGTATCCCGCAGGATGTCGCCGTAATGGGCTTTGATAATCTGGTTGGCGTCGGGCATCTGTTTTTACCGCCGCTGACCACAATTCAGCTTCCACATGACATTATCGGGCGGGAAGCTGCATTGCATATTATTGAAGGTCGTGAAGGGGGAAGGGTAACGCAGATCCCTTGCCCGCTGTTGCTCCGTTGTTCCACCTGATATTATGTTACCCCAGTTGCCAGAGTGCTCCATGTTGCAGCACGGCCACTCCGTGGGCGGCATAGAGCGACAGTTCCCGTTCTTCTGGCTGCGGATAGATTCGGCTACTCATCACAGCTTCCCCGTCGTTAATAAATACTTCCACGGATGATGTATCGATAAATATCCTTAGGGCGAGCGTGTCACGCTGCGGGAGGGGAATACTACGGTAACCATCTAAATTCTCGTGTGGGTAATACCGCCACAAAACAAGTCGCTCAGATTGGTTATCAATATACAGCCGCATTCCCGTGCCGAGCTGTAATCCGTAATGTTCGGCATCGCTGTTCTTCAGAGCCCAGTGCAACTGAATCTCAACCGCTTGCGCGTTTTCCTGCAAAACATATTTGTTGCTGATTGTGTGGGGAGAGATTGATTGATGCTGCTGGCGTAACGACTCAGCTTCGTGTACCGGGCGTTGTAGGAGTTTGCCATTGCTCTCTGAAAGCTCGCGCGCCAGCGTCATGCAGCCTGCCCAGCCTTCACGTTTTGAGGGCATTGGCGATTCCCACATATCCATCCAGCCGATAACAATACGCCGACCATCCTTCGCTAAAAAGCTTTGTGGTGCATAAAAGTCATGCCCATTATCAAGTTCAGTAAAATGCCCGGATTGTGCAAAAAGTCGTCCTGGCGACCATATTCCGGGTATTACACCACTTTGAAAGCGATTTCGATAATTGTATCCCTCGGCATTCATTCCCTGCGGGGAAAACATCAGATAATGTTGATCGCCAAGGCTGAAAAAGTCCGGACATTCCCACATATAGCTTTCACCCGCATCAGCGTGGGCCAGTACGCGATCGAAAGTCCATTCACGCAATGAACTGCCGCGATAAAGCAGGATCTGTCCCGTGTTGCCTGGGTCTTTCGCCCCGACTACCATCCACCAGGTGTCGGCTTCACGCCACACTTTAGGATCGCGGAAGTGCATGATTCCTTCTGGTGGAGTGAGGATCACACCTTGTTTCTCGAAATGAATACCATCCCGGCTGGTAGCCAGACATTGTACTTCACGAATTGCATCGTCATTACCTGCACCATCGAGCCAGACGTGGCCGGTGTAGATAAGTGAGAGGACACCATTGTCATCAACAGCACTACCTGAAAAACACCCGTCTTTGTCATTCTCGTCTCCTGGCGCTAGCGCAATAGGCTCGTGCTGCCAGTGGATCATATCGTCGCTGGTGGCATGTCCCCAGTGCATTGGCCCCCAGTGTTCGCTCATCGGGTGATGCTGATAAAACGCGTGATAACGATTGTTAAACCAGATCAGGCCGTTTGGATCGTTCATCCACCCGGCTGGAGGCGCGAGGTGAAAATGGGGATAAAAAGTATTCCCCCGGCGCTCGTGAAGTTTTGCTAGTGCGTTTTGCGCCGCATGCAATCGAGATTGCGTCATTTTAATCATCCTGGTTAAGCAAATTTGGTGAATTGTTAACGTTAACTTTTATAAAAATAAAGCCCCTTATCTTTATAAATGTGATTAATATCACAAATGTTAACGTTAACTATGACGTTTTGTGATCGAATGTGCATGTTTTAGTAAATCCATGACGATTTTGCGAAAAAGAGGTTTATCACTATGCGTAAGTCAGATGAATTTGAGGGAAAAAAATGTCAGCCAAAGTATGGGTTTTAGGGGATGCGGTTGTCGATCTCTTGCCTGAATCAGACGGGCGCCTACTGCCTTGTCCTGGCGGCGCGCCAGCTAACGTTGCGGTGGGAATCGCCAGATTAGGCGGAATAAGTGGGTTTATAGGCCGGGTGGGTGATGATCCTTTTGGCGCGTTAATGCAAAGAACGCTGCTAACGGAGGGAGTCGATATCACGTATCTGAAGCAGGATGAATGGCACCGAACATCCACGGTGCTTGTCGATCTGAACGATCAGGGGGAACGTTCATTTACGTTTATGGTCCGCCCTAGTGCCGATCTTTTTTTAGAGACGACTGACTTGCCCTTCTGGCGACATGGCGAATGGTTACATCTCTGTTCTATTGCGTTGTCTGCTGAACCTTCGCGTACCAGCGCATTTACTGCGATGACGGCGATCCGGCATGCCGGAGGTTTTGTCAGCTTCGATCCCAATATTCGTGAAGATCTGTGGCAAGACGAGCATTTGCTCCGCTTGTGTTTGCGACAGGCGCTACAACTGGCGGATGTCGTCAAGCTCTCGGAAGAAGAATGGCGACTTATCAGCGGAAAAACACAGAACGATCGGGATATATGTGCTCTGGCAAAAGAGTATGAGATCGCCATGCTGTTGGTGACTAAAGGTGCAGAAGGGGTGGTGGTCTGTTATCGAGGACAAGTTCACCATTTTGCTGGAATGTCTGTGAATTGTGTCGATAGCACGGGGGCGGGAGATGCGTTCGTTGCCGGGTTACTCACAGGTCTTTCCTCTACGGGATTAGAGACCGATGAGAGAGAAATGCGACGAATTATCGATCTCGCTCAACGTTGCGGAGCGCTTGCAGTAACGGCGAAAGGGGCAATGACAGCGCTGCCATGTCGACAAGATCTGGAATAGTGAGAAATAAACGGCGAGGCCGTTCTTGTCTCTGAATAGGACGTGAATATTTTAACGACAGGCAGGTAATTATGGCACTGAATATACCATTCAGAAATGTGTACTATCGTTTTGCATCCAGTTACTCATTTCTCTTTTTTATTTCCTGGTCGCTGTGGTGGTCGTTATACGCTATTTGGCTGAAAGGACATCTAGGGTTGACTGGGACGGAATTAGGTACACTTTATTCGGTCAACCAGTTTACCAGCATTCTATTTATGATGGTCTACGGCATCGTCCAGGATAAACTCGGTCTGAAGAAACCGCTTATCTGGTGTATGAGTTTCATCCTGGTCTTGACCGGACCGTTTATGATTTACGTTTATGAACCGTTACTGCAAAGCAATTTTTCTGTAGGTCTAATTTTGGGGGCGCTCTTTTTTGGCTTGGGGTATCTGGCGGGCTGCGGTCTGCTTGATAGCTTCACCGAAAAAATGGCACGAAATTTTCATTTCGAATATGGAACAGCGCGCGCCTGGGGATCTTTTGGCTATGCGATTGGCGCGTTCTTTGCTGGCATATTTTTCAGTATCAGTCCCCATATCAACTTCTGGTTGGTTTCGCTATTTGGCGCTGTATTTATGATGATCAACATGCGTTTTAAATATCAGGATCAGCAGTGCGTAGCGGCAGATGCGGGAGGGGTAAAAAAAGAGGATTTTATTGCAGTTTTCAAGGATCGAAACTTCTGGATTTTCGTCATATTTATTGTGGGGACGTGGTCTTTCTATAACATTTTTGATCAACAGCTCTTTCCTGTTTTTTATGCAGGTTTATTCGAATCACACGATGTAGGAACGCGCCTGTATGGTTATCTCAACTCATTCCAGGTTGTACTCGAAGCGCTGTGCATGGCCATTATTCCTTTCTTTGTTAATCGGGTAGGGCCAAAAAATGCATTACTTATCGGTGTTGTGATTATGGCGTTGCGTATTCTTTCCTGCGCACTGTTCGTTAATCCCTGGATTATTTCATTAGTGAAGCTTTTACATGCCATTGAGGTTCCACTGTGTGTCATTTCCGTCTTCAAATACAGCGTGGCAAACTTTGATAAACGCCTGTCGTCGACGATCTTTCTGATTGGTTTTCAAATTGCCAGTTCGTTGGGGATTGTGTTGCTTTCAACGCCGACTGGAATACTTTTTGACCATGCAGGTTACCAGACGGTTTTCTTCGTAATTTCGGGTATTGTCTGCCTGATGTTGTTATTTGGCATTTTCTTCCTGAGTAAAAAACGTGAGCAAATGGTGATGGAAACGCCTGTACCTTCTGCAATATAGACGTAAACTCTTTCCGGTTGTTGTCGATAGCTCTATATCCCTCAACCGGAAAATAATAATACCAAAATGCTTAGCGCGGCTAATAATCGCCTAATCCAAACGCCTCATTCATGTTCTGGAACAGTCGCTCAAATGTACTCAGGATACGCGGTTCGTTGATTTCCAGGAAATTGTCGTAATTCAGCGACCTGTCCCGTGTATCACGGGCCTGCTAATCCATCAAGGAATGCATTGCGGAGTGAAGTATCGAGTCAAGCCAGATTTCGCGATCAGGATTCTGTGTGATGATTACATTGCCAGGCCCGGGGCTGTTTAGTCATCGCCGCACAGTGCTGAGATTTCAACCTGTTGCAGGGAAAATGAGTAGATTTAGGGCAAGTGTGCTGCCAAACCCAACTTTTACGCGGGGAAGGTAGATTTCGTTGGAAGGATAAATGGTGTCCCCTGCAGGAATCGAACCTGCAATTAGCCCTTAGGAGGGGCTCGTTATATCCATTTAACTAAGAGGACAATGCGGCATGAGTATACCCGCTAATGCTCAGCGGGGTAAGTACACTGCCGCTCGATTGCTTAAACCCTCGCCATTTATGCCGGGTTTTTATCATTTTTCTTAATGTTTTCCGCACGTTCTGCTTTTTGTCGTGCTTCTGCTTTGCGCTTGTTGCTCATGTCGTTACGGATCTGTGCATGACTCATTAACGCGAAGATAAAGGTGCCGCCGCAGATGTTTCCTGCCAGAGTAGGTAACGCGAAGGGCCAGATGAAATCGCTCCAGTGCAGCGTGCCGTTAAATACCAGATAGAGGATTTCTACAGAACCGACAACGATGTGGGTGGTGTCTCCGAGGGCGATAAGCCAGGTCATTAATATAATCACTACAATCTTTGCCGCACCCGCTGCAGGAAACATCCATACCATAGTGGCGATCAGCCAGCCGGAAATGATCGCGTTGGCAAACATCTCACTGGGGGTGTTCTTCATCACATCCATGCCGATTTTTACAAATGCATCGCGAGTTTCTTCATTAAAGATAGGCATATATTCAAATGCCCACGCCGCAATACCTGTCCCGAGAATATTCCCCAGCAGCACGACGCCCCATAACCGCATAAGTAAGCCGACGTTGCTCATTGTCGGTTTTTGCATGACGGGTAGTACCGCAGTCACGGTGTTTTCGGTAAATAATTGCTGGCGGGCCATAATGACGATAATAAAGCCAAAGGTATAACCGAGATTCTCCAGCAAGAAACTGCCCGGCACGCCTTCCAGTTCGACATGAAATATCCCTTTTGCCAGTAGTGAAGCGCCCATCGACAGACCCGCCGCAATGGCTGACCACAGTAGCGCCATTGCGTCGCGTTCCAGCTCTTTTTCACCATCCTGGCGGATATGTTCATGAATTGCCATCGCCCGGGAGGGGAGTCGGTCTTCATCTATTTCTATTTTTTTGCCGCGTTCTTTTTCTTCGCTCTCAACTTCAATTTCGTCGCTGTGTTGATCAATTTTGTCGTTGTCCATGGTCTCTTCTCTTGAATTAGCACGTATAGCTAAAGCGTAGCGGCTTTTTTGCTCGCAACTGGCGGGAGTTACTCTGAAAATGTAGAAAAGGCTGTGTTTGCCTTTTTCTGTTTCTATAGAATCAAGTAGCCTACAGGGCGTCGATTACCAGGCTATGATCAAATCAGCAAATCAGGGCGTCTGGACATCAGTTGACGTGCTGTTACAATCGCCCACACCTAAACAGGCGGATACGGTATCGTTCCGTCATGGATGGCAAACTGCATAAGCCATAAAAAAACAGGGAGACATTTATGAAGCTTCGCCTGTCGGCGCTTGCTCTTGGAACTACGCTTCTGGTGGGGTGTGCGAGTTCCGGTACAGATCAGCAAGGGCGTTCTGACCCATTAGAAGGGTTCAACCGCACCATGTACAACTTCAACTTCAATGTATTAGACCCGTATATTGTTCGACCGGTCGCAGTCGCCTGGCGTGATTATGTTCCGCAACCGGCGCGTAACGGTTTGAGCAACTTTACCGGCAACCTTGAAGAACCTGCGGTGATGGTTAACTACTTCTTGCAGGGCGACCCTTATCAGGGGATGGTCCACTTTACCCGCTTTTTCCTGAACACTATTTTGGGGATGGGCGGCTTTATTGATGTTGCGGGGATGGCGAACCCGAAACTGCAACGGACTGAACCTCACCGCTTCGGTAGTACGCTTGGTCATTATGGCGTGGGGTATGGGCCGTACGTACAATTACCGTTCTACGGAAGCTTCACGCTGCGTGATGACGGCGGTGATATGGCGGATGGTCTTTACCCGGTACTTTCCTGGCTGACCTGGCCGATGTCCGTGGGTAAATGGACGCTTGAAGGTATCGAAACCCGTGCGCAACTGCTGGATTCCGACGGCCTGCTGCGTCAGTCGTCCGACCCATACATTATGGTGCGCGAAGCGTACTTCCAGCGTCATGATTTCATCGCCAATGGCGGCGAACTCAAACCGCAGGAAAACCCGAACGCGCAAGCGATTCAGGATGAGTTAAAAGATATCGATTCTGAATAAGAAACAAATAAAAAAGGTGAGTCGCAAAACTCACCTTTTTTGTTGTTATCCCTCAATTACCACAAGTAAAAGGAGACAAACCAACAATGACCCGGACGAAATTATGTAAAAATACTGATGTTCGTCACTGACTGTTTCCGATATTCAGACGTTGAAAAATCAAAAAACTGGACAAATAATTTTAATTATCATCAAAATTAACACCCAACGCAGATAGTTGTTTAATTTCACTTTGATATTTCATCTGGCGATTTTGAAGTCTTTTTTCAACTTTATCTTCGATTTCCTTAAACTGTTTATATTCATTTTGAGAATTGTCAACGTCAACTTCGTTAGCGAATAAAGTAGAAATTATTTCTTTTACATTATCGCGTCTAAATTTTGCATCGTCCACTTGAAAATTGTATCTTATTGCTCGACCTAAACGTTTAAAAACTTCGTTAGGTTCTCTCAGTCTTTCCCCGTTGAGCTCGTTTACAACCTGATGATCGGAACCTGTTGCGAATGATTCTGCCATGATAGCTTTACTGCTTTCAAACCACGCTGAAGCATTCCTGGCGTTTTTACTACAATATTGGGTGAGACTATCACCATCAATACGAATTCCTCTTTGAATGTGGTAGTCGTCCTGATCGTAGTAACCGAGAGATAAGTAATCATTTCCGTTTTTATTTTTAATTACAATAGCGAGAGAGTCGCCTTTTTTATCTTTACCGTACCAGGTAAATAAGTCCGTTGGTTCGCTTTTCCCGCTCTCATCAAATTTCGTTACCGTATGTCTGAGTTTGTGCGATATTTTATCGAAGATAAAACCAGGATTTCCATCATATATTTCTTTTATTGCGCTGAAGATCATTTCCTTGTTATGGATATCATGAGTATTCTCTACTACATTTTTACTGATGATGGTTTGACCGACTTTTTTGTTTTCATCGTTTGCAGGTGATTTTGTTGGTTCTTGATTATTAATACTAATAGTAACATCCTCTGTGTCATTGGTGTCAATGTCAAAACCATCATCAATACCTTTAACAATAATACCATCATCAGTATATTCAGCATTATTTATATCATCATGAGTCTTCTCAACTATGTTGTCATTAATGATAGTACGGACGAGTTCTTTGTCTTTATAGTTCGCAGATAATTTTATTGGTTCTTGGTTGTCGATACCAATAGTAATATAGTCTGTATCATTGGAGCCAATATCAATATAAGTAACTGAGGAATTATTGATAATTATTCTATCAGGTTCACCGGTTCCTCGTATGGCATTTTTTATAAGCTCAAGTAGATGTTTAATACAGGTACTTATTCCTTCCTTGCCATTAAAAAGGTTTTTGAACTCTTGTACTAATCCATTAACTTCATTATTGTTATTTTCATTGGTGGATTCTGTGTAAGTAGGGCAGGTATTGTTGATTGAAACAGATGGTAGCATGATTTTATTCCACGTTGATTGATTTGTTGCAAATATATATTACCTGATAAAATAGACTATCAAAAAACGCTCATTTATTTAGAACCTATCTTTAATTTGAGTGTATGAGCGCATAATAGCCAGGGTGGTTTGAGTATCCTGGAAATTCAGAAAAGTAAACTCATTGAGAAGGACGAGCAGAACGCCTGATAATATGCCTTTCCCTTCAGGCCTGTCTGTGGATAACGCTTACAGATTTGCAAGGGCAAGCTGCCATCAGGCTGTTTGCAAAACTCAGGAGGCAAGCAATGAGGAAACTACTTTCGGTGAAGAGAGGGAGTTAAAGTCACCTGCATAGCAGGTGACTTTAACTAAGCTAACGCGTTATCAGAACGCGTAGTTAAAGTTCGTCCCGAACAGCCAGGCTTTACCTTCAGACTCGAACTGATATGGCCCTTCGTTAATTTTCACGCTCTGGCCGTGCATATAAGAAACACCAACGTCGACTGAAGCATCTTTATTAAATGCGTAAGTCGTACCTGCACTCAGCCAGAAACGGTCCTGGTCCGGAATGGAGATAGAACGATTCTGTGCCGGAACTGGGCTGTCATCGAAGGCGATACCGGTACGGAAGGTCCAGTTATCATCGTAGTAATAAGTGGTACCCAACGCGATGCGGTAAGCATCTTTAAAGCCTTCATGTTTCTGGAACAGCGTGTCGCCACTCGTTGAGGTCGCTTTCAGTTGCTGGAACTGACTCCAGCTGGTGTAAGCCAGGCTATAGTGAATTGCCCACTGCGGATCAACACGGTTATAACCCGACACTTCCCACATTTCAGGCAGGTTCAGCGTCAGATAACCCGACTGCGTTGCGCCACCTGTCGCGGTAGGAATTGGCAAACCGTAGTTATTAAAAGCCGGGTTAAGATCGCTGCTGTAGTTACCCTTGAAGTCAATTTTCACTTCAGAGCGGTAGGTCAATGCGTAGCGGTTGTTTTTATCCAGTTCGTACAGGATCCCGGCGTTCCAGCCAAAGCCCCACTGGTTACCGTTCAGGTGAGCGATTTTGGTATTACTGTCGATGCCGTTGGCGGTAGCTGCTAATGCTTGCCCCTGAGGAGTCTGCCAAGCAGGAGATTGCTTAATCTGACCAGCCACCAGTTGCCCCAGATCGCCTGCAAAACGTTCAATTTTCGCACGAGCGTAGACGGCGTTGAAACCGAGACCAAAGCTCCATGCATTATTTAAGCGATATGCACCGCTTAAGTTCAGGTTCATGGTTTCAAGGTCGGTGGTACCACCGACAGAACCGCCTGCATAAGTATCGTTAAACTCTGTTGCCAGGCCATAGTTAGAGGTAATAGAAGCCCCCCAACCAAATTGGTCGTTAATCGGTGCAACAAAGTGCATGTTCGGAACCCATGCCGTAGGCGCGATATTATCGGCTTTCAGGCTACGACCAGACGGAGACGTTCCGCTGATATTTACGTCCGGATCTATATAAACCGCACCCGCAGAAAATGTCGGGCGGTCAAACATGGTAATCAACGCGGGGTTACGGCTGACGTTACCTGCATCATCGGCAATAGCGCCTTCCCCTGAATAAGCCCGGCCTAGGCCAGAGGAAGAAAATTCGTTTAACTGAAAGCCTGCCGACCAGGCCTGGGTGGAGATAAGTGCCACTGCGACTGCGATAGCAGACTTTGTAAACAGGGTTTTCTGGCTCATGACCATAACCTCAATGATTTATTTTTATACAAACTATGTTACGTACTGTAACAGGAGCGCGAAGTGTAGGGTCTGAGGTACATCTTAGAAATCAGACCAGTGGCGAGAGTATAGGTCGGACCAGATGGAATGTTGCAAGTATGTTTCTATATTTTTTCAAATATGATCTAAGAAACGCGATCCAGCTGGCAAAATTTGGAGGTGGCGCACTCATGGATTCGGGTGAATTTTGTTTTAGATCATTTTTAAGTGTGATTTCGGTCACTTATCCGATTTTGCAGAATTAACAACTGGAGCAGTACTTTCCGGAAGCGTAAAATATCCCCAACGTTTATCTGGCACCTTAGGTGCACATACAGAGGAAATCAACGATGAGTAAATGTAGTGCTGATGAAACCCCGGTTTGCTGCTGTATGGATGTTGGCACCATTATGGACAACTCCGACTGCACCGCGTCTTACAGCCGCGTGTTTGCAAACCGCGCAGAAGCAGAACAAACGCTGGCGGCGCTGACTGAAAAAGCCCGTAGCGTTGAATCCGAACCTTGCAAAATCACCCCGACTTTCACTGAAGAGTCTGACGGTGTGCACCTGGATATCGATTTCACTTTTGCCTGCGAAGCTGAAATGTTGATCTTCCAGCTGGGTCTGCGTTAATTCCTCTCGGGTATATACGCCCCTGTCAGTTCCTGGCGGGGGCGTTTTTATTTTCTCTTCCTCTTTTCTCTCTGTGTCATAGCTCCCACTTTCCCTTTTCTCCACTTGGCTAAATGTAAAAAAATGGTTAAGACTATGATCAGGTCAGACCACTTTATTTATTTTTTTACAGGGGAGTGTTATGGGTCAGGTTTTACCGCTGATTACCCGCCAGGGCGATCGTATCGCCATTGTTAGCGGCTTACGTACGCCTTTTGCCCGTCAGGCGACGGCTTTTCATGGCATTCCCGCTGTTGATTTGGGGAAGATGGTCGTAGGCGAATTGCTGGCACGCAGCGAGATCCCCGCCGAAGTGATTGAACAACTTGTTTTTGGTCAGGTCGTACAAATGCCTGAAGCCCCCAACATTGCGCGTGAAATTGTTCTTGGCACCGGAATGAATGTCCATACCGATGCTTACAGCGTCAGCCGCGCTTGTGCTACCAGTTTTCAGGCGGTTGCAAACGTCGCCGAAAGCCTGATGGCGGGAACTATTCGTGCGGGGATTGCCGGCGGGGCAGATTCCTCTTCCGTATTGCCCATTGGTGTTAGTAAAAAACTGGCGCGCGTGTTGGTGGATGTCAACAAAGCCCGCACGATGAGCCAACGACTGAAACTTTTTTCTCGCCTGCGTTTGCGTGACTTAATGCCCGTACCGCCTGCGGTGGCGGAGTATTCCACAGGCTTGCGGATGGGCGACACCGCCGAACAAATGGCGAAAACCTACGGTATTACTCGCGAACAGCAAGATGCGCTGGCGCACCGTTCACATCAGCGTGCTGCTCAGGCATGGTCAGAAGGTAAACTCAAAGAAGAGGTAATGACCGCCTACGTTCCTCCTTATAAACAACCGCTCGCGGAAGACAACAATATTCGCGGCAATTCCACGCTTGCTGATTACGCAAAGCTGCGTCCGGCGTTTGATCGCAAACACGGGACGGTAACGGCAGCAAACAGTACACCGCTGACCGATGGCGCAGCGGCGGTGATCCTGATGACTGAATCGCGGGCGAAAGAATTGGGCCTGGTGCCGCTGGGATATCTGCGTAGCTACGCATTTACCGCTATTGATGTCTGGCAGGACATGTTGCTCGGCCCGGCCTGGTCAACGCCGCTGGCGCTGGAACGCGCTGGATTGACGATGGCCGATCTGACATTGATTGACATGCACGAAGCCTTTGCCGCCCAGACGCTGGCTAATATTCAGTTGCTTGGCAGCGAACGTTTTGCGCGCGACGTACTGGGGCGTTCCCATGCTACTGGTGAAGTGGACGATAGTAAATTTAACGTGCTTGGTGGTTCCATTGCGTACGGGCATCCCTTCGCAGCGACTGGAGCGCGGATGATTACCCAGACATTGCATGAGCTTCGCCGTCGCGGTGGTGGATTTGGTTTAGTGACCGCCTGTGCTGCGGGTGGGCTTGGCGCAGCAATGGTTCTGGAGGCGGAATAATGGAAATGGCATCAGCTTTTACTCTTAATGTTCGTCTGGACAACATTGCAGTCATCACCATCGACGTTCCCGGTGAGAAAATGAATACCCTGAAGGCGGAGTTTGCCTCGCAGGTGCGCGCCATTATTAAGCAACTTCGCGAAAACAAAGAATTACGTGGAGTTGTATTTATCTCAGCGAAACCGGACAACTTTATCGCCGGAGCAGACATCAACATGATCGGCAACTGCAAAACGGTGCAAGAAGCGGAAGAGCTGGCGCGGCAGGGGCAACAGTTAATGGCGGAGATTCATGCTCTGCCTGTTCCGGTTATCGCGGCTATTCATGGCGCTTGCCTGGGGGGCGGGCTGGAACTGGCACTGGCGTGTCATGGCCGCGTCTGCAGTGACGATCCTAAAACGGTGCTTGGCTTGCCGGAAGTTCAGCTTGGATTATTGCCAGGTTCAGGCGGCACCCAGCGTTTACCGCGCCTGATAGGTGTCAGCACAGCATTAGAGATGATCCTCACTGGAAAACAACTTCGGGCGAAACAGGCATTAAAGCTGGGGCTGGTGGATGACGTCGTTCCGCAATCCATTTTACTGGAATCCGCCGTTGAGTTGGCAAAGCATGATCGACTATCTTCCCGCCCGCTACCTGTACGCGAGCGCATTCTGGCGGGGCCGCTAGGTCGTGCACTGTTGTTCAAAATGGTCGGCAAGAAAACAGAGCAGAAAACTCAGGGGAACTATCCGGCGACAAAACGCATTCTTGAAGTCATCGAAACCGGATTAGCGCAAGGCACCAGCAGCGGCTATGACGCGGAAGCCCGTGCCTTTGGTGAACTGGCGATGACACCACAATCGCAGGCTCTGCGTAGTATCTTTTTTGCCAGTACGGAAGTGAAGAAAGATCCCGGCAGTGATGCGCCGCCTGCGCCATTAAACAGCGTGGGGATTCTCGGTGGTGGCTTGATGGGGGGCGGTATTGCTTATGTTACTGCTTGTAAAGCGGGCTTGCCGGTCAGAATTAAAGATATCAACCCGCAGGGCATAAATCATGCATTGAAGTACAGTTGGGATCAGTTGGAGGGCAAAGTGCGCCGCCGACATCTCAAAGCCAGCGAACGTGACAAACAGCTGGCATTAATTTCGGGAACAACGGATTATCGCGGCTTTGCCCATCGTGACTTAATTATTGAAGCGGTGTTTGAAAATCTCGAATTAAAACAAAAGATGGTGGCGGAAGTAGAGGAAAATTGCGCCACTCATACCATCTTCGCTTCGAATACGTCATCTTTACCAATTAGTGATATTGCCGCTCACGCCTCGCGGCCGGAGCAGGTTATCGGTCTTCATTTCTTCAGCCCGGTAGAAAAAATGCCGCTGGTGGAGATCATTCCTCATACGGGGACCTCGGCGCAAACCATCGCTACAACGGTAAAACTGGCGAAAAAACAGGGAAAAACGCCAATTGTTGTGCGTGACAAAGCCGGGTTTTATGTCAATCGCATTTTAGCGCCTTACATCAATGAAGCTATCCGCATGTTGACTGAAGGTGAACGTGTTGAGCATATCGATGCCGCACTGGTCAAGTTTGGTTTTCCGGTGGGACCAATCCAACTTTTGGATGAGGTAGGAATCGATACCGGGACTAAAATTATTCCTGTACTGGAAGCCGCTTATGGAGAACGTTTTAGCGCGCCTGCAAATGTTGTTTCTTCAATTTTGAATGACGATCGCAAAGGCAGAAAAAATGGTCGGGGTTTCTATCTTTATGGGCCGAAAGGGCGTAAAAGCAAAAAACAGGTCGATCCTGCTATTTATCCGCTGATTGGCGCGCAAGGGCAGGGGCGACTCTCCGCACCGCAGGTTGCTGAACGGTGTGTGATGATGATGCTGAATGAAGCTGTACGTTGTCTGGACGAGCAGGTTATCCGTAGCGTGCGTGACGGGGATATCGGCGCGGTATTTGGAATTGGGTTTCCGCCGTTTCTCGGTGGCCCATTTCGCTATATCGACGCTCTCGGTGCGGCAGAAGTGGTTGCAATAATGCAACGTCTGACCGCGCGGTACGGTTCTCGTTTTACCCCTTGCGATCGTTTAGTTGAGATGAGCGAGCGTGGGGAAAGTTTTTGGAAAACAACTGCAACTGACCTGCAATAAGAAGGTCAAAGTTATATGAATCCGCGCTGAATGGCGGAGCGTTGGTCAAAATGTAAACGCATATTGACTATACTTACGCCATTGAGGTAAAAAACAGCGTTTCATTCGGTGAATGGATAAGGCACAATGCCGGCCACCGTCGTGTTTCTCTGGTTTCAGATGAAACACGACGGGCGAATCTGGTTAACAAAAGCGGTGCAATATGCAAGTTTTTATCATGCGTCACGGCGACGCAGCCCTCGATGCCGCCAGTGATTCGGTTCGTCCTCTGACCACTAATGGTTGTGACGAATCTCGCCTGATGGCGAACTGGCTGAAAGGTCAAAAAGTGGAAATCGAACGTGTTCTGGTGAGCCCGTTCCTGCGAGCCGAGCAAACACTGGAAGAAGTGGCGGATTGTATGGACCTGCCTTCCAGTGTGGAAGTTCTGCCTGAGCTAACGCCCTGTGGCGATGTTGGTCTGGTCAGTGCGTATCTCCAGGCACTGACCAACGAAGGTGTCGAGTCGGTACTGGTTATCTCCCACTTACCATTAGTCGGGTATCTGGTTGCCGAGTTATGTCCGGGCGAAACGCCGCCTATGTTTACCACTTCAGCGATTGCCAGCGTTACACTTGATGAAAGTGGAAACGGTCAATTCAACTGGCAGATGAGCCCGTGTAATCTGAAGATGGCAAAAGCAATTTAAAAGCTCATATGCCCGGTTGCGTACGCGTATACCGGGCAAATTTTTTCTGTCCTAATTGTGATCATATTTTACATATCACGAATTTTATTATCTTTCTTGTTATTGAAACTGGTAATAACACAGTGGAATAATGGTTTTGTATCTTGAATATATATTAATTAATTTAATTGAGATTTAATCTTATCAATAAATAATTGCAAAATCATTATAAATTATCTCAGTGGTTTTTATATTCAATGCATTCACATTGATTATGATGTCTTTTCTTTTTTTTGATAATGCGCATGTTTTTTTATTGAAAAGCGAGTGAGATATTCTGGTTGTGTATTGATTAATTAAATCTACATAAAGTCTTTAAGTATTGCTACATTGATTATTTTTAAGGATAAGACCAACATAACGACACACCAGAGAATATCTATTTACATTCTATGATTATTTTGGACATATGATGTTCAATGGTTAACTAAAAGCGTCAGACATAATATATACAATAATATTATGTCAGTTGCTTGTATTATACATTTTAATGATTTAAGGACAAATAATGAGTAAGTTTGCCAAAACAGCCATTGCTGCCGCAATGGTGATGGGCGCAGTTGTCTCCATGTCAGCATTTGCTGCAGGCAACAACGGTACTGCACGTTTCTATGGCACCATTGAAGACTCCCCGTGCTCTATCGTTCCAGACGATCACAAACTGGAAGTGGATTTAGGCAACATTGGTGCAGAAGCACTCAAAAACAACGGGACTACCACGCCGAAAGATTTTCAGATTCGTTTACAGGACTGCGTATTTGATACCCAAACGACCATGGAAACGACGTTCACGGGTAACGTTTCTACGGGAAACGAGAATTACTACACCATTTTTAATACCGATACAGGTGCTGCGTTTAACAACGTAAGCCTGGCGATTGGTGATAAGCAAGGTACTTCCTATAAAAGCGGTGCTGGCATTAAACAGGCGATCGTAAATGACTCAGCAACCAATAAAGGCAAACCTAAACAGACTCTGAACTTCAAAGCCTGGTTAGTCGGTGCGGCTGGTACGCCTGACCTGGGTGGTTTTGAAGCGAATACCACCTTCCAGATTACCTATCTCTAAGGTAATTCACCCCCATAGCATCGCGCTATGGGGGATTTTAGCGAGTTTTTGAACTTATTATAATAATCACGGATGAATACGTGTATGCCTGACCATTCCCTTTTCCGCTTACGGGCGCTTCCCTGGTGCGTTGCCGTGGCCATCTCTGGATGCCATATCAATGCCTGGGCTGATGAAGATATTCAGTTTGATTCCCGTTTTCTGGAATTAAAAGGCGACACGAAAATCGATTTAAAACGATTTTCAAGCCAGGGTTATGTTGAACCGGGTAAATACAGTTTACAGGTTGAGGTGAATAAACAGCCATTACCCGGTGAATATGATATTTACTGGTATGCTGCAGAAAATGATGCCAATAAGACTTACGCCTGCCTGTCGCCAGACCTGGTGGCACTGCTTGGTTTCAAAGAAGACATTGCGAAAAATTTGCAATGGGTTCACGACGGTAAATGCCTTAAGCCAGGCCAATTTGACGGTCTGGAAATGCGCGCTGATTTAAGCCAGTCCGCACTTCTTATCACCTTACCGCAGGCTTATCTTGAATACAGCGATGTCGACTGGGACCCTCCCTCGCGCTGGGATGATGGCATCTCAGGTTTAATTGCCGATTACAGCATCAATGCCCAAACCCGACATGAAGAAAATGGCGGTGATGACAGCAACGATATCAGCGGCAACGGTACGGTTGGCGTTAACCTCGGGCCGTGGCGCCTGCGAGCCGACTGGCAGAGCGATTATCAGCATACCCGCAGTAATGATGAAGAGACAGAAGACAGCACCGAAAGAAACTGGGACTGGAGCCGTTACTATGCCTGGCGCGCGTTACCGAGCCTGAAAGCCAAACTGGCACTCGGTGAAGATTACCTCGATTCCGATATTTTCGATGGCTTTAACTACATCGGCGGTAGTATCAGTACTGACGATCAAATGCTGCCGCCGAACCTGCGCGGCTATGCCCCGGATATTTCCGGCGTGGCCCATACGGCGGCGAAAGTCACCGTTAGCCAGGCCGGGCGCGTAATCTATGAAACCCAGGTGCCAGCCGGGCCATTCCGTATCCAGGATCTTG
Organism: Escherichia sp. HH26CH; assembly: GCF_009820205.1. Classification (NCBI taxonomy): domain Bacteria; kingdom Pseudomonadati; phylum Pseudomonadota; class Gammaproteobacteria; order Enterobacterales; family Enterobacteriaceae; genus Escherichia; species Escherichia sp. HH26CH. The sequence goes on from NZ_VNXM01000013.1 coordinate 257,226, forward strand.
CCGATTTTAGTTCTGGTACGCTGCATGTGCGCATTGAAGAGGTGAACGGTCAGGTGCAGGAGTATGACATCAGCACTGCCTCCATGCCGTTCCTGACTCGCCCGGGCCAGGTGCGCTACAAAATTATGATGGGGCGACCACAGGAGTGGGGGCACCATGTGCAAGGCGGGTTCTTTTCCGGTGGCGAAGCGTCCTGGGGGATAGCAAACGGCTGGTCACTGTATGGCGGGGCGCTTGGCGATGAAAATTACCAGTCAGCCGCGCTTGGGATTGGTCGCGATCTCTCCGTTTTCGGTGCGATGGCCTTTGATATCACCCACTCGCATACCCGACTTGACGATTCGACCGCTTACGGAAAAAGCACGCTCGACGGTAACTCTTTCAGAGTCAGTTATTCCAAAGATTTTGATGAACTCAACAGCCGCGTCACCTTCGCCGGATACCGCTTCTCGGAAGAGAACTATATGACCATGAGCGAGTACCTGGACGCAAATGACAGCGCAATGGTCCGCTCAGGCAATGATAAAGAGATGTACACCGCCACCTATAACCAGAACTTCAGGGATGCCGGTGTTTCTGTTTACCTGAACTATACGCGCCACACCTATTGGGATCGTGATGAACAGACCAACTACAACGTAATGCTCTCCCACTATTTCAATATGGGCGGCATTCGTAACATGAGTATCTCTCTGACCGGTTATCGCTACGAGTATGACAACAGCGCTGACAAAGGCGTCTACATCTCCTTAAGTATGCCGTGGGGCGATAGCAGCGTTGTGAGTTACAACGGTAACTACGGTAGCGGTCCAGACAGTAGCCAGGTGGGGTATTTCAGCCGTATCGATGACGCCAGTCATTATCAGATAAACGTTGGCAACAGTGAAAACCACTCCAGCGTGGATGGTTATTACAGCCGTGACGGTTCAATGGCCCATGTGGACCTCAATGCTAACTACCATCAAGGACAGTACACCTCTGCCGGCTTATCGCTACAGGGGGGCGCTACGCTCACGGCTCACGGTGGTGCGTTGCACCGAACTCAAAATATGGGCGGGACGCGATTACTGATTGACGCTGACGGTGTCGCTGACGTACCGGTCGAAGGTAATGGCGCAGCGGTTTACACCAATATGTTTGGTAAAGCCGTCGTTGCCGACGTCAATAACTACTACCGTAACCAGGCCACGATTGACCTGACCAAACTGCCAGAAGACGCCGAAGCCACGCAGTCAGTGGTGCAGGCGACGCTTACCGAAGGCGCCATTGGCTACCGTCAATTTGCGGTCATCAGTGGGCAAAAGGCGATGGCTGTCCTGCGTATGAGTGATGGCAGTTATCCGCCATTCGGTGCGGAAGTGAGTAACGAACATGACCAGCAGGTCGGCCTGGTTGATGATGACGGCAACGTCTATCTGGCCGGGGTAAAAGCGGGCGAACACATGCGTGTCTCATGGAATGGCGAACCCCATTGTGAGATTTCTCTGCCAGACCCGCTGCCCGCCGACCTGTTCAACGGCCTGTTACTGCCGTGCAAGCAACAAGGCACTGTCATGCCTGCGGCTCCGGCAGAGGTTAAACCGATGATTCAGGAACAGACGCAGCAGGTCACACCTGGTGCGGAACCTATGGCTATTTCAGCAAACCAATAACGTGATTAAGGATTGATCCATGTATACATTGACTCGCTCTGCAAAAAGAGTTACCCCGGCGCTGGCGCTGCTGGTGGCGGCCGCCAGTTTTACAACCCACGCATCGGTGACGCCCGACCGCACACGCCTGATCTTCAATGAAGGTGACAAATCTATCAGCGTCACGTTGCGCAATAACGACCCGAAGCAGCCCTACCTGGCGCAAAGCTGGATGGAGGACGAAAAGGGCAACAAAATCAGTTCGCCACTCACGGTACTGCCGCCGGTACAGCGTATTGATGCGATGATGAATGGTCAGGTAAAAGTCCAGGGAATGCCGGATATCAACAAGTTACCGGCCGATCGTGAGAGCATGTTCTACTTTAACGTGCGTGAAATCCCGCCAAAATCGAACAAACCTAATACGCTGCAAATTGCCCTGCAAACGCGTATCAAATTGTTCTGGCGACCCAAGGCACTGGCAAAAATTGACATGAGGGAGCCGTGGCAGCACAAGGTGACGTTAACCCGCAATGGTCAGGCGTTTACCGTCAATAACCCCACGCCGTATTACGTGATTATCAGCAATGCCAGCACACAGAAAAATGGTAATCCGGCAGCCGGGTTTACGCCGCTGGTCATGCCGCCGAAATCGTCCGCACCGTTGAATGTGAAGATAGACACTGTGCCGGTGCTGACTTACGTCAACGACTACGGCGCGCGAATGTCGCTGAACTTTAAATGCACTGGCAATGATTGCCTGGTGGATGCAGAGCAAAGCCGCAAAGGCTGATGCCGGGAGAGTCTTATGAAATACACGTTTCTGGTGGGAACGGGCATTTTTCTCCTGAGCGGCTGGCTGATGGGGAATATTGCTGTCGCAGGACAAAGTAAACCGGTGATATTGACGTTGCGCGTTTTGGTGGATGCGCCACCGCCCTGTTCCGTAAAGGGGAGCAATGTGCAATTTGGCCAAGTCTACATTAGCAAAATCAATGGCACGAATTACCGCACCACGCAGCCGCTTTATACCCTGAACTGTGATAACAGGGCGGTGGGCCTTGATGATCTGCGGATGCAGCTTAAAGGCACCACTACCGTGATTAACGGGGAAACTGTCATTGCGACGGAAATACCCGGCCTGGGTATTCGCATTGAAAATGGTGACGATAACTCCCTGTTCAGAGTGGGTGAAGGTAACTGGTCTGATTTTAATGCTAACCAGTTGCCCAACCTCACAGCGGTGCCGGTAAAACAGAGCGGAGTGCAGCTTACGCCAGCGGAATTTAACGCCAGTATGACGATGGTGGTGGATTACCAATGAAAAAACGCTTGTTACTTTTACTTTGCACCTGCGGTGGCGTTGCGCTGGCGGCTGAGGATGACATCACCTTCCACGGTACGCTGGTGGCACCGCCTGCCTGTGCTATCAGCGATGGAAAGACCCTCGAAGTGGAATTTCGCGATCTCATCATCGACAGTATCAACGGAGACTATGGTCGCAAGGAAGTGGTATATGGCCTGAGCTGTGACTCTGACACGCGCGATCCCGAGTGGAATATGACACTCACCTGGACGGGTACGCAGACCGCCTACAATGACTCGGCTATCGAAACAGACGTTCCCGGCTTTGGTATTGAACTTCAGCACGATGGTCAGCCTTTTAAGCTGAATACTCCGCTTACTATTAACGCCACCGATTTTACCCAAAAGCCGAAGCTGGAAGCCGTGCCAGTGAAGTCAGCCGATGCGGTGCTGAGTGATACCACGTTTTCAGCCTATGCAACATTGCGGGTGGATTATCAATGAAGACAGAACGTATTTATTCGCTCGGCTATGGGCTGTTAGCGGGCCTGTTGTTGATCGGCAGCACGCGTGCCCTGGCCGTGGACAACAACCTGCATTTTTACGGCAATTTAATTAGCCGCTCTTGTACGCTGGTAGTTGATAGCGGAAATCTGGCCGAAGTCCATTTTCCGACTATCAGTCGTCGGGATCTTATGGTCGCGGGGGAGTCTGCGCACATGCCGGTGGTGTTTAAGTTGAAAGATTGTAAGGGGCCTGCCAGTTATCAGGTCCAGGTGACTCTTACCGGTACGGAAGACAGTGAGCAGCCCGGTTTCCTGGCGCTGGATACCACATCAACCGCGCAGGGCGTCGGGATTGGGATGGAAACGACGGACGGGGTACGGGTGGCGATTAACGACCCAACCGGGGCGAAATTCACGCTTAGCGATGGCAGCAATGACATTAATTTCAGGGCCTGGTTACAGGCGAAAAGCGGTCGGGAAGTGACGATGGGCGATTTTACCGCCTCCTTAACCGCAACCTTTGAGTATATTTAAGATGAGAAAATGGACGTTGTTTTTTTTAAGCCTGGTCTTTATAGCATCAAGCTTCATAACCCCCGCCAGTTATGCCAAAGATAAGCTAATGAGCGCAAGTTTTAATAGTGTCAAAGTTTATTATGGTCAGGCTACACAGTATCTTGCCGGAATGACTTTCTACGTGTCAGTGTTAACACCGAATGAGGTCGCTTATGGTTCGTATAACTCCGCAACCTACAAGGGCAGTGAAGCCAGGCTGCTTTCGTGGACAGGAAGTGGTCCTGCCCCTGTTCTGATTCTGGATGATTTTGGGCCCGTGAGTAACGCATTTTGTCCTGGTATTGATACGGCTTGGTATCGGTGTGCTTTTATGACGTTTAAAGTCACGGTCCAGTCTGATGACTATGGGTGTCCGTGGATCTCCTCGTATTATGCAATCACAACAGAGCGGTGGACTACGGCATACACTGGCCCAACAGCTCATGCCACAGTATGCCCAACGATCCCGGTTGCTTCATATGATATTTCCTGGAATGAGAGCTCTGTGAGCAAGAGTAAACTGTTACAACTAAAATCCACAGGGACGATAATCACCACTACACTTTCGACCTACCTGATGGAGGATGGAAAGCTATGTGATGGAAGTGTTTTTGATCCGCGTGGCGCGTACTGCCGCGTGGTTTCTGAGTTGTTAACCTTCACTTCTTACGGTTGTGACGAATCAACGGTGACTGTCACACCGACACGCCATCCAGTTACCGATAAACAGTTACACGACATTGTGGTGAAGGTAAATACCAGCAGTCGGCAACCGATTGATTCTACGTGCCGTTTCCAGTATGTGCTGAACGAATTGTAGTGTTAATCTTTCACCGACCAGATAACTGGTCGGTGAAAGTGCATGTTGATAATGATGTCAGGGCAACTCAGGCGGCAACCACTCTTCCACTTCAATCAACACTAATAAAGCTGCATCACCGCCGTACTCTTTCGGTGCCTGGTGAAACGCCATCACATGGGGATGTTGTGCCAGCCACAGCGGCGTTTGCTGCTTCAAAATATGCTTACCATGACCATGCATCACGCAGGCGCAAAACACATGTTCACGACGGCAGGCAGCAATCAAAGCCCCAAGTTCCTGCTTAGCTTGCAATTGCGTCAAACCGTGTAAATCCAAAAACAACTCCGGCGAATAATCGCCGCGGCGCAGTTTCTTCGCTTCAAAGTGGCTGACATCCGGACGGACATATTTCACCGGACCTTCGGTATTCAATAACGGTTGAAACTCATCGGAGAAATAATGGCTGGCATCGGCCTGTTCCTGAATTAACCGCTTGACCGGTACTTCGCTAATTTTTTTACGCAGCGGCCGATGGACAATGGTGTCCTGCTTTATCTGGCGGGTTCCCGCCATCAACTGGCGAAAAAGCGCCTGGTCCTCCTCGCTAAGTGATGATTTCTTTTTCATTTACATCTCTCATTTCTAATTTTCCTACAGTTTACCCGACTCGTCGTCTAATCGATCGTTTTAAACGTATTTTTCCTCACTCACCGCGCGTGAATGCTGATTTATCGTCATCTTCATGGCAAACTAGCCGCCGAAATTAATGCGACCATGCCCTGGAGGAATACGTGGATAAAATTTTCGTTGACGAAGCAGTAAATGAGCTGCAAACCATTCAGGACATGTTGCGCTGGTCGGTGAGCCGCTTCAGCGCGGCAAATATCTGGTACGGCCACGGCACCGATAACCCGTGGGATGAAGCCGTACAACTGGTGCTGCCATCGCTCTACCTGCCGCTGGATATTCCGGAAGATATGCGCACCGCGCGTCTGACTTCCAGCGAAAAACACCGTATTGTTGAGCGCGTGATCCGCCGCGTCAACGAACGCATTCCGGTGGCCTACCTGACCAACAAAGCCTGGTTCTGCGGCCATGAATTTTACGTCGATGAACGTGTGCTGGTGCCGCGCTCGCCGATTGGTGAACTTATCAACAATAAATTTGCCGGACTCATCAGCAAGCAACCGCAGCACATTTTAGATATGTGCACCGGAAGCGGCTGTATTGCGATTGCCTGCGCCTATGCCTTTCCGGAAGCAGAAGTCGACGCGGTAGACATCTCTCCTGACGCGCTGGCGGTTGCTGAACAGAACATCGAAGAACATGGTCTGATCCACAACGTCATCCCGATTCGTTCCGATCTGTTCCGGGACTTGCCGAAAGTGCAGTACGACCTGATCGTCACTAACCCGCCGTACGTCGATGCGGAAGATATGTCCGACCTGCCAAATGAATACCGTCACGAGCCGGAACTGGGTCTGGCATCTGGTACTGACGGCCTGAAACTGACGCGTCGTATTCTCGGTAATGCGGCAGATTACCTTGCTGATGATGGCGTGCTGATTTGTGAAGTCGGCAACAGCATGGTACATCTTATGGAACAATATCCGGATGTTCCGTTCACCTGGCTGGAGTTTGATAACGGCGGTGATGGTGTGTTTATGCTCACCAAAGAGCAGCTTATTGCTGCACGAGAACATTTCGCGATTTATAAAGATTAAGTAAACACGCAAACACAACAATAACGGAGCCGTGATGGCTGGAAACACAATTGGACAACTCTTTCGCGTAACCACCTTCGGCGAATCGCACGGGCTGGCGCTCGGCTGCATCGTCGATGGTGTTCCGCCAGGTATTCCGCTGACGGAAGCAGACCTGCAACACGATCTCGACCGTCGTCGCCCTGGGACATCGCGCTATACCACTCAGCGTCGTGAGCCGGATCAGGTCAAAATTCTCTCCGGTGTTTTTGAAGGCGTTACTACCGGCACCAGCATTGGTTTGTTGATTGAAAACACTGACCAGCGTTCTCAGGATTACAGCGCAATTAAAGACGTTTTCCGTCCAGGCCATGCCGATTACACCTACGAACAAAAATATGGCCTGCGCGATTATCGCGGCGGCGGTCGTTCTTCCGCTCGCGAAACCGCCATGCGCGTTGCAGCAGGGGCGATTGCCAAAAAATATCTCGCTGAGAAATTTGGTATAGAAATTCGCGGCTGCCTGACCCAAATGGGCGACATTCCGCTGGAAATCAAAGACTGGTCTCAGGTCGAGCAAAATCCATTCTTCTGCCCGGATCCGGACAAAATCGAAGCCTTAGATGAACTGATGCGCGCGCTGAAAAAAGAGGGCGACTCTATTGGCGCGAAAGTCACCGTGGTGGCCAGTGGCGTCCCTGCCGGACTTGGCGAGCCGGTCTTTGATCGCCTTGATGCTGATATCGCCCATGCGCTAATGAGCATTAACGCGGTGAAAGGTGTGGAAATTGGTGATGGTTTTGACGTGGTAGCGCTGCGTGGCAGCCAGAACCGTGACGAAATCACCAAAGACGGTTTCCAGAGCAACCATGCGGGCGGCATTCTCGGCGGCATCAGTAGCGGGCAGCAAATCATTGCCCATATGGCGCTGAAACCGACCTCCAGCATTACTGTGCCTGGACGCACCATTAACCGCTTTGGCGAAGAAGTTGAGATGATCACCAAAGGCCGTCACGATCCTTGTGTTGGGATCCGCGCGGTGCCGATCGCGGAAGCGATGCTGGCGATCGTTTTAATGGATCACCTGTTACGGCAACGGGCGCAAAATGCTGATGTGAAGACTGATATTCCACGCTGGTAAAAATGAACAAAACTGCGATTGCGCTGCTGGCCCTGCTTGCCAGTAGCGCCAGCCTGGCAGCGACGCCGTGGCAAAAAATAACCCAACCTGTGCCGGGTAGTGCACAATCGATAGGCAGTTTTTCAAATGGCTGTATCGTTGGTGCTGATACGCTGCCGATACAGTCCGAACATTATCAGGTCATGCGTACCGATCAGCGTCGCTATTTCGGGCACCCGGACCTGGTGATGTTTATCCAGCGTCTGAGTAGCCAGGTGAGCAATCTGGGTATGGGCACGGTGCTGATTGGCGATATGGGAATGCCTGCTGGTGGGCGTTTCAATGGCGGTCACGCCAGTCATCAGACCGGACTGGATGTGGACATCTTCCTGCAACTGCCGAAAAAACGCTGGACCTCCGCGCAACTCTTGCGCCCGCAAGCATTAGATTTGGTTTCCCGCGACGGTAAACACGTTGTCCCGACGCTGTGGAAGCCCGAAATTTTCAGCTTGATTAAACTCGCCGCGCAGGATAAAGACGTCACGCGCATTTTTGTTAATCCGGCGATTAAACAACAACTTTGCCTTGATGCGGGCACCGATCGCGACTGGTTACGTAAAGTGCGGCCCTGGTTCCAGCATCGCGCCCATATGCATGTACGATTACGTTGTCCTGCCGATAGCCTGGAGTGTGAAGATCAACCTTTACCGCCACCGGGCGATGGTTGCGGGGCAGAATTGCAAAGCTGGTTTGAACCACCAAAACCGGGAACAACAAAGCCTGAGAAGAAGACACCGCCTCCGTTGCCGCCTTCCTGCCAGGCGCTACTGGATGAGCACGTGATCTAATGGAAACGTTTAATAGCCTGTTTATGGTTTCCCCGCTATTACTGGGACTCCTCTTTTTTGTCGCCATACTGGCGGGATTTATCGACTCTATTGCCGGGGGCGGTGGGCTACTCACCATTCCGGCATTAATGGCGGCGGGGATGTCTCCGGCTAACGCGCTGGCAACCAATAAACTGCAAGCCTGCGGTGGTTCTATTTCTGCCACTATCTATTTTATTCGCCGCAAAGTGGTTAGCTTAAGCGATCAGAAACTTAATATCGCCATGACCTTTATCGGCTCAATGAGCGGCGCTTTACTGGTGCAGTACGTTCAGGCTGATGTCTTGCGGCAGATTTTGCCCATTCTGGTGATTTGTATTGGGCTTTATTTCTTACTGATGCCCAAACTGGGAGAAGAAGATCGCCAGCGTCGGATGTATGGACTGCCATTTGCGCTGGTGGCGGGGGGCTGCGTAGGTTTTTACGATGGATTCTTTGGCCCGGCTGCCGGATCGTTTTACGCGTTAGCCTTCGTTACGCTGTGCGGCTTTAACCTCGCCAAAGCCACGGCCCACGCCAAATTACTCAACGCAACGTCAAACATCGGCGGTTTGCTGCTGTTTATTCTCGGCGGCAAAGTGATTTGGGCGACAGGATTTGTGATGCTGGTGGGGCAGTTCCTCGGCGCGCGCATGGGGTCAAGACTGGTGTTGAGCAAAGGACAAAAGCTGATTCGCCCGATGATTGTTATCGTCTCGGCGGTAATGAGTGCCAAATTACTTTATGATAGCCACGGACAGGAGATCCTCCACTGGTTGGGGATGAACTAATGAATAGTACACACCACTATGAGCAGTTGATTGAAATTTTTAATAGCTGCTTTGCCGATGAATTTAATACCCGTCTGATTAAAGGCGACGACGAACCGATCTATCTTCCTGCTGATGCGGAAGTACCGTATAACCGAATCGTCTTTGCTCACGGCTTTTATGCCAGCGCAATTCATGAGATTTCGCACTGGTGTATTGCCGGGAAAGCGCGCCGTGAGCTGGTTGATTTCGGCTACTGGTATTGTCCGGACGGACGCGATGCCCAAACGCAAGGCCAGTTTGAAGATGTTGAAGTGAAGCCGCAGGCGCTGGACTGGTTGTTCTGTGTGGCGGCGGGATATCCGTTTAATGTCAGTTGCGACAATCTGGAAGGGGATTTCGAACCGGACCGCGTGGTATTTCAACGGCGGGTACATGCACAGGTGATGGATTATCTGGCAAACGGTATTCCCGAGCGTCCGGCACGCTTCATTAAAGCACTACAAAATTATTATCACACGCCGGAACTTACGGCGGAACAGTTCCCGTGGCCGGAAGCGCTCAACTGAAGCCTGCGCCACGTTTTACAATGAGGAAAGAAGATGATCGCGGAGTTTGAATCACGCATTCTGGCATTAATCGACGGTATGGTTGACCATGCCAGTGATGATGAGTTGTTTGCCAGTGGGTATTTGCGTGGCCACCTGACATTAGCCATCGCAGAACTGGAAAGTGGTGATGACCACTCCGCCCAGGCGGTACATACGACCGTTAGCCAGAGTCTGGAAAAAGCCATTGGTGCCGGTGAGTTGTCGCCGCGAGACCAGGCGCTGGTGACCGATATGTGGGAAAATCTGTTTCAACAGGCGTCACAGTAGTAAGTTGTTGGCGTCTGGAGCGTCATGCCTGATGCGACGCTTATCGCGTCTTATCAGGCCTACAGGTTTTACGTAGGTCGGATAAGGCGTTCACGCCGCATCCGACATTGAGTGCATAATGCCTGATGCGACGCTTACCGCGTCTTATCAGGCCTACAGATTTCACGTAGGTCGGATAAGGCGTTCACGCCGCATCCGACAAACGCTGCCAAAGCAGATTACCCTGCCTTAACCGCTTTCCCTTTCAACAACTTCCGCACCCATAACCGATTTGGATTTAACGCCGCCAGCGTATTGCTATCCATCGGAATCGGTTCGTCGCTCATCTGCGCTGCCAGAATCTCGGCACACAGCGGGGCAGAGCACAAACCACGCGAACCTAAAGCCGCAAGCATAAAGAGATCGTCATAAACCGGTGCGCTTACCGCGTTGTCTTTCTGTTCCGCCAGAGAGGCATATTCTGCGAGCGTTGCCTCATAATCAGGGACATTGCCTACCATTGGCAGATGATCTCGGGTGGCACAACGCACACCACAGCGAGCGTCTTTATCACTGACATCAACCTCTTTTACCCACTGCGCCTGCGGGAAACAATCAATCAACCGCTGGCGATTCTGCAGCTGGTCTTCATCACTGTACGCCGTATCTTCGCTGCCGCGATGATAACTGGCACCAATACAATGGTGCTGATTCGCCGGATTTTGTGGCGTGAGATAACCGTCATAGCACAGCACCTGCTTCAGCTTCGCCAGTTCCGGCGTTGTTGGAATATGGCTGACCTGACCGGCAACGGAATACACCGGCAGAGACAACGTTTGGCTGAAACCGCTGATTTGATGCCCGTTCGCCAGTACCACCACGCTATGCGTCGCTTGCTGATCACCCGCAAAATTCAATAACCAACAGTCATCCTTACGGGATAAATCCTTTAACTGATGTTGATAACAAATCTGCAAACCCTGCTGTTGTGCCAGCTCCAGCACATTACGGGTCAGCTCTGCCGGACACAGCCAACCACCTTGCGGATAAGTAATACCGCTGCAATTTGTCGCAACGCCCGTAATTTGTTCAACCGCCTTAGCATCAACGGCCACAGCCAGTTCTGCGGGTAAATCCATCGACAGCATTTGTGTGATTTTGTGCTGATTTTTCTCATCCCAGCCTAACTGCGTGACGCCGCACCAGTCATGATCAAATTTAACAGGCAATAAATCGTAAAGCCGACGAGCAAAAGTAAACGCATTGGAGAAAAACCGGTTTAGTGCTTCATCATGTTTACTTAAGAGCGGATACAGCGCCCCCTGGCGATTGCCGGAAGCACCCAGCGCGGGGGCTTCATCCGCGCAATAAAGCGTTACCTGCCAGCCGCGCCGTAATAACGCCAGCGACAACAACGCGCTGGCGATACCACCGCCAATAATCGCCGCTTCCCGTTTGCGACTACCCGTACGGTTAAACCACGGCGTGGAGCAGGGGAGGGGTAATGTCTGTTCCATCACCCCACAAAGCATTTCCCGTTTACGCCCAAACCCTTTGCGCTTTTGCATGGTGAATCCGGCTTCCTGCAAACCCCGGCGGACAAAACCGGCAGACGTAAATGTCGCTAGCGTACCGCCCGGACGCGCCAGCCGGGCCATGGCGTTAAACAGATTTTGCGTCCACATATCCGGGTTCTTCGCTGGCGCAAAGCCGTCCAGAAACCAGGCATCTACTTTTTGATTTAGCGAATCGTCCAGTTGGCTGGTCAGTTCGTTAATATCGCCAAACCATAAATCCAGCGTCACGCGGCCTTCATCGAGCAATAAACGATGGCAACCGGGCAAGGGCAAAGGCCACTGCGCCTGAAGTTTTTCTGCCCACGGTGCCAGTTCTGGCCAGTGTTGATGCGCTAATCCTAAATCCGCACGAGTGAGGGGAAATTTCTCAAAACTAATGAAATGTAAGCGTTGTAATTGCGCTTGCGGATGAGCTTCGCGAAACTGATCAAATGCCTGCCATAGCGTCAGGAAGTTTAATCCGGTGCCGAAGCCGCTCTCTGCTACCACAAACAGAGGATGCGGATGTTCAGGAAAGCGTGCCTCTAATTGGTTACCCCTAAGAAAAACATAGCGTGTCTCTTCCAGTCCGTTATCGTTGGAAAAATAGACATCGTCAAAATCTCGGGAAACAGGTGTACCCTCAGCATTAAATTCGAGGTTGGCAGGTTGTATGGCGTAGTGTTTCACGTAAGTTACTCGTCTTACAGGCGGTGGCTCGATCTTAGCGATGTGTGTCAGGCTGCGCAAATTTCTCTATTAATTGGCTGATCGGACTTGTTCGGCGTACAAGTGTACGCTATTGTGCATTCGAAACTTACTCTATGTGCGACTTACAGAGGTATTGAATGAAACGTGCAGTGATTACTGGCCTGGGCATTGTTTCCAGCATCGGTAATAACCAGCAGGAAGTCCTGGCATCTCTGCGTGAAGGACGTTCAGGGATCACTTTCTCTCAGGAGCTGAAGGATTCCGGCATGCGTAGCCACGTCTGGGGCAACGTAAAACTGGATACCACTGGCCTCATTGACCGCAAAGTTGTGCGCTTTATGAGCGACGCATCCATTTATGCATTCCTTTCTATGGAGCAGGCAATTGCAGATGCTGGCCTCTCCCCGGAAGCTTATCAGAATAACCCGCGCGTTGGCCTGATTGCAGGTTCTGGCGGCGGTTCCCCGCGTTTCCAGGTGTTCGGTGCTGACGCTATGCGTAGCCCGCGCGGCCTGAAAGCGGTTGGCCCGTATGTGGTCACCAAAGCGATGGCATCTGGCGTTTCTGCCTGCCTCGCCACGCCGTTTAAAATTCACGGCGTTAACTACTCCATCAGCTCCGCGTGTGCGACTTCCGCACACTGTATCGGTAACGCAGTAGAGCAGATCCAACTGGGCAAACAGGACATCGTGTTTGCTGGCGGCGGCGAAGAGCTGTGCTGGGAAATGGCTTGCGAATTCGACGCGATGGGCGCGCTGTCTACTAAATACAACGACACCCCGGAAAAAGCCTCCCGTACTTACGACGCTCACCGCGACGGTTTCGTTATCGCTGGCGGCGGCGGTATGGTGGTGGTTGAAGAGCTGGAACACGCGCTGGCGCGTGGGGCTCACATCTATGCTGAAATCGTTGGTTACGGCGCAACGTCTGATGGTGCAGACATGGTTGCTCCGTCTGGCGAAGGCGCAGTTCGCTGCATGCAGATGGCGATGCACGGTGTTGATACGCCAATCGACTACCTGAACTCTCACGGTACTTCAACTCCGGTTGGCGACGTGAAAGAGCTGGCGGCTATCCGTGAAGTATTCGGTGATAAGAGCCCGGCGATTTCTGCAACCAAAGCCATGACCGGTCACTCTCTGGGCGCTGCGGGTGTGCAGGAAGCTATCTACTCTCTGCTGATGCTGGAACACGGTTTTATCGCACCGAGCATCAACATTGAAGAGCTGGACGAGCAGGCTGCGGGTCTGAACATTGTGACCGAAACGACCGATCGCGAACTGACTACCGTTATGTCTAACAGCTTCGGCTTCGGTGGCACCAACGCCACGCTGGTAATGCGTAAGCTGAAAGATTAATTCGGAGTAGGTCGGATAAGACGCGTCAGCGTCGCATCCGACGATACGCGCCAGTGCCGCCTCCGGCACTAAAGAAAAAGGGAACCCGATGGTTCCCTTTTTCACATCATTGACAATCGCCGCCTGTTCCAGGCAAACTTCCCGCTTTGTCGATTTCCTTCTGAAAAGACGTACGCGTTAAATCCTGCCAACGCGTACCGTAACCCTGAAACCAGAGAGATGAGACGGGGAAATTCCTCGCCTCGCGCTGCATTCTGGAGTAATGCATGACTGCTGTAAGCCAAACCGAAACACGATCTTCTGCCAATTTTTCGCTTTTCCGCATCGCTTTTGCGGTTTTTCTCACCTACATGACCGTAGGGTTACCATTGCCGGTTATCCCGCTGTTTGTTCATCATGAGCTGGGCTATGGCAACACCATGGTCGGGATTGCCGTCGGCATTCAGTTTTTGGCTACGGTGCTGACGCGTGGCTATGCCGGGCGACTGGCCGATCAATATGGTGCAAAACGTTCGGCGCTTCAGGGGATGTTAGCTTGTGGTCTGGCGGGGGGCGCACTGCTGTTGGCGGCGATTTTGCCCGTCTCCGCACCGTTCAAATTTACTCTGTTGGTCGTCGGACGTTTGATTCTTGGCTTTGGTGAAAGCCAGTTACTGACGGGCGCTCTGACCTGGGGATTGGGCATCGTTGGACCAAAACATTCCGGCAAAGTGATGTCATGGAACGGAATGGCGATTTACGGTGCCCTCGCTGTTGGTGCGCCGCTTGGCCTGTTGATTCATAGCCATTACGGTTTTGCTGCCCTGGCGCTCACCACAATGGCATTACCCATACTGGCGTGGGCCTGTAACGGCACAGTGCGCAAAGTACCGGCCCTGGCGGGAGAACGTCCATCGCTGTGGAGCGTTGTCGGGCTTATCTGGAAACCAGGGTTAGGTCTGGCGCTACAAGGTGTTGGTTTTGCGGTTATCGGAACTTTCGTTTCGCTCTACTTTGCCAGCAAAGGATGGGCGATGGCGGGCTTTACTCTTACCGCGTTTGGCGGGGCATTTGTCGTGATGCGCGTAATGTTTGGCTGGATGCCGGACCGTTTTGGCGGCGTGAAAGTGGCGATTGTTTCTCTGCTTGTAGAAACAGTGGGCTTGTTGCTGCTCTGGCAGGCGCCAGGTGCGTGGGTCGCATTAGCGGGCGCGGCCTTAACCGGAGCTGGATGTTCGCTTATCTTTCCAGCGCTGGGCGTGGAGGTGGTTAAACGTGTACCGTCACAAGTTCGTGGCACCGCACTGGGCGGATACGCCGCGTTTCAGGATATCGCCCTCGGCGTCTCCGGGCCGCTGGCGGGAATGCTGGCGACCACGTTTGGTTACTCTTCGGTATTTCTTGCCGGGGCGATCTCTGCGGTGCTGGGAATTATTGTCACGATACTGTCGTTTCGTCGGGGTTAACGAACCAGCCAGACCAGCATCAGGATAATCGCGACTAATAGTATCCACAGCGCGGGACGCGTTGCCATATTTTGCAACGTGTCCATCATCGGTGGAAAAGGATTAAGCAGCGGTTGCATATCACGCGGATCAATCCCTTTAACCCGCCGTTGATAAAGCTGATTAAGGATATCCTCCGCCTGGGCTGAAGAAAGCGATGATTGCGCAGAAAGGCCATATTTTTGCTGGATATATGCCGATAACGCCGCCAGTTCACTGGCGTCTAAAGGTTGTTTCAGCGCCATCTGTAGTGATTCCAGCGTCGGCGTATTTTGCTGGCTTAGCGTCTGACGCGCCTGCAGCCAGGTCACCAGATGGTTAAACAGTTTCGCTGGAATTAACTCACCATCTTTCACCCCGGATAGTTCCAGCATCGATTGCCAGATCTGCTTGCTGGGTTCTCCCGTTGCCGCCGCAAGTTTGGTAACCAGCTGTTTGAGCGTATTGTGCTCCGCCGGTAATAACGGACGGTCGGTCGCCTCGCGCTGCTGCGGTTGCGGGATAACCATCTTCCCTTCCTGCAACAGGGTGAGAATGGTTTTTAATTGCTCCGGTGAGAGCTGATTCAGTGGCGTCTGACCAAAGTTATGACGAATATAATCCGTGACCGCCTGACGATTATTCCCCAGGCGTAAATACTCACCCAATTGGGCTAAAAGCTGGCGGGCAGAATGGCTTTTTTGCGCGGTCAGCAAACGTTGCGCCAGATTATGCTCAGCGGCGGGAAAGTGACGCGAAAGTAGCGGCGAATCTCCCGACAGGCCAATATCATGCCTGATACCCGCCCACAGTTCTGCTCTTTGCTGTTGCGTCAGCGAAGTCACTTTCGTCATTAAGCTTTCCAGCGAAGTACGTTGCTGACTGGATAAAGGCTGATTGCCCGCGCCAGACGGCAGGTTATCTCCCTGACCTGGTGGTTGCCCAGGAGGAGGGCCGGAAATAGGTTGTATCATTACGTATCCTTATACCTGAAATCATCGCAAGTATGCCTGGCCGCGAGATTATGGCACACTTGTCCGGTTAACTCTCGTCTCATACAGGTAACACAAACGTGAAAATCCTTGTTGATGAAAATATGCCTTATGCCCGCGACTTATTTAGCCGTTTGGGTGAGGTGACTGCGGTTCCGGGGCGTCCAATCCCAGTAGCTCAACTGGCAGATGCGGATGCGCTGATGGTGCGTTCGGTCACGAAAGTGAATGAATCTTTGCTGGCAGGAAAGCCCATTAAATTTGTTGGCACAGCCACAGCGGGAACCGACCATGTCGATGAAGCATGGTTAAAGCAGGCGGGAATTGGTTTTTCCGCAGCACCTGGCTGTAATGCGATTGCGGTGGTGGAATATGTTTTCTCCTCACTGCTGATGCTTGCTGAACGCGATGGATTTTCACTGCATGAGCGTACCGTGGGGATTGTGGGCGTTGGTAACGTTGGTCGGCGTTTACAGGCGCGACTGGAAGCGATGGGGATCAAAACCTTGCTTTGCGATCCGCCGCGTGTCGATCGTGGGGATGAGGGCGATTTCCGTTCGTTGGATGAATTAGTCCAGCATGCGGATATCCTGACATTCCATACGCCACTCTTTAAAGACGGACCGTACAAAACGCTGCATCTGGCGGACGAAAAACTGATTCGTAACCTGAAGCCGGGAGCGATCTTGATTAACGCCTGCCGTGGCGCAGTCGTCGATAATACTGCCCTGTTGACCTGTCTGAATGAAGGTCAGAAGTTAAGCGTTGTGCTGGATGTCTGGGAAGGCGAACCGGAACTCAACGTAGAATTGCTGAAAAAAGTGGATATCGGCACGCCGCATATTGCGGGCTACACCCTCGAAGGTAAAGCCCGTGGCACTACGCAAGTATTTGAAGCGTATAGCAAGTTTATTGGGCATGAGCAACACGTTGCGCTTGATACGTTGCTACCCGCGCCAGAGTTTGGCCGTATTACACTGCATGGTCCGCTCGATCAACCGACGCTGAAAAGGCTGGTGCATTTGGTGTATGATGTGCGCCGCGATGACGCACCGCTGCGTAAAGTCGCCGGGATACCGGGTGAGTTCGATAAACTGCGCAAAAACTATCTTGAGCGCCGTGAATGGTCATCTCTGTATGTGATTTGTGATGACGCCAGTGCGGCATCATTGCTGTGTAAACTGGGTTTTAACGCCGTTCATCATCCGGCACGTTAATCTCTTCTTCATGCTCTTTGCTGTAATATTGGCAGGGAGCTTTGCTATTTCTGGAGTAAACCACCATGTCTGAAGGCTGGAACATTGCCGTCCTGGGCGCAACTGGCGCTGTGGGCGAAGCCCTGCTTGAAACGCTGGCTGAACGTCAGTTCCCGGTTGGGGAAATTTATGCACTGGCACGTAACGAAAGCGCAGGCGAACAACTGCGCTTTGGTGGTAAGACAATCACCGTGCAGGATGCCGCTGAATTCGACTGGACGCAGGCGCAACTGGCGTTTTTTGTCGCAGGCAAAGAAGCTACCGCTGCCTGGGTTGAAGAAGCGACCAACTCAGGTTGCCTGGTGATCGACAGCAGCGGATTGTTTGCTCTCGAACCTGACGTACCGCTGGTGGTGCCGGAAGTTAACCCGTTTGTACTGACCGATTACCGCAACCGAAATGTCATCGCCGTACCGGACAGCCTGACCAGCCAGCTGTTGGCAGCACTGAAACCGTTAATCGATCAGGGCGGTTTGTCACGTATCAGCGTCACCAGCCTGATTTCTGCCTCCGCCCAGGGTAAAAAAGCGGTCGATGCGTTAGCAGGGCAGAGCGCGAAACTGTTGAACGGTATTCCGATTGATGAAGAGGATTTCTTCGGTCGTCAGCTGGCGTTCAACATGCTGCCGTTACTGCCGGATAGCGAAGGTAGCGTGCGTGAAGAACGTCGTATCGTTGACGAAGTACGCAAAATCCTGCAAGACGAAGGGCTGATGATTTCGGCAAGCGTCGTCCAGGCACCGGTTTTCTACGGTCATGCCCAGATGGTCAACTTTGAAGCACTGCGTCCGCTGGCGGCAGAAGAAGCGCGTGATGCGTTTGCCCAGGGCGAAGATATTGTGCTCTCTGAAGAGAACGAATTCCCGACGCAGGTGGGGGATGCTTCTGGTACGCCGCATCTTTCCGTTGGCTGCGTACGCAATGACTACGGTATGCCGGAGCAAGTCCAGTTCTGGTCAGTGGCCGATAATGTTCGCTTTGGCGGCGCGCTGATGGCAGTAAAAATCGCCGAGAAACTGGTGCAGGAGTATCTGTACTAATGTCCGACCAGCAACAACCGCCAGTTTACAAAATTGCGCTGGGCATTGAGTACGACGGCAGTAAGTATTACGGCTGGCAACGGCAGAACGAAGTACGCAGTGTGCAGGAGAAACTGGAAAAGGCACTCTCTCAGGTGGCGAACGAACCGATCACCGTCTTCTGCGCCGGGCGTACCGACGCAGGCGTACACGGTACAGGGCAGGTTGTGCATTTCGAAACTACCGCGCAGCGTAAAGACGCTGCGTGGACGTTGGGCGTAAATGCGAATTTACCTGGTGACATCGCCGTGCGTTGGGTTAAAGCTGTACCTGATGATTTTCATGCCCGATTTAGCGCCACGGCTCGCCGTTATCGCTACATCATCTACAATCATCGGCTGCGTCCGGCAGTGCTGAGTAAAGGGGTAACCCATTTTTACGAACCGCTGGACGCTGAACGGATGCATCGGGCCGCGCAATGCCTGCTGGGCGAGAATGATTTCACCTCGTTCCGTGCGGTGCAGTGCCAGTCCCGAACCCCGTGGCGCAATGTTATGCATATTAACGTCACGCGTCACGGTCCTTATGTGGTGGTAGATATCAAAGCAAATGCCTTTGTACATCATATGGTGAGGAATATTGTCGGCAGCCTGATGGAAGTCGGTGCCAACAACCAGCCGGAGAGCTGGATAGCAGAACTGCTGGCCGCAAAGGACAGAACGCTGGCGGCAGCAACGGCAAAAGCGGAAGGGCTGTATCTGGTCGCGGTGGATTACCCTGACCGGTTTGATCTTCCAAAACCGCCAATGGGCCCGCTATTTCTGGCGGACTAACGAGAATAAAGCTCGGAAAATTTCAGGCTGTAGCCAACGTAGTTACGGCCTGAGAGATAACGAGTACAAGGCATAGGCAAATATGGACCTGATTTATTTCCTCATCGATTTTATCCTGCACATTGACGTGCATCTGGCAGAACTGGTCGCAGAGTACGGCGTCTGGGTTTATGCCATCCTGTTTTTGATTTTGTTCTGTGAAACCGGTCTGGTGGTAACGCCGTTCTTACCGGGAGATTCGCTGCTGTTTGTTGCAGGGGCACTGGCCTCGCTTGAAACCAACGATCTCAATGTTCATATGATGGTGGTACTGATGTTAATTGCCGCGATTGTTGGTGATGCGGTCAACTACACCATAGGACGGTTGTTCGGTGAGAAATTATTCAGTAATCCAAACTCGAAAATTTTTCGTCGTAGCTATCTCGACAAAACTCATCAGTTTTATGAAAAACACGGCGGCAAAACCATTATTCTCGCCCGTTTTGTGCCAATCGTCAGAACGTTTGCCCCCTTTGTCGCAGGGATGGGCCACATGTCGTACCGTCATTTCGCTGCCTATAACGTGATCGGCGCACTGTTGTGGGTACTGCTTTTTACCTACGCAGGCTATTTCTTCGGTACAATTCCGATGGTTCAGGATAACCTTAAGCTGCTGATCGTCGGGATTATTGTGGTTTCCATTTTGCCGGGCGTCATCGAAATTATCCGTCACAAACGCGCTGCGGCACGCGCCGCAAAATAAAAAGTAACTCCGCGGTTCGACCACTTTTTTATCCAAAGTTTCGGGCTGTTATGTTTTAATGTGCAACATTCATGGTCTGTTGGGGGCAAAAATGGCATTATGCGTCCCCAAAGATAAAACTGGCATCGAACCAGGTTCAGACAGAAAGGTCCCTAATGAGCTGGATTGAACGAATTAAAAGCAACATTACTCCCACCCGCAAGGCGAGCATTCCTGAAGGGGTGTGGACTAAGTGTGATAGCTGCGGTCAGGTTTTATACCGCGCTGAGCTGGAACGTAATCTTGAGGTCTGTCCGAAGTGTGACCATCACATGCGTATGACAGCGCGTAATCGCCTGCATAGCCTGTTAGATGAAGGAACCCTTGTGGAGTTGGGTAGCGAGCTTGAGCCGAAAGATGTGCTGAAGTTTCGTGACTCCAAGAAATATAAAGACCGTCTGGCATCTGCGCAGAAAGAAACCGGCGAAAAAGATGCGCTGGTGGTGATGAAAGGCACCCTGTATGGAATGCCGGTTGTCGCTGCGGCATTCGAGTTCGCCTTTATGGGCGGTTCCATGGGGTCTGTGGTAGGTGCACGTTTCGTACGTGCCGTTGAGCAGGCGCTGGAAGATAACTGCCCGCTGATCTGCTTCTCCGCCTCTGGTGGCGCACGTATGCAGGAAGCACTGATGTCGCTGATGCAGATGGCGAAAACCTCTGCGGCACTGGCAAAAATGCAGGAGCGCGGCTTGCCGTACATCTCCGTGCTGACCGACCCGACCATGGGCGGTGTTTCTGCAAGTTTCGCCATGCTGGGCGATCTCAATATTGCTGAACCGAAAGCGTTAATCGGCTTTGCCGGTCCGCGTGTTATCGAACAGACCGTTCGCGAAAAACTGCCGCCAGGATTCCAGCGCAGTGAATTCCTGATCGAGAAAGGTGCGATCGACATGATCGTCCGTCGTCCGGAAATGCGTCTGAAACTGGCGAGCATTCTGGCGAAGTTGATGAATCTGCCAGCGCCGAATCCTGAAGCGCCGCGTGAAGGCGTAGTGGTGCCACCGGTACCGGATCAGGAACCTGAGGCCTGATAACTGATAAGGGCAGGGCCACTGGCTCTGCCCTTTTGCTATTCTCACCGTAACGAATCAGCGGATACCATGATTATCAAACGCACTCCTCAAGCCGCGTCGCCTCTGGCTTCGTGGCTTTCTTATCTGGAAAACCTGCACAGTAAAACTATCGATCTTGGCCTTGAGCGCGTAAGCCAGGTCGCGGCACGTCTTGGCGTTCTGAAACCAGCGCCATTTGTGTTTACCGTTGCGGGTACGAATGGCAAAGGCACCACCTGCCGTACGCTGGAGTCGATTCTGATGGCGGCAGGGTACAGAGTGGGCGTCTACAGTTCGCCGCATCTGGTGCGTTATACCGAGCGCGTACGTGTGCAGGGCCAGGAATTGCCGGAATCGGCCCACACAGCCTCTTTTGCGGAGATTGAATCGGCACGCGGTGATATTTCCCTGACCTATTTCGAGTACGGTACGTTGTCGGCGTTGTGGCTGTTCAAACAGGCACAACTTGACGTGGTGATTCTGGAAGTAGGGCTGGGCGGACGTCTGGATGCAACCAATATTGTCGATGCTGATGTTGCGGTGGTGACCAGCATTGCGCTGGATCATACCGACTGGTTGGGGCCAGATCGCGAAAGCATTGGTCGTGAGAAAGCAGGGATTTTCCGCAATGAAAAACCGGCAATTGTCGGAGAGCCTGAAATGCCTTCTACCATTGCTGATGTGGCGCAGGAAAAAGGCGCACTGCTACAACGTCGGGGCGTTGAGTGGAACTATTTCGTCACCGATCATGACTGGACGTTTAGCGATGCTCACGGCACGCTGGAAAATCTGCCGTTGCCGCTTGTCCCGCAACCGAATGCCGCAACGGCACTGGCGGCACTGCGTGCCAGCGGGCTGGAGGTCAGTGAAAATGCCATTCGCGACGGGATTGCCAGCGCAATTTTGCCGGGACGTTTCCAGATTGTGAGCGAGTCGCCACGCGTTATTTTTGATGTCGCGCATAATCCACATGCGGCGGAATATCTCACCGGGCGTATGAAAGCGCTACCGAAAAACGGGCGCGTGCTGGCGGTTATCGGTATGCTACATGATAAAGATATTGCCGGAACTCTGGCCTGGTTGAAAAGCGTGGTTGATGACTGGTATTGTGCGCCACTGGAAGGGCCGCGCGGTGCCACGGCAGAACAACTGCTTGAGCATTTGGGTAACGGCAAATCATTTGATAGCGTGGCGCAGGCATGGGATGCCGCAATGGCGGACGCTAAAGCGGAAGATACCGTGCTGGTGTGTGGTTCGTTCCACACGGTCGCACATGTCATGGAAGTGATTGACGCGAGGAGAAGCGGTGGCAAGTAAGTTTCAGAATCGGTTAGTGGGTACGATCGTGCTGGTGGCGCTGGGGGTGATTGTACTTCCAGGGTTGCTGGACGGGCAGAAAAAACATTATCAGGATGAGTTCGCGGCAATCCCTCTGGTGCCGAAAGCGGGCGATCGCGATGAGCCTGATATGATGCCAGCCGCCACCCAGGCGTTGCCGACACAGCCGCCGGAAGGCGCAGCGGAAGAGGTGCGGGCAGGTGATGCTGCCGCGCCGTCGCTCGATCCGGCCACTATTGCAGCCAATAACACCGAGTTTGAACCGGAACCTGCACCGGTCGCCCCACCGAAGCCGAAACCGGTGGAACCGCCTAAACCGAAGGTTGAAGCAGCACCTGCGCCGAAGCCAGAACCGAAGCCGGTCGTGGAAGAAAAAGCCGCCCCGACGGGTAAAGCGTATGTCGTCCAGCTGGGCGCGCTGAAAAATGCCGATAAAGTGAATGAGATTGTCGGTAAGCTGCGCGGCGCGGGTTATCGGGTTTATACGTCGCCATCCACGCCGGTGCAGGGTAAAATTACCCGTATTCTGGTTGGGCCAGATGCCTCGAAAGATAAGCTGAAAGGTTCGCTGGGTGAACTCAAGCAGCTTTCTGGCTTAAGTGGCGTGGTGATGGGCTATACACCGAATTAATACGGTTTTGCCTGATGCGACGAGGCCTGTGCAGGAGTAGAACCGTAGGTCGGATAAGGCGTTCACGCCGCATCCGACACGCATTGCCCGATGCTGCAAAGGCATAAAAAGTCGATGGCGTTGAATATTTTTTCAGCGCCATTTTTATTGATGCGCGGGAAGGAAATCCCTACGCAAACGTTTTCTTTTTCTGTTAGAATGCGCCCCGAACAGGATGACAGGGCGTAAAATCGTGGGACACATATGGTCTGGATTGATTACGCCATAATCGCGGTGATTGCTTTTTCCTCTCTGGTTAGCCTGATCCGCGGCTTTGTTCGTGAAACGTTATCGCTGGTGACATGGGGTTGTGCTTTCTTTGTCGCCAGTCATTACTACACTTACCTGTCAGTCTGGTTTACGGGCTTTGAAGACGAACTGGTTCGAAATGGGATTGCCATCGCGGTACTGTTTATCGCGACACTGATCGTTGGCGCTATCGTGAACTTCGTGATAGGTCAGTTGGTTGAGAAAACCCACCTGACGGGCACCGACCGGGTGCTGGGCGTCTGTTTCGGTGCGTTGCGCGGTGTGTTGATTGTTGCTGCCATTCTCTTCTTTCTCGACTCCTTTACCGGGGTGTCGAAAAGCGAAGACTGGAGCAAATCACAGCTGATCCCGCAGTTCAGTTTTATCATCAGATGGTTTTTTGATTATCTGCAAAGCTCGTCAAGTTTCTTGCCCAGAGCGTAAGTGCTCTGAGATGTGGCTTAACGAGGAAAAGACGTATGTGCGGTATTGTCGGTATCGCCGGTGTTATGCCGGTTAACCAGTCGATTTATGATGCCTTAACGGTGCTTCAGCATCGCGGTCAGGATGCCGCCGGCATCATCACCATTGATGCCAATAACTGCTTCCGTTTGCGTAAAGCGAACGGGCTGGTGAGCGATGTCTTCGAAGCTCGCCATATGCAGCGTTTGCAGGGCAATATGGGCATTGGTCATGTGCGTTACCCCACGGCTGGTAGCTCCAGCGCCTCTGAAGCGCAGCCGTTTTACGTTAACTCCCCGTATGGCATCACGCTTGCCCACAACGGCAATCTGACCAACGCTCACGAGTTGCGTAAAAAACTGTTTGAAGAAAAACGCCGCCACATCAACACCACTTCCGACTCGGAAATTCTGCTTAATATCTTCGCCAGCGAGCTGGACAACTTCCGCCACTACCCGCTGGAAGCCGACAACATCTTCGCCGCCATTGCTGCTACAAACCGCTTAATCCGCGGCGCGTATGCCTGTGTGGCGATGATTATCGGCCACGGTATGGTGGCTTTCCGCGATCCTAACGGTATTCGTCCGCTGGTACTGGGAAAACGTGATATTGACGAGAACCGCACAGAATATATGGTCGCTTCTGAAAGCGTTGCGCTCGATACGCTGGGCTTTGATTTCCTGCGTGACGTCGCGCCGGGTGAAGCGATTTACATCACTGAAGAAGGGCAGTTGTTTACCCGTCAGTGCGCTGACAACCCGGTCAGCAATCCGTGCCTGTTCGAGTATGTTTACTTTGCCCGACCAGACTCGTTCATCGACAAAATTTCCGTTTACAGCGCGCGTGTGAATATGGGCACCAAGCTGGGCGAGAAAATTGCTCGCGAATGGGAAGATCTGGATATCGACGTGGTGATCCCAATTCCGGAAACCTCTTGTGATATCGCGCTGGAAATTGCTCGTATTCTGGGCAAACCGTACCGCCAGGGCTTTGTGAAAAACCGCTATGTTGGCCGCACCTTCATTATGCCTGGCCAGCAGCTGCGTCGTAAGTCCGTGCGCCGTAAACTGAACGCCAACCGCGCCGAGTTCCGCGATAAAAACGTCCTGCTGGTCGACGACTCCATCGTCCGTGGCACCACTTCTGAGCAGATTATCGAGATGGCACGCGAAGCCGGAGCGAAGAAAGTGTACCTCGCTTCTGCGGCACCGGAAATTCGCTTCCCGAACGTTTACGGTATCGATATGCCGAGCGCCACGGAACTGATCGCTCACGGTCGCGAAGTAGATGAAATTCGCCAGATCATCGGTGCTGACGGGTTGATTTTCCAGGACCTCAACGATTTGATCGAAGCCGTTCGCGCTGAAAACCCGGATATCCAGCAGTTTGAATGCTCGGTGTTCAACGGCGTCTACGTCACCAAAGATGTTGATCAGGGCTACCTCGATTTTCTCGATACTTTACGTAATGACGACGCCAAAGCAGTGCAACGTCAGAACGAAGTGGAAAATCTCGAAATGCATAACGAAGGATAATGACTTCGCTCAGGGTGCCGGTCTGGCACCCTGACTTGCAACTCCCGCCGAAATCCTGCAAAGTCTGCCTGCAAGTCTGACAGGGCAACTATTTATGAAACGACTCATTGTGGGCATCAGCGGTGCCAGCGGCGCGATTTATGGCGTACGATTATTACAGGTTCTGCGCGATGTCACAGATATCGAAACGCATCTGGTAATGAGCCAGGCGGCGCGCCAGACCTTATCCCTTGAAACGGATTTCTCCCTGCGTGATGTGCAGGCATTAGCCGATGTCACGCACGATGCGCGCGATATTGCCGCCAGCATCTCTTCTGGTTCTTTCCAGACGTTGGGGATGGTGATTTTACCCTGTTCAATCAAAACCCTGTCCGGCATTGTCCATAGCTATACTGATGGTTTACTGACCCGTGCGGCAGATGTGGTGCTGAAAGAGCGTCGCCCGCTGGTGCTCTGCGTGCGTGAAACACCATTGCACTTAGGCCATCTGCGTTTAATGACTCAGGCGGCGGAAATCGGTGCGGTAATTATGCCTCCCGTTCCGGCGTTTTATCATCGCCCGCAATCCCTTGATGATGTGATAAATCAGACGGTTAACCGTGTTCTTGACCAGTTTGCGATAAATCTACCCGAAGATCTCTTTGCCCGCTGGCAGGGCGCATAACTCCACTGTTGCCCTGTTTCAGGGCAATTTTGCAACCGCGATCAAATCCTCAACATTTTGTTCCTGCCATTCAATCTAAACGCTGCGATCCAACCGCCATACCTGCTATCTTCAACTTCAGGACAATAATGCAACGTCTTATTAACATATTTAACGTTGAATGTTACTGTTGTCGTCAAGATGGCATAAGACCTGCATGAACGAGCCTGCAAACACACAACACAATACACAACATAAAAAAGCCATTTCACTTGAGGGTTATGTATGAAGAAGTCGATTCTCGCTCTGTCTTTGTTAGTCGGGATTTCCGCAGCAGCTTCCAGCTACGCGGCGATGCCGGAGACGGTACGTATCGGAACGGATACCACCTATGCACCGTTCTCATCGAAAGATGCCAAAGGTGACTTTGTTGGCTTTGATATCGATCTCGGTAACGAGATGTGCAAACGGATGCAGGTGAAATGTACTTGGGTTGCCAGTGACTTTGACGCGCTGATCCCCTCACTGAAAGCGAAAAAGATCGACGCCATTATTTCGTCGCTTTCCATTACCGATAAACGTCAGCAGGAGATTGCCTTCTCCGACAAACTGTACGCCGCAGACTCTCGTCTGATTGCTGCCAAAGGTTCACCGATTCAGCCAACGCTGGATTCACTGAAAGGTAAACATGTGGGTGTGCTGCAGGGATCAACCCAGGAAGCGTATGCCAATGATAACTGGCGCAGTAAGGGTGTCGATGTGGTGGCCTATGCTAACCAGGATTTGGTCTATTCCGATCTGGCTGCAGGACGCCTGGATGCCGCTCTGCAAGATGAGGTTGCTGCCAGCGAAGGTTTCCTCAAGCAACCTGCCGGTAAAGATTTCGCTTTTGCAGGCCCTTCAGTGAAAGACAAAAAATACTTCGGTGACGGCACCGGTGTCGGGCTACGTAAAGATGATGCTGAACTGACGGCTGCGTTTAATAAGGCGCTTGGCGAGCTGCGTCAGGACGGCACCTACGACAAGATGGCGAAAAAGTATTTCGACTTTAATGTCTACGGTGACTGATACGTCGCAGGGAAGCTGTACCTGATGGAATGATCATGGTGCACGCCAGGTTTGTTGCACTATCGTGGTGCATTAAAATGCATACTTAAGCATTTTTAATGAAAAATAATACGTCTAACGGGGCGGGATATTTTGCCTTGATGGTCAATTTTATGGCACGATAAGTGTAACAAACCTGTAAATATTCCCTATAAAAAGACTGTCAGTTGAGGACATTATGAAAAAACTGGTGCTATCGCTCTCTCTGGTTCTGGCTTTCTCCAGCGCAACGGCGGCGTTTGCTGCGATTCCGCAAAACATCCGCATCGGTACCGATCCGACCTATGCGCCATTTGAATCAAAAAATTCACAAGGTGAACTGGTTGGCTTCGACATCGATCTGGCGAAGGAATTGTGCAAACGCATCAATACGCAATGTACGTTTGTCGAAAACCCGCTGGATGCGTTAATCCCATCCTTAAAAGCGAAGAAGATTGACGCCATCATGTCATCGCTTTCCATTACGGAAAAACGTCAGCAGGAAATTGCCTTCACCGACAAACTGTACGCTGCCGACTCTCGTCTGGTAGTGGCGAAAAATTCCGACATTCAGCCGACAGTCGAGTCGCTGAAAGGCAAGCGCGTAGGCGTATTGCAGGGCACCACCCAGGAGACGTTCGGTAACGAACACTGGGCACCAAAAGGCATTGAAATCGTCTCTTATCAGGGGCAGGACAACATTTATTCTGACCTGACTGCCGGACGTATTGATGCCGCATTCCAGGATGAGGTCGCCGCCAGCGAAGGTTTCCTCAAACAACCCGTCGGTAAAGATTACAAATTCGGTGGCCCGTCTGTTAAAGATGAAAAACTGTTTGGCGTAGGGACCGGCATGGGCCTGCGTAAAGAAGATAACGAACTGCGCGAGGCACTGAACAAAGCCTTTGCCGAAATGCGCGCTGACGGTACTTACGAGAAATTAGCGAAAAAGTACTTCGATTTTGATGTTTATGGTGGTTAATCGCCATCGGTGAAAGAAAGCCCGCTCCCTTCGGGTAACCGGAGGGAGACAAGAGGCGGTAATTCACCACACACGACAGGACAGGCAGCATGTTGTATGGGTTTTCAGGTGTTATTTTACAGGGTGCGCTCGTCACGTTGGAGCTGGCGATCAGCTCTGTAGTGCTCGCTGTAATCATCGGTTTAATTGGCGCTGGCGGTAAGCTCTCGCAAAATCGGTTTTCGGGGCTGATTTTCGAAGGGTATACCACGCTGATTCGTGGCGTGCCGGATTTAGTGTTGATGCTGCTGATTTTCTACGGTTTGCAGATTGCGCTAAACACGGTGACGGAGGCGATGGGCGTCGGGCAGATTGATATCGATCCGATGGTCGCAGGTATTATCACGCTCGGTTTTATCTACGGTGCTTACTTCACCGAAACGTTTCGTGGCGCGTTTATGGCAGTGCCGAAAGGGCATATAGAGGCGGCGACGGCGTTCGGTTTTACTCGTGGGCAAGTGTTTCGGCGGATTATGTTTCCGGCGATGATGCGTTACGCTCTGCCAGGCATCGGCAACAACTGGCAGGTGATCCTCAAATCTACCGCTCTGGTTTCGTTACTCGGCCTGGAAGATGTGGTCAAAGCCACGCAACTGGCAGGCAAAAGTACATGGGAACCGTTCTATTTCGCCATCGTCTGTGGCGTGATTTACCTGGTTTTCACCACCGTTTCCAATGGTGTGCTGCTGTTCCTTGAGCGCCGCTACTCCGTGGGTGTGAAGAGGGCTGACCTGTGATCGAAATCTTACATGAATACTGGAAACCGCTGTTGTGGACCGACGGTTATCGCTTTACCGGTGTGGCGATTACCCTTTGGTTGCTGATTTTGTCGGTTGTGATAGGTGGAGTTCTGGCGCTGTTTCTGGCGATTGGTCGCGTCTCCAGCAATAAATACATCCAGTTTCCAATCTGGTTATTTACCTATATTTTTCGCGGTACACCGCTGTATGTTCAATTGCTGGTGTTCTATTCCGGCATGTACACGCTGGAGATTGTTAAGGGTACCGAGTTCCTTAACGCCTTTTTCCGCAGTGGCCTGAATTGTACTGTGCTGGCGTTGACGCTTAACACCTGTGCTTACACCACCGAGATTTTTGCCGGAGCAATCCGTTCGGTACCGCACGGAGAAATTGAAGCCGCCAGAGCCTATGGCTTTTCGACCTTTAAAATGTATCGCTG
Source organism: Escherichia sp. HH26CH (assembly GCF_009820205.1). Classification (NCBI taxonomy): domain Bacteria; kingdom Pseudomonadati; phylum Pseudomonadota; class Gammaproteobacteria; order Enterobacterales; family Enterobacteriaceae; genus Escherichia; species Escherichia sp. HH26CH. The sequence goes on from NZ_VNXM01000013.1 coordinate 286,545, forward strand.
CATTATTTTGCCTTCAGCGCTGCGTATTGCGTTACCGGCCTACAGCAATGAAGTAATCCTGATGCTGCACTCTACTGCGCTGGCGTTTACGGCCACGGTGCCGGATCTGCTGAAAATAGCCCGTGATATTAACGCCGCCACGTATCAACCTTTTACCGCTTTCGGTATCGCCGCGGTGCTCTATTTAATCATCTCTTATGTCCTGATCAGTCTGTTCCGCAAAGCGGAAAAACGCTGGTTGCAGCATGTGAAACCTTCTTCAACGCACTGAGAATACGATGTCCGAGAATAAATTAAACGTTATCGATTTGCACAAACGCTACGGCGAACACGAAGTGCTGAAAGGGGTCTCACTGCAAGCGAATGCCGGTGATGTCATAAGTATCATCGGTTCGTCGGGATCGGGGAAAAGTACCTTTCTGCGCTGCATTAACTTCCTCGAAAAACCGAGTGAAGGATCGATCGTCGTTAACGGCCAGACGATCAATCTGGTGCGCGATAAAGACGGTCAACTCAAAGTCGCCGATAAAAATCAGCTGCGCTTACTGCGCACACGCCTGACGATGGTATTCCAGCACTTCAATCTCTGGAGCCATATGACGGTGCTGGAAAACGTCATGGAAGCGCCGATTCAGGTGTTAGGCCTGAGCAAGCAGGAAGCGCGCGAGCGGGCGGTGAAGTATCTGGCGAAAGTCGGGATAGACGAACGTGCGCAGGGGAAATACCCGGTGCATCTGTCCGGTGGTCAGCAACAGCGTGTTTCTATCGCGCGGGCGCTGGCAATGGAACCGGAAGTTCTGCTGTTTGATGAACCCACCTCGGCGCTCGATCCTGAACTGGTAGGCGAAGTGCTGCGTATTATGCAGCAACTGGCAGAAGAGGGAAAAACCATGGTGGTGGTGACTCACGAAATGGGCTTTGCTCGCCATGTTTCTACTCACGTCATTTTTCTCCATCAGGGGAAAATAGAGGAAGAAGGCGCGCCGGAGCAGTTATTTGGCAACCCGCAAAGCCCTCGTCTGCAACAGTTCCTTAAGGGATCGCTGAAATAATTCCCTCTCCGGTGGCTAACGCTGCCGGAGTATTTCATGGGGAATTTGCGAGTCCGCTTCCGCTGAAATGTAAAAGTTGCAGTCCGCTAAAAATACTTCTGAATTAGCTGTCCAAAGATAAAAACTGCCTGCTGCATTGGGTGTAAATCGTGGTTATTGTCGCGTCATCTTAAATTTGAGGGGTGACGGAACGCCATGACAATATCGACAACTTCCACGCCGCATGATGCGGTATTTAAATCTTTTTTACGCCATCCAGACACCGCGCGGGATTTTATTGATATTCATCTTCCCGCGCCGCTGCGCAAACTGTGTGATTTAACGACGCTCAAACTGGAACCAAACAGTTTTATTGATGAAGATCTGCGGCAATATTATTCCGACCTCTTGTGGTCTGTGAAAACGCAGGAGGGAGCGGGTTATATTTATGTGGTGATAGAGCACCAAAGTAAGCCGGAGGAATTAATGGCTTTTCGCATGATGCGCTATTCCATCGCGGCGATGCAAAACCATCTGGATGCAGGCTATAAAGAGCTTCCATTGGTGATCCCAATGCTGTTTTATCATGGTTGCAGAAGTCCTTATCCTTATTCACTCTGCTGGCTTGATGAATTTGCCGAGCCTGCTATAGCCCGCAAAATATATTCATCGGCTTTTCCGCTGGTGGATATTACCGTGGTGCCGGATGACGAGATTATGCAACATCGCAAAATGGCGCTGTTGGAGTTAATTCAGAAACATATTCGTCAGCGCGATCTGTTGGGATTAGTCGACCAAATTGTTTCGCTGCTAGTTACAGGGAACACTAATGACAGACAGCTAAAAGCCCTGTTTAATTACGTATTACAAACGGGAGATGCCCAGCGTTTCCGTGCATTTATTGGTGAGATAGCGGAACGAGCACCACAAGAAAAGGAGAAACTGATGACCATTGCTGACAGATTACGTGAAGAAGGCGCAATGCAGGGCAAACACGAAGAAGCTCTGCGTATTGCTCAGGAGATGCTGGAAAAAGGATTTGACCACGAAGTCATCCTGACGCTGACCCGACTTTCACCAGACGACCTAATCGCGCAAAGCCACTAATCCTGTAACACCGGGAATTAACTGGCGGATGTTTGCAGTACACCACATCAGTGAACAACATCCGCCAGCGCCTCTTCTAAATCGTACCAGCGAAACGCAAAACCCGCTTCTTCCAGCCTTTTGGGCAAAGCCCGTTGTCCACCTAATACCAGTACTGAAGATTCGCCCATTAACAGCCGGATGGCGGTCGCAGGGACGCGCAAAATGGCCGGACGATGCAGAGCATGACCGAGCGCATGGGCAAATTGTTCATTGCGTACTGGGTAGGGCGAAACCATATTAAACGGCCCGCGCAGCTCGTTATCCAGCAGCCAGAGAATACCGTTGACCATATCATCGATATGAATCCAGGCCAGATACTGCCGACCGGAGCCAATCGGCCCGCCCAGGCCAAGACGAAACGGCGGCAGCATTTTACCGAGGATCCCGCCGTCCGGTGCAAGCACCACGCCGGTACGCAGCAGGCACACACGTGTTTTGTCGCTTTGCGCCCGACAGGCAATCTCTTCCCAACGAGCGCAGAGTTTGTGGGTAAATTCGTTATGCGGCGGTTCCTCTTCAGTAACCACCACTTCACCTAAGTCGCCATAATAGCCCGTTGCCGAACCGGAAATGAGTACCGACGGCGGCGTGTCGCTGGCACTAATTAGATCGACCAGTTTTTGCGTGATATTCCAGCGGCTTTGGCAGAGACGATCTTTTTGCTCGTGAGTCCAGCGTTTATCGGCAATCGGTTCTCCAGCCAGGTTGATTACCGCATCAACGCCATTGAGGTTGCTTTGATCTGCAAGCCCTTGCCATAGTGTCACCCGGGGGCCGAGAACGGAACTGGCTTTCTGCGGGTTACGTGTCACTACCGTGATTTGATGGCCCAGCTCCAGCAAACGCGGAATCAAATGGCGACCAATTAATCCCGTCCCTCCGGTGATCACTATGTTCATGCAGCCTCCCGATATGGCGGTTAACGCTGCCAGCTTAAGGTCATGGATACCGAATCGGCGTAGCGCAGCGCGTGCAGTTTATCGATCTCTACTTCAGCATACGTCACCCAGTGATGTTCACGTGCGATATCGAGCACATCCTGAGTTAATTTTTCCAGCAAAGAGAAACGGTTATTTTCTACGTGCTGAATAATGTTTTTCGTTATGGTGCGATAATTCAGCGCATCGTTGATATCTTCGCTGGTGCGCGCTTTATCGGCGGGGTAGTGGATCGTCACGTTGATAACTATATCCTGACGGTTGTTAATTTCTTCTTCCTTAATTCCGATAAACGTACGTAAACGAAGGTTCTTTATACGAATAATAGCGGCAGGTTGTGCCATTGCAGGTTCTCCGTTGTTTTACTTAGAATTAAATAATACACGAGAACCTGTTTCTGTTAACTATCCGAACGCTCATCACTGAGTTGTGCTTTTAGTAGTGCCTGACCGGTGGCAGGGCGCGAACGGATCCGCTCATGCCAGTTCTTAACTGCAGGATACATTGCGAGGTCAATGCGCTGGCGAGTCCAGGCATTAACCCACGGCCAGCAGGCAATATCCGCAATGCTGTAGTTTTCTCCGCCCAACCAGGGCGAGTTTTCCAGCCGCTTGTTCAGCACGTGATACAGACGCTGAGTTTCAACTTGATAACGTTCAATAGCGTAAGGAATGGTTTGTGGTGCAGCGTGATTAAAATGATGATTTTGCCCAAGCATCGGCCCCAGCCCGCCTACCTGCCAGAATAGCCACTGTAATGTGGTGGCGCGTTCACGCATTTCATGACTTAAAAAGAGTCCCGTTTTCTCCGCCAGATACAACAATATGGCCCCGGACTCAAAGAGGCTTAACGGTTCGCCGCCATCGGCTGGGGAATGATCAACAATTGCCGGAATTTTGTTGTTAGGCGAAATGCGCAAAAATTCCGGGCGAAACTGGCCACCTTTCCCCAGGTCTACCTTAATCAAGCGATAATCCAGTCCTGCCTCTTCGAGAAACAACGTAATTTTGTGACCATTTGGCGTCGGGGCGAAATAGAGATCGATCATTGCAGCTCCGGTTGTCTAATCATCTGAACACCACAAGTATAGAAAGCGCGGCGACTTGCGTGAGTATTCGTCACGTGACAGTGACAAAAAGGCTCTATAGTTTGATAGTTAGCCCCCCCCCTTTATTGCCGAGGACATAATGAGTAAACCCGCTATCACGCTTTGGTCAGATGCCCATTTTTTCTCCCCTTATGTGTTATCCGCCTGGGTGGCGTTGCAGGAAAAAGGCCTGTCGTTTCATATCAAGACCATCGACCTCGACAGCGGTGAACATTTGCAGCCGACGTGGCAAGGTTACGGTCAGACACGCCGTGTGCCGTTATTACAAATCGATGATTTTGAGTTGAGTGAATCTTCTGCCATTGCGGAGTATCTGGAAGATCGATTTGCGCCACCGACCTGGGAACGCATTTATCCGCTTGATTTAGAAAATCGTGCGCGTGCACGACAGATTCAGGCCTGGCTGCGTAGCGATCTGATGCCCATCCGCGAAGAACGTCCGACGGATGTTGTCTTTGCGGGTGCGAAAAAAGCGCCACTGACGGCGCAGGGAAAAGCCAGTGCAGAGAAACTGTTCGCGATGGCAGAACATTTGTTAGCACTGGGTCAGCCGAATTTATTTGGTGAATGGTGCATTGCTGATACTGATCTGGCGCTAATGATTAACCGCCTGGTACTACATGGCGATGAGGTGCCAGAACGCCTGGTGGATTATGCAACATTCCAGTGGCAGCGAGCGTCTGTCCAGCGTTTTATTGCACTTTCGGCGAAGCAATCTGGCTGATAGCAACGGCAGAATCCAGTATCATAGCTTACGTTTTTTCGACGAGGAGTGAGTGATGAAACTGATGTTTGCATCGGACATTCATGGGTCGTTACCGGCGACGGAACGTGTTCTGGAATTGTTTGCCCAAAGCGGTGCCCAGTGGCTGGTGATCCTTGGCGACGTGTTGAATCACGGCCCGCGTAATGCTTTACCGGAGGGTTACGCGCCAGCCAAAGTCGCTGAACGGCTTAATGAAGTGGCACATAAGGTTATCGCTGTGCGCGGCAACTGCGACAGCGAAGTGGACCAAATGCTGCTGCATTTCCCGATAACCGCGCCGTGGCAACAGGTATTACTGGAAAAACAACGTCTGTTTTTGACGCATGGTCATCTATTTGGTCCGGAAAATCTGCCCGCTTTAAACCAGAACGATGTGCTGGTGTACGGTCATACCCATCTGCCAGTGGCAGAACAGCGGGGGGAGATATTCCACTTCAACCCCGGCTCGGTGAGTATTCCGAAAGGCGGTAATCCGGCGAGTTATGGCATGCTGGATAATGACGTACTGAGTGTAATCGCACTCAATGATCAAAGTATCATTGCGCAGGTCGCGATTAATCCGTAATTTACCCACAACTCAAAATGCGCCGTAAGAGCGCCAGAAAAAGAAGGTTTCCTGATAATGGAACAGCGTCGTTTGGCAAGTACTGAATGGGTGGATATTGTCAATGAAGAGAATGAAGTTATTGCACAAGCCAGCCGGGAACAAATGCGGGCACAGTGTCTGCGTCATCGTGCAACTTACATCGTCGTGCATGATGGCATGGGCAAAATTCTGGTCCAGCGTCGTACCGAGACAAAAGACTTTTTACCCGGCATGTTAGATGCGACCGCAGGCGGTGTGGTCCAGGCCGATGAGCAACTGCTGGAATCCGCGCGTCGCGAAGCGGAAGAAGAGTTGGGCATTGCCGGTGTCCCCTTTGCCGAGCACGGGCAGTTCTATTTCGAAGATAAAAATTGCCGTGTCTGGGGCGCGTTGTTCAGTTGTGTCTCGCACGGTCCCTTCGCCCTACAGGAAGATGAAGTCAGTGAAGTTTGCTGGCTGACGCCGGAAGAAATCACCGCACGCTGCGATGAGTTCACTCCAGACTCGCTGAAAGCGCTGGCGTTGTGGATGAAGCGCAATGCCAAAAATGAAGCCGTAGAGACTGAAACGGCAGAATGAAAAAAGAGCCGCAATTGCGGCTCTTAACATTTTTAGTGGTAGCCCATCAACTGAGCGCCGATAACCACGACGCTGGACATAATAAACAGCAGTCCAAGCAGTGTCGCGCCCACCTTCAGCCAGTTACGGAAGTCCACCCGACAAACACCGAGCGTTGCCATTAACGAAGCTGAGGTCGGGTAAATGATGTGACTGAAGCCATCACCAAACTGGAATGCCAGCACGGTAACCTGACGGTTAACACCGACCAGATCGCCAAGCGGTGCCAGTAACGGCATGGTTAACGCCGCCTGACCAGAACCGGATGTCACGAAGAAATTAAATACCGCCTGGAAGAGCAACATAAACCAGGCTGCAACTGCGTTATCCAGACCGCTAATGGCATTGGCAATGCTGTTTAGAATGGTATTTAACACACTGGCATCACCCGCTTCACCGTTACCGACCAGCAACAAAATCCCTTTGGCGAAACCCACCAGTAGGGCAGGGGCGATCATCATTCGCGCCCCTTCGGTGAAGGATGAAGCCATGGTATTAACCGTCATACCGTTTAGGCGGAAAACAACGCCGATGATGCCAATAACTAGCCCCATAGTGAAGAACTGGCTGGCTATTTCTGGAATAAACCAGGCATTGACGATAACGCCCCAAATTACCCAGATCATGACGGCGGTTAAAACAATCAATACCAGCCAGTCACCAAAGGTAAATGGACGCTGTTCTACATCCGCCTGTTTTTCGCGGAAGAAACGATCAGACTCATGAACGCGTGACAACAGCGGATTCTTTTTCACCCGCGAGGCGTACACCATAGTGAAGACCAGACCAATCAGAGTAGAGATTACCCATACCACGATGCGCAAACCGGAGCCAGAAAGCACCGGAACACCAGCGATCCCCTGAGCAACAACCACACAAAACGGGTTCATCCACGAACTGGCAAAACCGATTTGCGTGGCGATATAAGTCACCAGGACGGTGGTAATACTGTCATAGCCCAGCCGGACCATTAGCGGTGCGATGATAATGGCAAAGGCGACGGCCTCTTCCCCCATACCAAATACCGCGCCGCCAAGTGAAAAGAGAATAAACAAGGCAGGGATAAAGAGAATTTCATTCCCGCGTGTATGCCGAATAAGTGCCAGGATGCCGTTATCAATGGTTCCTGTACGCATCACGATGCCAAACGCACCGCCAATCACCAGCATAAACATGATGATGCCAACGGCTGTCCCGTATTTCGATCCTGAGGTTAATCCTTCAAACGGGAAATTCATCAGGCCCGGGCGTTCATCGCCCGTCGAGAATAGTTGCACGCGGTGATACTCAGGTTCGCCCGCCTCGTTAGTCAGAATGCGAAATGAGTGCGGATCTACGACTTTGCGTGTTTTTGTTTGACCATCAACCTGATACTGCACTTCCTGACTGTCAAACATCCCCACCGGAACTACCCAGGTGGCAAGGCTGGTTAAAATAGCAACAAAAAAGATAATCACCAGCGTATCGGGCATTGCCCATCTTCTGGTTGGTTTGGATTCAGTGATTGCGGACATAGCGCAGATATTCCCTTGCACAAAACAAAGTGGTAAGTATGCAAAGTGAGATGGCGCAATTCATTGATGCAGCGCAGTTAAGCAAGATAATCAGAAAGGATTAATGCAATTTAAGAGAATAAAAAACCGGAAATAGTGACTATTTCCGGTTCAGGTATCCGCAGCGCAAAGCTGCGGATGATGACGAGATTACTGCTGCTGTGCAGACTGAATCGCAGTCAGCGCGATGGTGTAGACGATATCGTCAACCAGTGCGCCACGGGACAGATCGTTAACCGGCTTGCGCATACCCTGCAGCATCGGCCCGATGGAGATCAGATCGGCAGAACGTTGTACCGCTTTGTAAGTGGTGTTACCGGTGTTCAGATCCGGGAAGATGAACACGGTAGCGCGACCAGCAACCGGAGAATTCGGCGCTTTGGATTTCGCAACGTCAGCCATTACCGCAGCGTCGTACTGCAGCGGACCGTCGATCATCAGGTCAGGACGTTTTTCCTGCGCCAGACGAGTTGCTTCGCGAACTTTCTCTACGTCGCTACCTGCACCAGAAGTACCGGTGGAGTAGGAGAGCATTGCAACGCGCGGTTCGATACCGAAGGCCGCGGCGGAATCAGCGGACTGAATCGCGATTTCTGCCAGCTGTTCTGCGGTCGGATCCGGGTTGATCGCACAGTCACCGTAAACGTAAACCTGTTCCGGCAGCAGCATGAAGAACACGGAAGATACCAGGGAGCTACCCGGTGCAGTTTTGATCAGCTGCAGCGGCGGACGAATGGTGTTTGCGGTGGTGTGAACAGCACCGGAAACCAGACCGTCAACTTCATCCTGTTCCAGCATCAGCGTACCGAGAACCACGTTGTCTTCCAGCTGTTCGCGGGCAACGGTTTCGGTCATGCCTTTGTTCTTACGCAGTTCAACCAGGCGGCCAACATAGCTTTCGCGAACCACTTCTGGATCGACAATTTCAATGCCAGCACCCAGTTCTACGCCCTGAGATGCTGCAACGCGGTTGATCTCAGCCGGGTTACCCAGCAGTACGCAAGTTGCGATACCACGTTCAGCACAGATAGCGGCTGCTTTAACGGTACGCGGTTCGTCACCTTCCGGCAGCACGATACGTTTGCCCGCTTTGCGCGCCAGTTCGGTCAGCTGATAACGGAACGCTGGCGGAGACAGACGACGGCTGCGCTCGGAAGTGGCAGTCAGAGAGTCAATCCAGTCAGCGTTGATGTAGTTAGCAACGTATTCCTGAACTTTCTCGATACGCTCGTGATCGTCAACCGGAACTTCGAGGTTGAAGCTCTGCAGGCTCAGAGAAGTCTGCCAGGTGTTGGTATTCACCATAAATACCGGCAGGCCGGTAGCGAAAGCACGTTCGCACAGTTTGGAAATGCGCGCGTCCATTTCGTAGCCGCCAGTCAGCAGCAGGGCACCGATTTCTACGCCGTTCATGGCAGCCAGGCAAGCTGCAACCAGTACGTCAGGACGGTCTGCGGAAGTTACCAGCAGAGAACCGGCACGGAAGTGCTCCAGCATGTGCGGAATGCTGCGTGCGCAGAAAGTGACAGATTTCACGCGACGAGTGTTGATATCGCCTTCGTTGATGATGGTGGCGTTCAGGTGGCGAGCCATATCGATCGCACGGGTCGCGATCAGATCAAAGCTCCATGGCACCGCGCCGAGAACCGGCAGCGGGCTGGATTCTTGCAGCTTCGCCGGATCAACATTGTTTACTTTTGCTTTGGAAGAGTCGTCGAAAATCTCGGACAGATCCGGGCGAGTACGACCCTGTTCATCAACCGGTGCGTTCAGTTTGTTAACGATAACGCCAGTGATGTTGGTGTTTTTTGCACCACCGAAGCTGTTGCGAGTCAGTTCGATACGCTCTTTCAGCTGTTCCGGGGTGTCAGTGCCCTGAGACATAACGAAGACGATTTCCGCGTTCAGCGTTTTAGCGATTTCGTAGTTCAGAGACTGGGCAAACTGATGCTTACGTGTCGGGACCAGACCTTCAACCAGAACGACTTCAGCGTCTTTGGTGTTAGCGTGGTAGTTCGCGACGATCTCTTCCATCAGCACATCTTTCTGATTGCTGGAAAGCAGACCTTCAACGTAGCTCATTTTCAGCGGTTCAGCGGCTGTCGTGGTGGAAGAGTTCGCACGCACGATAGTCGTGGTCTGATCGGGCGCATCGCCACCGGTACGCGGCTGAGCGATAGGTTTGAAAACGCTCAGACGAACGCCTTTGCGTTCCATTGCACGGATCACGCCAAGGCTGACGCTGGTCAGACCGACGCTGGTTCCGGTAGGGATCAGCATAATAATACGGGACACGGTTTATCCTCTTTCGTTACCGCCGGTTTGGCGGGTTACAAAACAGCACCGCCAGCTGAGCTGGCGGTGTGGAATCAGGCGGTCAAGCGGCAGGCGTCTTGCGCGATAACCAGCTCTTCGTTGGTCGGAATCACAACAGCAGGGCGGGTGCCTTCTTTGTTGATGAAACCAGATTTGCCGAAACGTGCAGCCAGGTTGCGCTCATGATCAACTTCAAAGCCCAGCACGCCCAGTTTGCCCAGAGACAGTTCACGAACCATCGCGGCATTTTCACCGATACCACCGGTGAATACAACAGCGTCCAGACGACCATCCATCAGCGCGGTGTAGGCACCGATGTATTTCGCCAGACGGTGGCAGTAAACGTCCATTGCGCGCTTCGCGTCTTCTTTTGTCGCGTAGTTGTCTTCAACATAACGGCAGTCGCTGGTGACTTCGGTCAGACCCAGCAGGCCAGACTCTTTGGTCAGCATTTTGTTGATTGCGTCAACGCTCATGCCCAGAGTGTCGTGCAGGTGGAAGATGATCGCAGGATCGATATCGCCAGAGCGAGTACCCATTACCAGACCTTCCAGCGGGGTCAGACCCATAGAGGTGTCAACGCATTTACCGTTGCGGATAGCAGAAACGGAACCACCGTTACCCAGGTGGCAGGTGATGATGTTCAGCTCTTCTACCGGTTTGTTCAGCATTTTTGCCGCTTCCTGGGTTACATAGAAGTGGCTGGTGCCGTGCGCGCCGTAACGACGGATGCCGTGCTCTTTGTACAGGTTGTACGGCAGGGCGTAGAGGTAAGACTCTTCCGGCATAGTCTGGTGGAACGCGGTGTCAAATACAGCAACGTTTTTGTCTTTCAGCTGAGGGAAAGATTTCAGTGCTTCTTCGATACCGATCAGGTGAGCCGGGTTGTGCAGCGGTGCAAAAGAAGCTGCATCTTTGATACCCTGAATAACAGACTCATCGATCACTACGGAGCTGGTATACTTTTCGCCGCCGTGTACGATACGGTGACCGATAGCGGTCAGCTGCGCAGACAGTTCTGGTTTTTGTGCCAGAATAGTATTAACGATAAAGTTGAGCGCTTCGCTGTGAGCGGCGCCTGCACCTAAAGCCGCTTCCTGTTTATTGCCGTCCATTTTCCATTTGATACGTGCTTCGGGCAGGTGGAAACATTCGGCTAAACCAGAAAGGTGCTCTTCACCATTCACTGCATCGATGATTGCAAATTTCAGTGAAGAACTACCGCAGTTCAGAACCAGTACTAACTTACTCGACATGGAAGTACCTATAATTGATACGTGGCTAAAAAAACGTCAGGGAGCCATAGAGCGTAGCGCATGATGACACTGACATTTATGATTAACATCATGCACTGCAAATTTTTTTTGCATGATGGAAGAAATATCTTGAGTCTATGCCATTTTGCGTAATTTTCAGCCAATGGCATAATGTATATGAATTTGACGACTCAATGAATATGTACTACTTAGGCCTTCAGGCTGCTAAAGGATACCTGATAGTGGGTATGGAAGACAAAATGTTTTGAACGTTGTCCCGCTGAGTTGTGAATTTGCACAAATTTTTGAATCTTTATATGTGAAGTTGAGGTGAAGCATGTCAACGCCGGATAATCGTTCTGTTAATTTTTTTAGCTTGTTTCGCCGGGGACAGCATTACTCAAAGACGTGGCCGCTGGAAAAACGCCTTGCCCCAGTCTTTGTCGAAAATCGCGTTATCAAGATGACGCGCTATGCGATCCGTTTTATGCCGCCAATCGCCGTATTTACTCTCTGCTGGCAGATTGCCCTGGGCGGTCAACTGGGCCCGGCAGTTGCCACTGCGCTGTTCGCCTTAAGTTTACCCATGCAGGGACTATGGTGGCTGGGCAAGCGTTCTGTAACGCCATTACCTCCTGCAATCCTTAACTGGTTTTATGAAGTTCGCGGTAAATTGCAAGAGTCTGGACAGGTGTTGGCACCCGTTGAAGGCAAGCCTGATTACCAGGCATTAGCTGACACGCTTAAGCGTGCCTTCAAACAACTGGATAAAACTTTCCTTGATGATTTGTAATTGACCCCTGATTACGCATATAAAAGAAGGCATACTCAGCCTTCTTTTTTTTCACCGTAGTAGAGTGATACAGGAGTCAACAATGGAAATGACCAACGCGCAACGTCTTATTTTGTCTAACCAGTACAAAATGATGACTATGCTTGATCCGGCAAATGCTGAACGTTACCGTCGCCTGCAAACAATCATTGAGCGTGGTTATGGATTACAGATGCGTGAACTGGATCGCGAGTTTGGCGAGCTGAAAGAAGAAACCTGCCGCACTATCATCGACATTATGGAGATGTATCATGCGTTGCATGTGTCCTGGTCTAATTTGCAGGACCAGCAGTCCATCGATGAACGTCGTGTCACCTTCCTCGGCTTTGACGCCGCCACTGAAGCACGTTACCTCGGTTATGTCCGCTTTATGGTTAATGTGGAAGGGCGCTATACCCATTTTGACGCCGGAACTCACGGTTTTAACGCCCAGACGCCAATGTGGGAAAAATATCAGCGCATGCTTAATGTGTGGCATGCCTGCCCGCGTCAGTACCATTTGAGCGCCAACGAAATTAATCAAATTATCAACGCCTGAGGAGGCCCATGTGCGGTGCAAAGGTTTTCTGTTTGATCTTGATGGAACGCTGGTGGACTCCCTGCCTGCGGTAGAACGGGCGTGGAGCAACTGGGCCAGACGTCATGGGTTAGCGCCGGAAGAGGTGCTGGCTTTCATTCACGGTAAACAGGCCATCACCTCTTTGCGCCATTTTATGGTGGGCAAATCCGAGGCAGACATTGCTGCCGAATTTACGCGTCTGGAGCAAATCGAGGCCACGGAAACCGAAGGTATTACCGCACTTCCGGGGGCAGTCGCTTTACTCAATCATCTGAATAAAGTGGGGATTCCATGGGCCATTGTGACGTCTGGCTCCATGCCCGTAGCGCGAGCGCGCCACAAAATAGCCGGACTTCCCGCACCAGAGGTGTTTGTGACCGCTGAGCGGGTGAAGCGCGGAAAACCAGAGCCTGATGCGTATCTCTTAGGCGCGCAGTTGTTGGGGCTTGCGCCGCAAGAGTGTGTGGTGGTGGAAGATGCTCCCGCTGGCGTGCTTTCAGGCCTGGCGGCGGGTTGTCATGTAATTGCGGTTAACGCTCCGGCAGATACCCCGCGCCTGAATGAGGTCGATTTAGTCCTCCACAGTCTGGAGCAAATTACTGTGACCAAACAGCCAAATGGCGATGTTATTATTCAGTGAAACACCTGATCATGATTTAGCCCCGTCTCGTCGGGGCTTTTTTATGGCAGAATCAAGTCATCCCCCTCAATTAACAAGGATAAGTTGTGAACGGTGAATTGATTTGGGTTCTTTCATTACTGGCCGTTGCCATCGTCTTGTTTGCGACGGGCAGAGTGCGTATGGATGCGGTCGCTTTGTTTGTTATTGTCGCGTTTGCATTAAGCGGAACGCTGACGGTCCCCGAAGTATTTTCCGGCTTTTCCGATCCTAACGTTGTCCTGATTGCCGCCTTGTTCATTATTGGCGATGGTTTGGTCCGTACCGGTGTTGCCACCGTAATGGGGACATGGCTGGTCAAAGTGGCGGGTAACAGTGAAATCAAAATGTTGGTTTTGTTGATGCTGACCGTCGCGGGCCTCGGCGCATTTATGAGTTCAACCGGTGTTGTCGCTATCTTTATTCCCGTGGTGTTAAGCGTTGCCATGCGTATGCAAACGTCGCCGTCGCGCCTGATGATGCCGTTAAGTTTTGCCGGGCTGATAAGCGGCATGATGACGCTGGTGGCGACGCCGCCGAACCTGGTAGTCAACAGTGAATTGCTGCGTGAAGGCTATCATGGTTTTAGTTTCTTTAGCGTAACACCTATTGGCCTGGTCGTGCTGGTGCTGGGTATTTTGTATATGTTAGTGATGCGTTTCATGCTGAAAGGGGATACCCAGACCCCACAGCGCGAAGGCTGGACGCGTCGAACCTTTCGCGATCTTATCCGTGAATATCGACTGACCGGGCGTGCGCGTCGTCTGGCTATTCGCCCCGGTTCGCCAATGATTGGTCAACGACTGGACGATCTCAAATTACGTGAGCGTTATGGTGCTAACGTCATCGGTGTTGAACGCTGGCGGCGTTTTCGTCGCGTTATCGTGAATGTTAACGGGGTTTCTGAATTTCGCGCGCGTGACGTTTTGCTTATTGATATGTCTGCGGCTGATGTCGATCTCCGGCAATTCTGTAGTGAGCAATTGCTGGAGCCGATGGTACTGCGCGGCGAGTATTTTTCTGATCAAGCCCTTGATGTGGGCATGGCAGAGATTTCATTAATTCCTGAGTCAGAACTTATTGGCAAATCGGTGCGCGAAATTGGTTTTCGTACCCGTTACGGACTGAATGTGGTGGGGCTAAAGCGCAATGGCGAGGCGATGGAAGGTTCGCTGGCGGATGAGCCTCTGCTGCTGGGCGATATCATCCTGGTTGTGGGTAACTGGAAACTGATCGGTATGCTGGCAAAACAGGGGCGTGACTTTGTGGCGCTGAACTTACCCGAAGAGGTGAGTGAAGCATCGCCAGCACACAGTCAGGCACCTCATGCCATTTTTTGCCTGGTGTTGATGGTAGCGTTAATGCTTACCGATGAAATCCCTAATCCTGTTGCCGCTATCATCGCCTGCCTGCTGATGGGGAAATTCCGTTGTATCGATGCTGAAAGCGCCTATAAATCCATTCACTGGCCGAGCATTATTTTGATCGTTGGGATGATGCCGTTTGCTGTGGCATTACAGAAAACGGGAGGTGTCGCGCTGGCGGTGAAAGGGCTGATGGACATTGGCGGAGGTTACGGGCCACATATGATGCTGGGTTGTTTGTTTGTCTTGTCGGCGGTTATTGGGCTATTTATCTCTAATACCGCAACGGCGGTGTTGATGGCTCCGATTGCGCTGGCTGCTGCCAAAACGATGGGTGTGTCGCCTTATCCATTTGCGATGGTCGTGGCGATGGCAGCATCCGCCGCCTTTATGACACCGGTTTCTTCACCTGTTAACACACTGGTTTTAGGCCCGGGAAATTACAGCTTCAGTGACTTTGTGAAGTTGGGGGTACCGTTCACCATTATCGTGATGGCGGTTTGTGTGGTGATGATCCCGATGCTGTTTCCGTTTTGACAAGAGCCTGATGTCGCATCCGGCGCTTATTGCCTGATGCGACGCAGACTCCGGCTGCTTACAGCGGTGAATCCTGGCTAATCTCATCGAGCGAAAGATGGAAGCTGGGAACAAAGACTTCCATGAAGTAGTCCATCTCCTGGCTGCGGCGCGCTTCAAGCGTCGCTTCCAGTCGCGTTTTTGCCAGCAAGAATTCATTATTTCCCGCCGCGAGTTCTTCCAGACATTTCAGATATGCACACAGTGCATCTGCCTGTTTCACCAGAGATTTCTCTTCATCGCTGTATGCATGCTCGTCAATTAACGGCGCAAAGATATCCTGCAGCTCTTCCGGAACCATATCGACCAGTTTTTGCTGAGCGATTTTTTCAATAGCCTTGTATTCCTGAGCGATTTGCGAATTGAAGTATTTCACCGGAGTAGGGAGATCGCCGGTGAGAACTTCTGAGACATCGTGGTACATCGCCAGTAAAGCGATACGTTCGGCGTTGACATTACCGCCAAATTTACGATTTTTGATAGCTGCCAGCGCATGGGCGACCATCGCTACCTGCAAACTGTGTTCGGACACATTTTCCGTCCGCACGTTGCGCATTAGTGGCCAGCGGTTAATGAGTTTCAGGCGGGAGAGATGGGCAAAAAAATGGCTCTGTTTCATAGTGACCTTACGTATGATGACATCATCAGGTCATTGTGGCGGGATAACACTGCCGGATGCAATCTCCGGCAGTGAAATTAAGATTACAGCTGATGATAACCAGAAAGGAAACGCGCGAACTTACTCAAAGACAGCTCGATATCATCAACACGTGGTAGTGTGACAATGCGGAAGTGATCCGGCCACGGCCAGTTGAATGCTGTCCCTTGAACCAGCAGGACTTTTTCCTGCAACAGGAAATCCAGCACCATTTTCTGGTCGTCGTGAATGTTAAAGCGTTTAGCGTCGATTTTCGGGAACATATACAGCGCACCGCGCGGTTTCACGCAGGAAACGCCCGGAATGTCGTTGATCAATTCCCACGCGCGGTTACGCTGCTCATAAAGACGCCCGCCGGGAGTAATAAATTCACTGATGCTCTGATAACCGCCTAGTGCGGTCTGAATGGCGTGTTGCGCAGGAACGTTAGCACACAGGCGCATTGAAGCCAGCATTTCCAGACCTTCGATGTAACCTTTGGCGTGTTTTTTCGGCCCGTTCAACACCATCCACCCCTGACGGAAGCCTGCAACGCGGTACGTTTTCGACAATCCGTTAAAGGTAATGGTCAGCAGATCAGGTGCCAGCGGCGCAATTGAGTGATGCTCAGCGTCGTCGTAGAGAATTTTGTCATAAATTTCATCGGCGAAGATAATGAGATTATGCTGACGTGCAATCTCCACAATCTCCATTAAAAGCTCTTTGGAATATACCGCGCCGGTTGGGTTATTTGGGTTGATAATAACGATCCCACGCGTACGAGGCGTAATTTTAGCGCGAATATCATCAAGGTCCGGGAACCAGTCAGAGGATTCATCGCAAAGATAATGCACCGCTTTACCGCTGGAGAGCGAAACCGCCGCGGTCCATAGTGGGTAATCAGGTGCAGGAACCAACATTTCGTCCCCGCTGTTCAGCAATGCCTGCATTGCCTGAACGATAAGCTCCGATACACCATTGCCGATGTAAATATCTTCCACGGTAACATCACGCATGCCACGAGCCTGGTAGTGCTGCATGATGGCTTTACGCGCGGAGTAAAGCCCTTTGGAATCGCAATACCCTTGAGCGGTAGGCAGGTTGCGAATCACGTCAACGAGGATTTCATCTGGCGCGTCAAAACCGAACGGGGCAGGATTGCCGATGTTCAGTTTCAGTACCTTGTTACCTTCTTCTTCCAGGCGTTTTGCTTCTTTCAGCACCGGACCACGGATGTCGTAACAGACATTCTCTAATTTGCTGGATTTTTCAATGGGGGACATGAATCTTGACCTTTTTTGCTGTTATCGCCACTCCCTGCCGTGGAAGTCAGCTTAGAACAATGTACTCCCCCAGGACGGCGTTTTGAAGGTCTGCAGAATAAGATTTTGCCAGAGGGGAAGGCTTGATTGTGCTGTTAATAACTTAATAATGGCAAAATAATGAGATGTATATGCTTAATAATTAATGTTATGTAGTTAATTGTTCTGATTCTTAATTGTGAGTGTGGTTTTTTTATCTGTAAGATAATTGTTTGAAAATGCCTCGTTTAAGAATTCACTAATGAATCGTGATGATGATATTTCCGCATTACGGAGAGTTTAACAGCGTGATGATTTCCGAGGTGTCGTAATGGGTGCAAGGTGTGAAACTATTGTTAAGCGGGATTAATGAATGAGGATGATGCTAATTAATTATTATTTAATATTCAAAAAGGTTTTGTTGTGCTTATTAATAATAGAAGATTACTTTGCCTAACATAACATAACTTTGCATCAGATAATTCGCAATGACCCTTATAAATAAAAGGTTTTTGGGGTAAAATGCTCGCATAAATGACGGATCCCTGCTCTTGATGCCGCCTCACCATTGCTGTTTGTACGTGTTCGCGTATGACCAGCGATGCTGCACGAGAGTGGAACAAGGACTCACATTTACATTTATACAAACACGCGCATGTCATAAATACAAAAGAGTGAGTAACTTAATAGATATGCGATTCCTGAAGATATATTCTGTGATCTACTTCAGGCATTATAACGGAACAATGTGAGTCGCTTTTTTAGTGCAACTCATATGCATTTTTACTTTCGTCCGGGTTCCGGATGAAACTGCCAGGGAGGCACATTACAAATGGAATTGCTTGTTTGTGTGTGCACAGCATTAACCAGCTCAGTACGAGCCGCCAGTAAGTGATAATATATGATAAGTGCAAATCGTCCGATAATTAACCTCGACCTCGATCTGCTGAGAACATTTGTTGCTGTTGCCGATCTGAACACTTTTGCTGCCGCAGCTGCCGCTGTGTGTCGTACTCAGTCCGCCGTAAGTCAGCAAATGCAGCGTCTGGAACAACTCGTTGGGAAAGAACTGTTCGCTCGTCACGGTCGCAACAAACTGTTAACTGAACATGGCATTCAACTTCTTGGTTACGCCAGGAAAATCCTGCGTTTTAATGATGAGGCCTGCTCATCATTAATGTTCAGCAATCTTCAGGGCGTGTTAACTATCGGTGCTTCAGATGAATCTGCCGATACGATCTTACCTTTCCTGTTAAATCGCGTGAGTTCGGTTTATCCGAAACTAGCGCTGGATGTCCGCGTTAAACGTAATGCCTATATGGCAGAAATGCTGGAATCCCAGGAAGTGGATTTGATGGTAACCACCCATCGTCCTTCAACGTTTAAGGCATTGAACCTGCGTACCTCGCCAACACACTGGTACTGCGCAGCGGAATACGTATTGCAAAAAGGCGAGCCGATCCCTCTTGTATTGCTGGATGATCCTAGCCCGTTTCGCGATATGGTGCTGGCGACGCTTAATAAAGCAGATATTCCATGGCGACTGGCTTATGTCGCCTCGACGCTTCCGGCCGTTCGTGCGGCAGTGAAAGCCGGTCTTGGCGTGACGGCAAGGCCGGTCGAGATGATGAGTCCAGACCTGCGTGTGCTGAGTGGAGTAGATGGCTTACCGCCGCTACCCGATACCGAATATTTGCTGTGCTATGACCCGTCCAGTAATAATGAGCTGGCCCAGGTGATCTATCAGGCGATGGAGAGCTACCATAATCCGTGGCAATACAGCCCAATGTCTGCTCCGGAAGGCGATGACTCATTGTTAATTGAAAGGGATATCGAGTAATCGACGGACCATAGATAATTTCTAAGACAATAGTGTAAAAACGAGCCGCTGGGGGTGTTTTAAACCCCAGCGGCTTTTTTTTAGTAAAAAGCCTTCCTCGTATCGTGCAGAACGCACAAAACTGTTCATTTTTCAATCACCAGAGATTCACGTCCCGAACGCACAAATAATCGCCTGAAAAAAATCACCTGCTACAATGATGTTAAAAAATACGTAAATTTGTTGCTGCGTTTTTGTTATGGAATGACAAAAGCGTGTCACAGATCAAGAAAATACTCTCTTTTGGGGGGAGGAATCGACACAAATTCCTGTCAAAATAGACCCGTATTTTTTCCATTGCTTCACAACGGACACGATTCAACAACATCTAATTATCCTGGAGTCGTCAAGGATCTGGGGTGAAAGGGCATTAAATGCTAATGGTGTTGATATTATGTAAACTAATGTGAAGAAACTTTTGTTAAAGTTGACAAAAGGTTATAAAAAGGAGTAAAAGACCACATCAATTAGCTGTATAAAAGAGTTTCTACAGTGATTGTAAGGTTTTTTTTATTCCTCCCCATGAATCGATGTGGCGTCCATCTGCCGTGAAGAGCAGTGAATCTGGCGCTACTTTTGATGAGTAAGCAATGAGTATGTCAACATCCACTGAAGTCATCGCTCATCACTGGGCATTCGCTATCTTTCTTATCGTTGCCATTGGCCTGTGTTGCCTGATGCTGGTAGGCGGTTGGTTTTTAGGCGGTCGCGCACGCGCGAGGTCGAAAAACGTTCCGTTTGAATCAGGTATCGACTCGGTCGGCTCCGCCCGCTTACGCCTGTCCGCCAAGTTTTATCTGGTGGCCATGTTCTTCGTTATCTTCGACGTTGAAGCGCTGTATCTGTTCGCATGGTCAACTTCTATCCGCGAAAGCGGCTGGGTAGGCTTTGTGGAAGCTGCAATTTTTATTTTTGTGTTACTGGCAGGTCTGGTTTATCTGGTGCGTATTGGCGCGCTGGACTGGACGCCCGCGCGTTCACGCCGCGAGCGTATGAACCCGGAAACGAACAGTATCGCTAATCGTCAACGCTAACCGCGAGGCATTAAGATGGATTATACGCTCACCCGCATAGATCCCAACGGTGAGAACGACCGTTACCCCCTGCAAAAGCAGGAGATCGTAACCGACCCTCTGGAGCAAGAAGTTAACAAAAACGTGTTTATGGGCAAGCTCAATGACATGGTTAACTGGGGTCGTAAAAACTCAATTTGGCCGTATAACTTCGGTCTTTCCTGCTGTTACGTTGAGATGGTGACTTCGTTTACCGCGGTGCATGACGTGGCACGTTTTGGCGCAGAAGTATTGCGTGCTTCGCCGCGTCAGGCTGACCTGATGGTGGTTGCAGGAACCTGCTTTACCAAAATGGCACCGGTTATTCAGCGTCTGTATGACCAGATGCTGGAACCAAAATGGGTTATCTCAATGGGTGCCTGTGCCAACTCTGGCGGTATGTACGATATTTATTCCGTTGTGCAGGGCGTCGATAAATTCATTCCGGTTGATGTGTATATCCCGGGCTGCCCGCCACGTCCTGAAGCGTACATGCAGGCACTGATGCTGTTGCAGGAATCTATCGGTAAAGAACGTCGTCCGCTCTCCTGGGTGGTTGGCGATCAGGGCGTTTATCGCGCCAATATGCAATCAGAGCGCGAACGCAAGCGCGGTGAACGCATTGCCGTAACCAACCTGCGTACACCTGACGAGATTTAATTTGCGCCTGTCGGCAAAGGGATTTTTCTTCGCTTATTCCTAAATCTATTTCGCGAAGCTTACTGCGCCGACAGTCACCACGGACCATTTGCAATGGTGAACAATATGACCGACTTAACCGCGCAAGAACCCGCCTGGCAGACCCGCGATCATCTTGATGATCCGGTGATTGGCGAACTGCGCAACCGTTTTGGGCCGGATGCCTTTACTGTTCAGGCGACTCGCACCGGGGTTCCCGTTGTGTGGATCAAGCGTGAACAATTACTGGAAGTGGGTGATTTCTTAAAGAAACTGCCGAAACCTTACGTCATGCTGTTTGACTTACACGGCATGGACGAACGTCTGCGCACACACCGCGAAGGGTTACCTGCCGCGGATTTTTCCGTTTTCTACCATCTGATTTCTATCGATCGTAACCGCGACATCATGCTGAAGGTGGCGCTGGCAGAAAACGACCTGCACGTACCGACCTTCACCAAGCTGTTCCCGAACGCTAACTGGTATGAGCGTGAAACCTGGGATCTGTTTGGCATTACTTTCGATGGTCACCCCAATTTGCGCCGCATCATGATGCCGCAAACCTGGAAAGGTCACCCGCTGCGTAAAGATTACCCGGCGCGCGCTACCGAATTCTCGCCGTTTGAGCTGACCAAAGCCAAACAGGATCTGGAGATGGAAGCCCTGACCTTCAAACCGGAAGAGTGGGGGATGAAGCGCGGCACCGAAAATGAAGACTTCATGTTCCTCAACCTCGGTCCGAACCACCCGTCGGCGCACGGTGCTTTCCGTATCGTTTTGCAACTCGATGGCGAAGAGATTGTCGACTGCGTACCAGACATCGGTTACCACCATCGTGGTGCGGAGAAAATGGGCGAGCGCCAGTCATGGCACAGCTACATTCCGTATACCGACCGTATCGAATATCTCGGTGGCTGTGTTAACGAGATGCCGTATGTACTGGCGGTAGAGAAACTGGCCGGGATCACCGTACCAGATCGCGTTAACGTCATTCGCGTAATGCTTTCTGAGCTGTTCCGCATCAACAGCCACCTGCTGTATATCTCGACCTTTATTCAGGACGTCGGCGCGATGACGCCAGTGTTCTTCGCCTTTACCGATCGTCAGAAAATTTACGATCTGGTGGAAGCAATCACGGGTTTCCGTATGCACCCGGCGTGGTTCCGTATTGGCGGCGTAGCGCACGACCTGCCGCGCGGCTGGGAGCGCCTGCTGCGTGAGTTCCTCGACTGGATGCCGAAACGTCTGGCGTCTTATGAGAAAGCGGCGCTGCAAAACACGATTCTGAAAGGCCGTTCCCAGGGCGTAGCCGCCTACGGCGCGAAAGAGGCGCTGGAGTGGGGCACCACTGGCGCGGGCCTGCGTGCTACCGGGATCGACTTCGATGTGCGTAAGGCGCGCCCTTATTCTGGCTATGAAAACTTCGACTTTGAAATCCCGGTTGGTGGTGGTGTTTCTGACTGCTACACCCGCGTAATGCTGAAAGTGGAAGAATTGCGTCAGAGTCTGCGCATTCTTGAGCAGTGCCTCAACAACATGCCGGAAGGCCCGTTCAAAGCGGATCACCCGCTGACCACGCCGCCGCCGAAAGAGCGCACGCTGCAACATATCGAAACCCTGATCACCCACTTCCTGCAAGTGTCGTGGGGGCCGGTGATGCCTGCCAATGAATCTTTCCAGATGATTGAGGCGACCAAAGGGATCAACAGTTACTACCTGACCAGCGACGGCAGCACCATGAGTTATCGCACCCGTATCCGTACGCCGAGTTATGCGCATTTGCAGCAAATTCCGGCGGCGATCCGCGGCAGCCTGGTGTCTGACCTGATTGTTTATCTGGGCAGTATCGATTTTGTTATGTCAGATGTGGACCGCTAATTATGCACGAGAATCAACAACCACAAACCGAGGCTTTTGAGCTGAGTGCGGCTGAGCGTGAAGCGATTGAGCACGAGATGCACCACTACGAAGACCCGCGTGCGGCGTCCATTGAAGCGCTGAAAATCGTTCAGAAACAGCGTGGATGGGTGCCAGACGGCGCGATCCACGCGATCGCTGACGTTCTGGGTATTCCCGCAAGTGATGTCGAAGGCGTGGCTACTTTCTACAGCCAGATCTTCCGCCAGCCGGTTGGTCGCCATGTGATCCGTTATTGCGACAGCGTGGTCTGTCACATTAACGGTTACCAGGGCATTCAGGCGGCACTGGAGAAAAAACTGAACATCAAACCAGGGCAAACGACGTTTGACGGTCGCTTTACGCTGCTGCCAACTTGCTGCCTGGGGAACTGCGACAAAGGGCCAAACATGATGATCGATGAGGACACTCACGCGCATCTGACCCCAGAAGCGATTCCTGAACTGCTGGAGCGGTATAAATGAAAAACATTATCCGTACTCCCGAAACGCATCCGCTGACCTGGCGTCTGCGTGATGACAAACAGCCAGTGTGGCTGGACGAATATCGCAGCAAAAACGGTTACGAAGGAGCGCGTAAGGCGCTGACCGGGCTGTCTCCGGACGAGATCGTCAATCAGGTTAAAGACGCTGGCCTGAAAGGGCGCGGCGGTGCGGGCTTCTCGACTGGCCTGAAATGGAGCCTGATGCCGAAAGACGAATCCATGAACATCCGTTACCTGCTGTGTAACGCCGATGAAATGGAGCCGGGCACTTATAAAGACCGCCTGCTGATGGAGCAACTGCCGCACCTGCTGGTGGAAGGTATGCTCATTTCCGCATTTGCGCTGAAAGCTTATCGTGGCTACATCTTCTTGCGTGGCGAATATATCGAGGCGGCAGTGAATCTGCGCCGTGCCATTGCCGAAGCCACCGAAGCAGGGCTGCTTGGCAAAAACATTATGGGAACAGGTTTCGATTTCGAACTGTTCGTCCATACCGGGGCAGGGCGCTACATCTGCGGGGAAGAAACAGCGTTAATCAACTCCCTGGAAGGGCGTCGCGCTAACCCACGCTCGAAGCCCCCCTTCCCGGCAACCTCTGGCGTTTGGGGCAAACCGACCTGTGTCAACAACGTCGAAACCCTGTGTAACGTTCCGGCGATCCTCGCTAACGGCGTGGAGTGGTATCAGAACATCTCGAAAAGCAAAGATGCTGGCACCAAGCTGATGGGCTTCTCCGGTCGGGTGAAAAATCCGGGCCTGTGGGAACTGCCGTTCGGCACTACCGCACGCGAGATCCTCGAAGATTACGCCGGTGGTATGCGTGACGGCCTGAAATTCAAAGCCTGGCAGCCTGGCGGTGCGGGCACTGACTTCCTGACCGAAGCGCACCTTGACCTGCCGATGGAATTCGAAAGTATCGGTAAAGCGGGCAGCCGTCTGGGTACGGCGCTGGCGATGGCGGTTGATCACGAGATCAACATGGTGTCGCTGGTGCGTAACCTGGAAGAGTTTTTCGCCCGTGAGTCCTGCGGCTGGTGTACGCCGTGCCGCGACGGTTTGCCGTGGAGCGTGAAAATTCTGCGCGCGCTGGAGCGTGGCGAAGGTCAGCCGGGCGATATCGAAACACTTGAGCAACTGTGTCGATTCTTGGGTCCGGGTAAAACTTTCTGTGCCCACGCACCTGGTGCAGTGGAGCCGTTACAGAGCGCCATCAAATATTTCCGCGAAGAATTTGAGGCGGGAATCAAACAGCCGTTCAGCAATACCCATTTGATTAATGGGATTCAGCCGAACCTGCTGAAAGAGCGCTGGTAACCGAATTTCGATTAACGCTCAGTCTCTGACTGAGAAAACTGGAAGCATGCTAATGGCTACAATTCATGTAGACGGCAAAGAATACGAGGTTAACGGAGCGGACAACCTGCTGGAAGCTTGTCTGTCTCTGGGCCTTGATATTCCTTACTTTTGCTGGCATCCGGCGCTGGGAAGCGTCGGTGCTTGCCGCCAGTGTGCGGTGAAGCAATACCAAAACGCGGAAGACACGCGTGGTCGCCTGGTGATGTCCTGTATGACACCGGCTTCCGATGGCACCTTTATTTCCATTGACGACGAAGAAGCGAAACAGTTCCGTGAAAGCGTGGTCGAGTGGTTGATGACCAACCACCCGCACGATTGTCCGGTATGTGAAGAGGGCGGTAACTGCCATCTTCAGGATATGACCGTGATGACCGGACACAGCTTCCGTCGCTACCGTTTCACCAAACGTACCCACCGCAATCAGGATCTGGGGCCGTTCATCTCTCACGAAATGAACCGTTGCATCGCCTGCTACCGCTGCGTGCGTTACTACAAAGATTACGCTGACGGTACAGATCTGGGCGTTTACGGTGCACATGACAACGTCTACTTCGGTCGCCCGGAAGACGGCACCCTGGAAAGCGAATTCTCCGGTAACCTGGTCGAAATTTGCCCGACCGGCGTATTCACCGACAAAACGCACTCCGAGCGTTATAACCGTAAATGGGATATGCAGTTTGCGCCGAGCATCTGCCAGCAATGTTCCATCGGCTGTAACATCAGCCCCGGCGAGCGTTATGGCGAACTGCGTCGTATCGAAAACCGTTACAACGGTACGGTAAACCACTACTTCCTCTGCGACCGAGGTCGTTTCGGTTACGGCTACGTCAACCTGAAAGATCGTCCGCGTCAGCCAGTACAGCGTCGTGGCGATGATTTCATTACCCTCAACGCCGAACAGGCAATGCAGGGCGCGGCAGATATTCTGCGTCAGTCGAAGAAAGTCATCGGCATCGGTTCTCCGCGTGCCAGCGTGGAAAGCAACTTTGCGCTGCGTGAGCTGGTGGGCGAAGAAAACTTCTATACCGGTATCGCTCACGGTGAGCAGGAACGTCTGCAACTGGCGCTAAAAGTTCTGCGCGAAGGCGGCATTTATACTCCGGCTCTGCGCGAAATCGAATCTTACGATGCGGTACTGGTGCTGGGCGAAGACGTTACCCAGACCGGCGCGCGCGTCGCGCTGGCAGTGCGTCAGGCGGTGAAAGGTAAAGCGCGCGAAATGGCAGCAGCACAGAAAGTGGCTGACTGGCAGATTGCGGCAATCCTCAACATCGGTCAACGTGCGAAGCATCCGCTGTTTGTGACTAACGTTGATGACACCCGTCTGGATGATATCGCGGCGTGGACTTACCGCGCACCGGTTGAAGATCAGGCGCGTTTAGGTTTTGCCATCGCCCATGCGCTGGATAACTCTGCACCAGCGGTTGACGGTATCGAACCTGAGCTGCAAAGCAAAATCGACGTCATCGTGCAGGCACTGGCTGGTGCGAAGAAACCGTTAATTATCTCCGGGACGAACGCTGGTAGCGCTGAAGTGATTCAGGCTGCGGCTAACGTCGCGAAAGCCCTGAAAGGTCGCGGCGCTGACGTCGGTATCACCATGATTGCCCGCTCTGTCAACAGCATGGGGTTGGGCATTATGGGCGGCGGTTCGCTTGAAGAAGCGTTGACCGAACTGGAAACAGGACGCGCCGACGCGGTGGTGGTGCTGGAGAACGATCTGCATCGTCACGCTTCCGCTACCCGCGTGAATGCTGCGCTGGCGAAAGCGCCGCTGGTGATGGTGGTTGACCATCAACGTACGGCGATCATGGAAAACGCCCATCTGGTGCTTTCCGCCGCCAGCTTTGCTGAAAGCGACGGTACGGTGATCAACAACGAAGGCCGCGCCCAACGTTTCTTCCAGGTTTACGATCCGGCTTATTACGACAGCAAAACTGTGATGCTGGAAAGCTGGCGCTGGCTGCACTCGCTGCACAGCACCCTGCTGAGCCGTGAAGTGGACTGGACGCAGCTCGACCATGTGATTGACGCTGTTGTGGCGAAAATCCCGGAACTGGCAGGTATCAAAGATGCTGCGCCGGATGCGACATTCCGTATTCGTGGGCAGAAACTGGCCCGTGAGCCGCACCGTTACAGCGGTCGTACCGCCATGCGCGCCAACATCAGCGTTCATGAGCCGCGTCAGCCGCAGGATATTGACACCATGTTCACCTTCTCGATGGAAGGTAACAACCAGCCGACCGCGCACCGTTCGCAAGTGCCGTTTGCCTGGGCGCCGGGCTGGAACTCCCCGCAGGCGTGGAACAAATTCCAGGACGAAGTGGGCGGCAAACTGCGCTTTGGCGATCCGGGCGTGCGTCTGTTTGAAGCCAGCGAAAACGGTCTGGATTACTTCACCAGCGTACCGGCACGCTTCCAACCGCAGGACGGGAAATGGCGTATCGCGCCGTACTACCACCTGTTTGGCAGCGATGAATTGTCACAGCGTGCTCCGGTCTTCCAGAGCCGTATGCCGCAACCGTACATCAAACTCAACCCAGCGGATGCCGCGAAGTTGGGAGTGAACGCGGGTACACGCGTCTCCTTTAGTTACGATGGCAACACGGTCACGCTGCCGGTTGAAATCGCCGAAGGACTGACGGCAGGGCAGGTGGGCTTGCCGATGGGCATGTCCGGCATTGCTCCGGTGCTGGCTGGCGCGCATCTTGAGGATCTCAAGGAGGCACAACAATGAGTTGGATATCACCGGAACTGATTGAGATCCTGCTGACCATCCTCAAAGCGGTGGTGATCCTGCTGGTGGTTGTCACCTGCGGGGCATTCATGAGCTTTGGCGAACGTCGCCTGCTGGGTCTGTTCCAGAACCGTTACGGACCTAACCGTGTTGGCTGGGGCGGTTCGCTCCAGCTGGTCGCGGACATGATCAAAATGTTCTTTAAAGAAGACTGGATCCCGAAATTCTCGGATCGCGTCATCTTTACCCTGGCACCGATGATTGCCTTTACCTCGCTGCTGCTGGCCTTTGCGATTGTGCCAGTCAGCCCTGGTTGGGTAGTTGCCGACCTGAATATCGGGATTTTGTTCTTCCTGATGATGGCCGGTCTGGCGGTTTACGCGGTGCTGTTTGCGGGCTGGTCAAGTAACAACAAATACTCGCTGCTGGGTGCGATGCGTGCTTCTGCGCAGACCCTGAGCTACGAAGTGTTCCTCGGGCTTTCCCTGATGGGCGTGGTGGCGCAGGCCGGTTCATTCAACATGACCGACATCGTTAACAGCCAGGCGCACGTGTGGAACGTCATCCCGCAATTCTTTGGTTTTATTACCTTTGCCATCGCGGGCGTGGCGGTGTGTCACCGTCACCCGTTTGACCAGCCGGAAGCCGAGCAGGAACTGGCGGATGGTTACCACATTGAATATTCCGGCATGAAGTTCGGTCTGTTCTTCGTGGGCGAATACATCGGGATTGTGACCATCTCCGCATTGATGGTGACGCTGTTCTTCGGTGGCTGGCAAGGCCCGTTCTTACCGCCATTCATCTGGTTCGCGCTGAAAACCGCGTTCTTTATGATGATGTTCATTTTGATTCGTGCGTCGTTACCGCGTCCGCGTTATGACCAGGTAATGTCCTTCGGCTGGAAAATCTGCCTGCCGCTGACGCTGATCAACTTGCTGGTAACGGCGGCTGTCATTCTCTGGCAGGCGCAATAAGGGGCACTAAGACCATGACCTTAAAAGAATTGTTAGTAGGTTTCGGCACCCAGGTTCGTAGTATCTGGATGATCGGCCTGCACGCGTTCGCCAAACGCGAAACGCGAATGTACCCGGAAGAGCCGGTCTATCTGCCGCCCCGTTATCGTGGTCGCATCGTTCTGACCCGCGACCCGGACGGCGAAGAGCGTTGCGTAGCCTGTAACCTCTGCGCGGTAGCCTGCCCGGTCGGCTGTATCTCGCTGCAAAAAGCAGAAACCAAAGACGGTCGCTGGTATCCGGAATTTTTCCGCATCAACTTCTCACGCTGCATTTTCTGTGGTCTGTGCGAAGAAGCCTGTCCGACCACGGCGATTCAGTTAACCCCGGATTTCGAAATGGGGGAATACAAGCGCCAGGATCTGGTTTATGAGAAAGAGGATCTGCTGATCTCCGGTCCGGGCAAATACCCGGAATATAACTTCTACCGGATGGCAGGTATGGCAATCGACGGCAAAGATAAGGGCGAAGCAGAGAACGAAGCCAAGCCTATCGACGTCAAGAGCCTGTTACCGTAAGGAGAGGGGCAATGGAGTTCGCTTTTTATATCTGTGGCCTGATAGCCATACTTGCGACCTTGCGAGTGATCACCCATACCAATCCGGTACATGCATTGCTGTACCTGATTATTTCGCTGCTGGCGATTTCCGGGGTGTTCTTCTCACTGGGCGCTTACTTCGCCGGTGCGCTGGAAATTATCGTCTACGCGGGTGCCATTATGGTGCTGTTCGTGTTCGTGGTGATGATGCTCAACCTGGGCGGTTCGGAAATCGAACAGGAACGCCAGTGGCTGAAACCGCAGGTGTGGATTGGTCCGGCAATTTTGTCAGCCATCATGCTGGTGGTGATTGTTTACGCCATTCTCGGTGTTAACGATCAGGGTATCGACGGTACGCCAATCAGTGCTAAAGCAGTGGGTATTACGCTGTTCGGGCCTTACGTACTGGCGGTGGAACTGGCTTCTATGCTGCTGCTGGCTGGTCTGGTTGTGGCCTTCCACGTCGGTCGTGAAGAGCGTGCGGGTGAAGTGCTGAGCAATCGTAAAGACGACAGCGCGAAAAGAAAAACGGAGGAGCACGCATGATCCCCTTACAACATGGACTGATCCTCGCGGCAATCTTATTCGTTCTTGGCTTAACCGGTCTGGTTATCCGTCGCAATCTGCTCTTTATGCTGATTGGTCTGGAAATCATGATTAACGCCTCTGCGCTGGCCTTTGTGGTCGCCGGAAGCTACTGGGGTCAGACCGACGGTCAGGTGATGTACATTCTCGCCATCAGCCTCGCGGCGGCGGAAGCGAGTATCGGCCTTGCGCTGCTGCTGCAACTTCACCGTCGTCGCCAGAACCTGAACATCGATTCAGTAAGTGAGATGCGCGGATGAACATGCTTGCCTTAACCATTATTTTGCCATTGATTGGCTTCGTCCTGCTGGCGTTCTCCCGTGGGCGCTGGTCTGAAAATGTCTCGGCGATCGTGGGCGTAGGCTCTGTGGGCCTGGCGGCGCTGGTAACCGCCTTTATCGGCGTTGACTTCTTCGCTAACGGCGAGCAGGCATACAGCCAGCCGCTGTGGACATGGATGTCGGTAGGCGACTTTAACATCGGTTTCAATCTGGTGCTGGACGGCCTGTCGCTGACCATGCTCTCGGTGGTCACCGGTGTCGGTTTCCTTATTCACATGTACGCCTCCTGGTATATGCGTGGTGAGGAGGGCTACTCTCGCTTCTTCGCCTACACCAACCTGTTCATCGCCAGCATGGTGGTTCTGGTTCTTGCCGACAACCTGCTGCTGATGTACCTCGGCTGGGAAGGCGTGGGCCTGTGCTCCTATCTGTTGATCGGTTTCTATTACACCGATCCGAAGAATGGCGCAGCGGCAATGAAAGCGTTTGTCGTGACCCGTGTGGGTGACGTGTTCCTCGCTTTCGCGCTGTTCATTCTCTACAACGAACTGGGCACCCTGAACTTCCGTGAAATGGTGGAACTGGCACCCGCGCACTTTGCTGACGGCAATAACATGCTGATGTGGGCGACGCTAATGCTGCTGGGCGGTGCGGTTGGTAAATCTGCGCAGCTGCCGTTGCAGACATGGCTTGCCGACGCGATGGCGGGCCCGACGCCTGTCTCCGCGCTGATCCACGCTGCAACAATGGTAACCGCGGGTGTCTACCTGATCGCCCGTACCCACGGCCTGTTCCTGATGACACCAGAAGTTCTGCATCTGGTGGGTATTGTCGGGGCAGTTACGCTGCTGCTGGCCGGTTTTGCCGCGCTGGTACAGACCGACATCAAACGTGTTCTCGCTTACTCCACCATGAGCCAGATTGGCTACATGTTCCTCGCGCTTGGCGTACAGGCATGGGATGCGGCGATTTTCCACTTGATGACCCACGCGTTCTTTAAAGCGCTGCTGTTCCTGGCATCCGGTTCCGTCATTCTGGCCTGCCATCACGAACAGAACATCTTCAAGATGGGCGGTCTGCGTAAATCTATTCCGCTGGTTTATCTCTGCTTCCTGGTGGGTGGTGCAGCACTGTCGGCACTGCCGCTGGTTACTGCGGGCTTCTTCAGTAAGGATGAGATCCTCGCGGGTGCGATGGCGAATGGTCATATCAATCTGATGGTGGCAGGTCTGGTCGGTGCGTTTATGACCTCTCTCTACACCTTCCGTATGATTTTCATCGTCTTCCACGGGAAAGAACAAATTCACGCTCACGCCGTGAAAGGGATTACTCACAGCCTGCCGCTGATTGTGCTGCTGATCCTTTCCACCTTCGTTGGCGCACTGATTGTACCGCCGCTGCAGGGCGTGCTTCCGCAAACTACGGAACTAGCGCACGGCAGCATGTTGACCCTGGAAATTACCTCTGGCGTGGTCGCGGTGGTTGGTATTCTGCTGGCAGCCTGGCTGTGGCTGGGTAAACGTACTCTGGTGACCTCCATCGCCAACAGTGCGCCGGGCCGTCTGCTGGGTACCTGGTGGTACAACGCCTGGGGCTTTGACTGGCTGTACGACAAAGTGTTCGTCAAGCCGTTCCTGGGTATTGCCTGGTTGCTGAAACGCGATCCGCTGAACTCAATGATGAACATCCCGGCGGTTCTCTCGCGCTTTGCGGGTAAAGGTCTGCTGTTCAGTGAGAACGGCTACCTGCGCTGGTATGTGGCATCCATGAGCATCGGTGCGGTCGTGGTGCTGGCACTGTTGATGGTACTGCGTTGAGTTGTTGGCTGAGTGAATATACCCGGCGTTGCGCCGGGTCTGTGAACTAAGAATAAATTTTAGGTAACTGTTCCTGAAGTACAGGCGTCATCGGCGAAGTCAGACCGGATACCGCCAGCGCACAGCAACCGGAGCGTACTTAAGTACGTGAGGATTGCGAGCACTGCCGGGATTCGGGCTGGCGAGTGAGATAGCCTGAGCAGGAGTAAATATAAGGGACATACTTAGCTATGTTATTACCCTGGTTAATACTAATCCCCTTTATTGGCGGCTTCCTGTGCTGGCAGACCGAACGCTTTGGCGTCAAGGTGCCACGCTGGATCGCGCTGATCACCATGGGATTGACGCTGGCGCTGTCGCTGCAACTGTGGTTGCAGGGCGGTTATTCACTGACGCAATCTGCCGGAATTCCGCAGTGGCAGTCTGAATTCGACATGCCGTGGATCCCGCGTTTTGGTATCTCTATTCATCTCGCCATTGATGGTCTGTCGCTGCTGATGGTCGTGCTGACCGGTCTGCTCGGCGTGCTGGCGGTACTTTGTTCGTGGAAAGAGATCGAAAAATATCAGGGCTTCTTCCACCTCAACCTGATGTGGATCCTGGGCGGCGTTATCGGCGTGTTCCTTGCCATCGACATGTTCCTGTTCTTCTTCTTCTGGGAAATGATGCTGGTGCCGATGTACTTCCTGATCGCACTGTGGGGGCATAAAGCTTCTGACGGTAAAACGCGTATCACGGCGGCAACCAAGTTCTTCATTTACACCCAGGCGAGTGGTCTGGTGATGTTGATTGCTATCCTGGCGCTGGTTTTTGTTCACTACAATGCGACCGGCGTCTGGACCTTCAATTATGAAGAGCTGCTGAATACGCCGATGTCTAACGGCGTGGAATACCTGCTGATGCTGGGCTTCTTCATCGCATTTGCGGTGAAAATGCCGGTGGTTCCGCTGCATGGCTGGCTGCCGGATGCGCACTCTCAGGCACCGACTGCCGGTTCCGTTGACCTCGCGGGGATCTTGCTGAAAACCGCCGCTTACGGTTTGCTGCGTTTCTCTCTGCCACTGTTTCCGAACGCGTCGGCAGAGTTCGCGCCAATCGCCATGTGGTTGGGTGTTATCGGCATCTTCTACGGTGCGTGGATGGCCTTCGCCCAGACCGATATCAAACGTCTGATCGCCTACACCTCGGTTTCCCACATGGGCTTCGTGCTGATTGCTATCTACACCGGCAGCCAGTTAGCCTACCAGGGCGCGGTCATTCAGATGATTGCTCACGGCTTGTCGGCGGCGGGTCTGTTTATTCTCTGCGGTCAGCTTTATGAACGTATCCACACCCGCGATATGCGCATGATGGGCGGTCTGTGGAGCAAAATGAAATGGCTGCCAGCACTGTCGCTGTTCTTTGCAGTGGCAACGCTTGGGATGCCAGGCACCGGTAACTTCGTCGGCGAATTTATGATCCTGTTCGGCAGCTTCCAGGTTGTCCCGATGATTACCGTTATCTCTACCTTCGGGCTGGTCTTTGCTTCTGTTTATTCGCTGGCGATGCTTCATCGAGCTTACTTCGGTAAAGCGAAAAGCCAGATTGCCAGCCAGGAACTGCCAGGGATGTCGCTGCGTGAGCTGTTTATGATCCTGTTGCTGGTGGTGCTGCTGGTACTGCTGGGCTTCTATCCGCAGCCGATTCTGGATACCTCGCACTCCGCGATTGGCAATATCCAGCAGTGGTTTGTTAATTCCGTTACTACTACAAGGCCGTAAATCGCCATGACAATAACTCCACAAAACCTGATCGCACTGCTACCGTTGCTGATCGTCGGCTTGACGGTGGTGGTTGTGATGCTCTCCATTGCGTGGCGACGCAATCATTTCCTCAACGCTACGCTCTCGGTTATTGGGCTTAACGCGGCGCTGGTTTCGCTCTGGTTTGTCGGCCAGGCGGGCGCTATGGACGTTACGCCGCTGATGCGCGTTGATGGTTTCGCCATGCTTTACACCGGGCTGGTATTGTTGGCGAGCCTCGCCACCTGTACTTTCGCCTACCCGTGGCTTGAAGGCTATAACGACAACAAGGACGAGTTCTACCTGTTGGTGTTAATTGCCGCTCTGGGCGGGATCCTGCTGGCGAATGCCAATCACCTGGCGTCTCTGTTCCTCGGTATTGAACTGATCTCTCTGCCGCTGTTTGGCCTGGTCGGTTACGCTTTCCGCCAGAAACGTTCGCTGGAAGCCAGTATCAAATACACCATCCTTTCTGCTGCAGCATCTTCTTTCCTGCTGTTTGGTATGGCACTGGTGTACGCGCAGTCTGGCGACCTGTCGTTCGTTGCACTGGGTAAAAACCTCGGCGACGGCATGCTCAACGAGCCGCTGTTGCTGGCAGGTTTTGGCCTGATGATTGTCGGCCTCGGCTTCAAGCTCTCTCTGGTGCCGTTCCACCTGTGGACGCCAGACGTATACCAGGGCGCGCCTGCGCCGGTTTCTACCTTCCTGGCGACGGCGAGCAAAATCGCTATCTTCGGCGTGGTGATGCGTCTGTTCCTCTACGCACCGGTGGGTGACAGCGAAGCGATTCGCGTGGTGCTGGCGATTATCGCCTTTGCCTCTATCATCTTCGGTAACCTGATGGCGCTGAGCCAGACCAATATCAAACGTCTGCTCGGTTACTCATCTATCTCTCACCTCGGCTATCTGCTGGTGGCGCTGATTGCGCTGCAAACTGGCGAGATGTCGATGGAAGCGGTAGGGGTTTACCTGGCCGGTTATCTGTTCAGCAGCCTAGGCGCGTTCGGCGTGGTCAGCCTGATGTCCAGCCCGTATCGTGGCCCGGATGCTGATTCCCTGTTCTCTTACCGCGGTCTGTTCTGGCATCGTCCGATCCTCGCGGCGGTGATGACGGTGATGATGCTGTCTCTGGCCGGTATCCCGATGACGCTGGGCTTTATCGGTAAGTTCTACGTGCTGGCGGTCGGTGTCCAGGCACACTTGTGGTGGCTGGTGGGTGCCGTGGTTGTCGGTTCGGCAATCGGCCTCTACTACTACCTGCGCGTAGCGGTGAGCTTATACCTGCACGCCCCGGAGCAACCGGGTCGCGATGCACCGTCAAACTGGCAGTACAGCGCAGGTGGTATCGTGGTGCTGATCTCTGCACTGTTGGTACTGGTGCTGGGTGTATGGCCACAACCGCTGATTAGCATTGTTCGGTTAGCAATGCCGCTGATGTAAGGTTGAGTGTTGATGTAAAAAAACCGCCGATTTCGGCGGTTTTTTTATGGTGTTAATTGTTGCTAATAAAAAGAACATATAAATCTATATCTGCGTCGAAGTATAATGATTCACTTCCTAATACAATACACAAGGAAAACCAATGGAATGGTTAAGTGAGATTCGCACACTTCGGGAGAACGTACCTGTCGGTATCCAGGCTGCCAGGCGTTTGTTAGAGAAGACGGGTGGTGATGTTGATGAAGCCATTAAGTTGTTTCATATTGACCAAATCAATATATTGACGGCAAAAGTAGACGTCACTCATCAGGAGGCAGAGAATGTTTTGCTGGCGGCAAACTACGATATGGCAGAAGCTCTTCGGCGTATTGATGAACAGCGTTATACACTGACGGAACTGATTATACGTAAAAATAAGGATGCCGGAGATGCTTTAAGTAATATAGAATTAGCAATAACATATGAATGGAATCTGACATGCAAATTTTGGTTTGGTTTTAAGGCATTCCAATCGCTGCCTCCACAATTACAAGCCTTTATGCTGGTATGTGAATGGCGTAACTATTGGGGATGGGAAGGGCTGGATAGTGCGTTATATTATGAGATGGAAAATGTCCCCCAACAATTACAGGTAGTAGGCTTAGATGAAATGGCTGAAGTTATTGTTGTGGCGAGAAATCGTTATGATGAGTTAAGAGCACAAGGCAAAGACCATAATAACATCATTAAAGATGATAAATTTAAAAAATTTATGAAGCACTGTGAACAACTGGATAGTGAAGCCGACGCTATATTACTGCAATTTGTAAAGGATAATATTGAGATTTTCCCACGTCGCCACAACGGACACGATTTATAAAAAATCATCCCAAAAATGAACTGGTTTTTTATCTGCCTGGTAATGTTGAGGTAATGCCAGGTTGAATTCCGTTTTCATCCAGGATGCCAGATCGTTGCCAGCACAGATGATATCGCTGTTATATACTGAATACACGGGATTACCACCAGTATAAGAAGTAGACATATAACGATGCTTATACAAAGGAATCAAAACCGGGCATTGGTTTGAAATTTTATCAAAATGATCTTTGCGTGAATCTAAATTAAGGGGTTTTTCTCCCCATACATCAAGCCAGAAATTATTTTTTATAACATCGTATAATACACCCTCTAAAGGGGTTTTAAATGTCTGCTTCACATCGTGTTCCATTTTTGCTGAGTGCAGCGCTTGCCGCCAGTGAATAAAACCTTCCGACGCTGGCAAAGCAGTATGCAAAAATGCTTTAAAATCGAGTGGAAAGCAGAAATTAAAAGTTTGCTCAATGGCAGAAATCTCGGCCTCACTCAAACCTGCATAGAATGTAATTCCTTGCGCTTTTAATTTGTTAACCAGAAATGTGTAGTCCAATGCCTTGTTTAATTTCATCCCAATAACCTTAAATCCTTATGCTTCA
The DNA here is from genome assembly GCF_009820205.1 of Escherichia sp. HH26CH. NCBI lineage: Bacteria > Pseudomonadati > Pseudomonadota > Gammaproteobacteria > Enterobacterales > Enterobacteriaceae > Escherichia > Escherichia sp. HH26CH. The sequence goes on from NZ_VNXM01000013.1 coordinate 322,808, forward strand.
GTCTAAAACGAAGTTAAATCATTCGTAAGCTGGATAAAACATTTCTGCATCACATCCAGCTTTTAGAACGAATGTTTCATTTAAACTTTATACATCAACCTTCAATTCTGCTGCCAACTAAATCACCCAACAATAACCGTCAGCGCATGATTCCCTTGTCGCAGCATACGTCTGTACGCACTAATCAGCTTTTCCATATCGAGCATAATCGAGGCAAAGAGTTGCCCCTCTAACTCTTCTGAAAAGGTCACTCCCGGATAAATCTCCATTTCATTGAGTCGTTTAATGGAAAACTGTTTACGCAGCACATTTCGGTCAAGAGCTTCCAGTCGGTCGATTGTCGCAGCTAACTCCTGATTCCAGGTCAACCCCAGGAAACCATCTATGCCATCTTCGAGGCTGTGTTCACCAAGCACAGCACGACTCAGCGGATCATTCTTAGCTGGATCAAAAGCAGAGGTGCCCGTCAGGCCAAAATGTAAAAAATCCCAGCGTTTATCAATATCCAGTCGGCGTAATCCTGAAAGCGTGTCATGAATATTGTCCATTAAAGGTTTTTCAGCTGACTCAAGCAGTTGGTTAATCTTTTCTGAGTCGATTTCCGCAAAATAGCCAATCATTCCCATTTATTTTTCCTCCGTTGAATTTCATGTTTCGCATCTTAAAACAGATGAGGGAAAATAAAATGCGCATGTTGCTTTTTCTGGACCCGCCTCGAGAAAATTTTATTGTTTACTGTTGTATAACAAGGTGATAACACCATCCACGACCTGAGCCATTTTCTGATAATTCAATCTGTCTGCGGTATCACCGGGCAAGTGGTATTGTTTATTACGATAAAAAGCGGTGTCGGTAATCATTACGGCGGGAATATCGTGTTGCCAATAATTAAGGTGATCAGAGAAATCAATACCGGGAATAAACCCTGGGGCATTCATAGAATAAACAGATAAATCCTGAGATGACGACAATGCCGCTTTTAGCTGACGAACGGCGTTGATATCCTGCATTCTGCCGACCACGGCAATAAAGTCTCCCCGATCGGGATAAAGCCAGGACATTGCCGGGTAAGGGTAATCCTGACTACCAGGCGCAGAGTCGTAATAGCCAATCATCTCCAGCGCTATCATTAATCTAACTGGACGCTCAAGCGAAGCTGCATGTACCGCGCTCCCCATTTCATCGCTACGAAAGAAGGGCGGTTCTTCCGACGCATAGGCGACCAGCTGCACGCCAGTTTTCGGTGCTTGCTGCTGTAACAAACGTGCCAGTTCGAGTAATCCTGCCACGCCGCTGGCGTTATCATCCGCGCCCGGCGTATAGGTCAATTGATCGTTTTCATAACTGCTGACAGAGTCATAGTGCGCACCAATAATAATCAGCGGTCCATCGGCAGGACCATAATCAGCAACAATGTTTTTGTAGGGACCTCCCGTAATGGGGACGTCCTGCGCGGTAACTCTGGCACCGCTACTGATAAAGACCTCTTTTATATACTCTGCGGACCTTTTCAGATTATCAATATTGTCGGCACTACGGGGATGCACAGTTTGTGTAAGATAACGAACTGTTTTTTCTAATTGCTCAGGACTTGCGTGTCGGGGCGTTGGCGGTAATGCATTGACCCAGGGTTGGTAAAAAATAATAAAAGGAAGTGATAGTAGTAATGATATAAAACAAAGAGGTGTTATTTTTTTCATATGTAAATTATCAATAAAGGGCGTTATTTCATTATTATTTATAATGAGTTATGAGCGTTTATTTTATTACGGTTGGTAGGAATATACAAAAAGTATTTTTTCAGTGGGTTCGCTATTTTAAAAAGGAATTCATATGAGAAATAAAAAATAATTATGTTATTTATTGGTAGATTGAATTGACAGGGTGCAGAAATCTGAGGGTAAGAAAAGACAGCAATAACAATCCACTACATCAACAGACCAGCAATCGCGTGCCGCGATACGCTGGAAATACCCGCAGATTGAACTGGCGGATGGTGTGACTGGCATCAGTCAGTGATGACTTTTTAGCAAACTATGTTCGACCAGTCAGCATATTTACTGACTGGTCGAATTAATTAACAATGATGTTAACTTACTCTTTTTCCTGATGCTCTATTTTTGGGTTGTGAATATTTTATTTCTAAGTTTCTATAATAATGATTGATATTTGCATCGCTATATTTATCTAAATAACAATTTCTGTTTGTCAGTCGATGTTGAAAATCAATTTCGTACTGCTCTTCTGCTGAATATTTTTTAAATCTGTCAGCATAGTTTTTTAATAACGTATAGGGAGCGCTGTCAGAATTGCTTTCCCTTTGTTCAATTACTTCTTTGGCTGCCATGCACACAAATGCACCGCAACTTTGGCTTAAGTATTGCTGAAGATCGGCATGTAAAAATGTTATCTCTTGTTCAGTTAAATGATCTGTTATATTCTTATTATTCGGCATTTCTCCCATGAATTTAGAATTGAAACTATTAATGACACGCTTAAGTGAATTTTCTTTATCATGGCCTAGTGCACGTAATGAGTTGAATATGACGCATTTTATTTGTTGTGTGTTATTTTTTTCATTAACTATTTTTTGTAGCGAAACTAATATCCAGTGTCCGCCAGTATTTATGGGGAATAACTGGACTTCTTTCGGCCATGATGGATCGCTCTTAATATTATCATTGAGAGCGATTTCCAGGTAAGTGCTGTTGGAATCGGGGAGGTAGAGACCAGTAGGATAATTGACTTGAGTATTTTTTGCATTAGCGGCGATCTTCTGAAGATAGCAATCTATTTCATCCGTGGTTAATTGACGATTTTTATCCCAGAAGTTTGTACCATCGCTCAGTTCATTATTCTTATCATTTAAAAGTACCTTTGAAAGCGACTGTTTTTCAGATATAAGAGGAATATCATCACCGATAATTGTCATTAATTTTGACGGGGAGAATAGCTTTTTGAACAGGAGATCATCTGAATTATCCGGACCAGCTGGTTTAAGGGGGGAGTTGGTTGCGGTATGTGCCAAATTATATAATTTTAAACAGGCATTTTTGATAAGTCGGATAATCGATAGGGTTTCATTTGTTGGGTTTCTAACAATATGATAAAGAATATCTTCGGCTTTTTTTCCAAATTCATCATAACCTAACGCAATATTATGCAGTAACTCAATGCTTTCTTCATCTCCGGATAACGCTGTTTTTTTTAAAGATTGCAGTAATTCCTCGGTCACAGTAAATTTTTCTGCAAATGTCTGATTGAGTTGTGTTTGAGATAATTGACAATAATTGCTGACAACTGTAACCATCATAGGCTCCTTTTAGTTGCAAAGGTTGTGCTGAATGAAGATAAAAAGAGGCAACTTATTGCTCTGAATATAGTGCGTGCGGAGATGAATAAATATCAAAAATCGCTCAATATGCCCGTGTGGGTGGATATATGTGGCGCGGGTTGCGATAACAGGGCAAGTTTCGCCCTGTTTTTAGTAGGAAGCAGAGTTAAACGTTAAACACGGTGAAATCATGCGCCAGTTCAGTCGCCGGGAAAATTGACCGACATTCACGTAACAGGTGCTGACAACCTTTGTCATCATAGCGCGAGCTGACGTGGGTAATGATTAGCTTACCGACTCCAGCCTCACGGGCCAGTGTCGCAGCCTGGCGTGTAGAGCTGTGGCCGCGACTATTGGCTTTGGCTTCCATGGTTATATCCAACGTCGCTTCGTGTACCATGACATCGACGCCTTTAGCCAGGTCAAGTGCGGCATCGCAGGGGCCGGTATCACCGAAAATAGCGAGCGCTTTACCTGGCACTGGAGCAGCTAAGTAATCTGCGCCGTTAATCTGCCTTCCATCTTCCAGCGTGATTGTTTTGCCCGCTTTTAATGCCTGAAACAGTGGGCCAGGCGGCACGCCAGCAGCTTTTAATGCCTGGGCATTTAATGCACCCGGTTTATCATGTTCTTCAATACGATAGCCATAACATTCCAGTGGGTGTTCCAGCGGATAAGCGGTTACTTTGCGCAGGCCATCATCGAAAATTTCGCCAGCGCCAATTTCGACAATTTCCAGCGGATAATCGGTCCATGAGCCGCTAATCCGCAGCGCAGTCTCCACAAATTCACGGAGACCTTGCGGACCATAAATCGTTAAGGGTTGGACAATACCAGACATAGAACGACTGCACAGCAAGCCGGGTAAACCAAAGAGATGATCGCCATGAAGGTGACTGATAAAAATCTTGTCCAGTTTTCCAGGGTTAAAGGCGGTATGCAGTAGCTGATGCTGGGTGCCTTCACCGCAGTCAAACAACCAAAGACCGCTCCGGGTCGGATGTTGCAGGTTAAGCAATATTGCCGTGACATTGCGCGTACGGGTTGGCACACCGGCTGAAGTACCTAAAAAAATTAATTCCATGAGTTCATCACGTTTCAAAAAATATTCCGGCTAGTATAAGGCATACATCTAAAAGGAGAGCATTATGATTGAATGGCAAGATCTGCATCACTCTGAATTATCGGTTTCCCAGCTTTATGCCTTATTACAACTGCGTTGCGCGGTGTTTGTTGTCGAGCAGAATTGCCCTTATCAGGATATCGATGGTGATGATTTGACGGGGGATAATCGCCATATTCTCGGTTGGAAAAATGATGAACTGGTGGCGTATGCGAGGATTCTGAAAAGTGATGATGATCTTGAGCCGGTCGTTATAGGTCGGGTGATTGTCAGTGAAGCGTTGCGTGGCGAAAAAGTGGGGCAGCAGCTGATGAGTAAAACACTCGAAACATGTACGCGTCACTGGCCTGATAAACCTGTTTACCTCGGGGCGCAGGCGCATCTGCAAAACTTCTACCAAAGTTTTGGCTTTATCCCTGTGACGGAAGTCTATGAAGAAGATGGTATCCCACACATTGGGATGGCACGCGAGGTAATTCAGGCGTAATCAATAACCATTGTCTATAGTTAGTGACAGGTTTTACGCAAATGGAGAACGAGAATGTCTAATCAGTTTGGTGATACACGTATCGATGACGACCTGACGCTGCTTAGTGAAACACTGGAAGAGGTGCTCCGCTCCTCTGGCGATCCCGCCGATCAGAAATATGTTGAGCTGAAAGCGCGTGCAGAAAAAGCGCTGGATGATGTGAAAAAACGGGTTAGCCAGGCTTCAGACAGTTATTACTATCGGGCGAAGCAGGCTGTTTATCGTGCTGATGACTACGTCCACGAAAAACCCTGGCAAGGAATTGGGGTGGGCGCGGCCGTTGGGCTGGTATTAGGACTGTTGCTGGCACGCCGTTAAAACCTCCCTACACCGGGGTACTGCATTTTTTTTGTAGTACCCCGTATAATGTGAGGCTTTTAACAGGGAGAGGTCCGCGTGCAATCACTCACTACGGCGCTGGAAAATCTACTGCGCCTTTTGTCGCAAGAGATTCCAGCGACACCCGGCATTCGGGTTATTGATACTCCTTTCCCTCTCAAAGATGCTTTTGATGCCTTGAGCTGGCTGGCCAGTCAGCAAACGTATCCGCAATTCTACTGGCAACAACGTAATGGTGATGAAGAAGCTGCCGTCCTGGGCGCGATTACCCATTTTACCTCGTTGGACCAGGCGCAACGTTTTCTTCACCAGCACCCGGAACATGCCGACTTACGCATCTGGGGGCTGAATGCGTTTGACCCGTCGCAGGGCAATTTACTTTTACCACGACTGGAATGGCGACGCTGTGGCGGTAAAGCCACGCTGCGGCTGACGCTATTCAGCGAAAGCTCCCTTCAGCACGATGCGATAAAGGCAAAAGAATTTATCGCCACACTGGTGAGTATCAAGTCCCTGCCAGGGTTACATTTAACCACCACGCGAGAACAACACTGGCCGGACAAAACGGTCTGGACGCAATTAATCGAACTGGCAACGAAAACCATCACCGAAGGTGAACTCGACAAAGTCGTTCTTGCACGGGCGACCGACCTGCATTTTGCAAGCCCGGTTAACGCAGCGGCGATGATGGCAGCCAGCCGTCGGCTCAATCTGAACTGCTATCATTTCTTTATGGCCTTTGATGGCGAGACCGCGTTTCTGGGGTCGTCTCCTGAGCGGCTATGGCGGCGGCGTGCCAAAGCGCTGCGTACTGAAGCGCTGGCGGGAACGGTAGCAAATCATCCTGATGATAAGCAGGCGCAGCAGTTGGGCGAGTGGCTGATGGCGGATGATAAAAACCAGCGCGAGAACATGCTGGTGGTGGAAGATATTTGCCAACGATTGCAGGCCGATACCCAGACGCTGGATGTTTTACCGCCGCAGGTACTGCGTCTGCGTAAAGTGCAGCATCTGCGCCGCTGTATCTGGACTTCACTCAACAAAGCGGATGATGTGATCTGTTTACATCAGTTGCAGCCAACGGCCGCGGTTGCGGGCTTACCGCGTGACCTGGCGCGGCAGTTTATCGCCCGTCACGAACCGTTCACCCGTGAATGGTATGCCGGTTCCGCGGGCTATCTTTCGTTACAACAAAGCGAATTCTGCGTTTCCCTGCGCTCAGCAAAAATTAGCGGCAATGTCGTGCGGTTATATGCTGGCGCGGGCATTGTCCGTGGCTCCGACCCCGAGCAAGAGTGGCAGGAAATCGACAACAAAGCGGCAGGGCTGCGTACTTTATTACAAATGGAATAGTAATGAGTCGCATCATTACCGATTCATATCAATAATCTATTTTTGTAGCTCCTTATACTTAGCCGCAATATTGATACCGGACAAACTCATGTCAGTAAGCGCATTTAACCGACGCTGGGCGGCGGTCATTCTGGAAGCATTAACGCGTCACGGCGTCAGACACATTTGTATCGCCCCTGGCTCGCGTTCTACACCGTTAACGTTAGCGGCAGCGGAGAATTCCGCATTCATTCACCACACCCATTTTGATGAGCGTGGACTGGGGCATCTGGCGCTGGGGCTGGCGAAAGTCAGCAAGCAGCCGGTGGCGGTGATAGTGACCTCCGGTACGGCGGTTGCGAATCTCTATCCGGCATTGATTGAAGCTGGGTTAACCGGAGAAAAACTGATCCTGCTAACTGCCGATCGCCCGCCGGAGCTCATTGACTGCGGTGCGAATCAGGCGATTCGTCAACCGGGAATGTTCGCCTCTCATCCTACGCATAGCATTTCACTGCCGCGCCCGACGCAGGATATTTCTGCCCGTTGGCTGGTCTCTACTATCGACCACGCCCTTGGTACGCTTCATGCTGGAGGAGTCCATATCAACTGCCCGTTTGCTGAACCGCTATATGGCGAGATGGACGACACCGGGCTTAGTTGGCAACAGCGTCTTGGCGACTGGTGGCAGGACGATAAACCGTGGCTGCGTGAAGCGCCTCGTCTGGAAAGTGAAAAACAGCGTGACTGGTTCTTCTGGCGACAAAAGCGCGGCGTGGTAGTTGCTGGTCGCATGAGTGCGGAAGAGGGCAAAAAAGTTGCTCTGTGGGCGCAAACTCTTGGCTGGCCGCTGATTGGCGACGTCCTGTCGCAAACCGGACAGCCGCTGCCGTGTGCCGATCTCTGGTTAGGCAATGCCAAAGCGACCAGCGAACTGCAACAGGCGCAGATTGTGGTGCAACTGGGCAGCAGCCTGACGGGCAAACGGCTCCTGCAATGGCAGGCAAGCTGTGAACCAGAAGAGTACTGGATTGTTGATGACATTGAAGGTCGACTTGATCCGGCACACCATCGCGGACGCCGCTTAATTGCCAATATTGCCGACTGGCTGGAGCTGCATCCGGCAGAAAAACGCCAGCCCTGGTGCGTTGAAATCCCGCGCCTGGCGGAACAGGCAATGCAGGCGGTTATTGCCCGTCGCGATGCGTTTGGCGAAGCGCAACTGGCGCATCGCATCAGCGACTATTTGCCGGAACAGGGGCAACTGTTTGTTGGCAACAGCCTGGTGGTACGTCTGATCGATGCGCTCTCGCAACTTCCGGCGGGTTACCCGGTGTATAGCAACCGTGGGGCCAGCGGTATTGACGGGCTGCTATCTACTGCCGCAGGCGTTCAGCGGGCCAGTGGCAAACCGACGCTGGCGATTGTGGGCGATCTCTCAGCACTTTACGATCTCAACGCGCTGGCGCTATTGCGCCAGGTTTCCGCGCCGCTGGTATTAATTGTGGTGAACAACAACGGCGGGCAAATTTTCTCGCTGCTGCCGACACCGAAAAGCGAGCGTGAGCGTTTCTATCTGATGCCGCAAAACGTCCATTTTGAGCACGCCGCCGCGATGTTCGAGCTGAAATATCATCGTCCGCAAAACTGGCAGGAACTTGAAACGGCACTTGCCGACGCCTGGCGCACGCCGACCACCACGGTAATTGAAATGGTGGTTAACGACACCGATGGTGCGCAAACGCTCCAGCAACTTCTGGCGCAGGTAAGCCATTTATGATCCTGCACGCGCAGGCAAAACACGGCAAACCAGGTTTACCCTGGCTGGTGTTTTTGCACGGTTTTTCCGGCGATTGCCACGAATGGCAAGAAGTGGGCGAGGCGTTTGCCGACTACTCACGGTTGTATGTTGATCTCCCTGGTCACGGCGGTTCGGCGGCAATTAGCGTCGATGGATTTGCTGATGTCACCGGCTTACTGCGTAAAACTCTGGTTAGTTACAACATCCTTAACTTCTGGCTGGTGGGGTACTCACTCGGCGGACGGGTGGCGATGATGGCGGCTTGCCAGGGGATGGCGGGGCTTTGTGGCGTGATTGTCGAAGGTGGGCATCCCGGGCTGCAAAGTGCTGAACAACGCACGGAACGTCTGCTTTCCGATCGCCAGTGGGCGCAGCGTTTTCGCTCAGAACCGTTAACGGCGGTGTTTACCGACTGGTATCAACAGCCTGTTTTTGCCTCGCTCAATGACGACCAACGCCGGGAGCTGGTGGCGCTGCGCAACAACAATAATGGCGCAACCCTTGCCGCCATGCTGGAGGCGACTTCTCTCGCCGTCCAGCCTGATTTACGTGCTAACCTTAGCGCCCGCACATTTGCGTTTTATTATTTATGTGGTGAACGTGACAGCAAATTCCGCGCTCTGGCGGCGGAACTGGCTGCCGACTGCCATGTCATTCCTCGCGCCGGACATAACGCGCACCGGGAAAATCCCGCTGGCGTAATCGCAAGTCTGGCGCAGATCTTGCGTTTCTGACTAAAGGACACAATATGATTTATCCTGATGAAGCAATGCTTTACGCACCGGTTGAATGGCACGACTGCTCCGAAGGTTTCGAGGACATTCGTTATGAAAAATCCACCGACGGTATCGCAAAAATCACCATTAATCGTCCGCAGGTGCGCAATGCCTTTCGTCCTCTGACGGTAAAAGAGATGATCCAGGCACTGGCAGATGCGCGTTATGACGATAACATCGGCGTAATTATTCTGACTGGTGCAGGCGATAAAGCGTTCTGCTCTGGTGGCGACCAGAAAGTGCGTGGCGATTACGGCGGCTATAAAGATGATTCCGGCGTACATCATCTGAATGTGCTGGACTTCCAGCGTCAGATCCGTACCTGTCCGAAACCGGTTGTCGCGATGGTAGCGGGTTACTCCATCGGCGGCGGTCACGTTCTGCACATGATGTGCGACCTGACCATCGCGGCGGAAAACGCCATCTTCGGTCAGACTGGCCCGAAAGTCGGTTCCTTCGATGGCGGCTGGGGCGCTTCCTATATGGCGCGCATTGTTGGGCAGAAAAAAGCGCGTGAAATCTGGTTCCTGTGCCGTCAGTACGACGCGAAACAGGCGCTGGATATGGGCCTTGTCAACACCGTGGTGCCGCTGGCGGATCTGGAAAAAGAAACCGTGCGCTGGTGCCGTGAAATGCTGCAAAACAGCCCGATGGCGCTGCGCTGCCTGAAAGCTGCGCTGAACGCCGACTGTGACGGTCAGGCGGGTCTGCAGGAACTGGCGGGCAACGCCACCATGCTGTTCTACATGACGGAAGAAGGGCAGGAAGGTCGCAACGCCTTCAACCAGAAACGTCAGCCTGACTTCAGCAAATTTAAACGGAATCCGTAATGCGTAGCGCGCAGGTATACCGCTGGCAGATCCCCATGGACGCGGGGGTGGTTCTGCGCGACAGGCGGTTAAAAACTCGCGACGGGCTGTATGTTTGCCTGCGTGAGGGCGAGCGCGAAGGGTGGGGGGAGAGCTCCCCACTGCCGGGCTTCAGTCAGGAAACCTGGGAAGAGGCGCAAAGTGCGCTGCTTGCCTGGGTAAATAACTGGCTGGCAGGTGATTGCGAATTACCGCAAATGCCTTCCGTCGCCTTTGGCGTAAGCTGTGCATTGGCTGAGCTGGCAGACACGCTCCCGCAGGCGGCCAATTATCGTGCGGCACCACTGTGTAATGGCGATCCGGACGATCTGATCCTGAAACTTGCCGATATGCCTGGCGAGAAAGTGGCGAAGGTCAAGGTGGGATTGTACGAAGCGGTGCGCGACGGCATGGTGGTGAATCTGTTGCTGGAGGCCATTCCGGATCTGCATTTGCGTCTTGACGCGAATCGCGCCTGGACACCGCTGAAAGGCCAGCAGTTTGCCAAATACGTTAACCCGGATTATCGCCCCCGCATCGCGTTTCTCGAAGAACCGTGCAAAACCCGCGAGGATTCCCGCGCCTTTGCCCGTGAAACGGGTATTGCCATTGCCTGGGATGAAAGCCTGCGTGAGCCGGATTTTGCCTTTGTGGCGGAAGAAGGCGTGCGAGCGGTGGTGATCAAACCCACGCTTACGGGCAGCCTGGAGAAAGTGCGCGAGCAGGTGCAGGCGGCGCACGCGCTGGGGCTGACGGCGGTGATCAGTTCATCTATTGAGTCGAGCTTAGGCTTAACGCAACTGGCGCGGATTGCTGCCTGGTTAACACCAGACACCATTCCGGGGCTGGACACGCTGGATCTGATGCAGGCGCAGCAGGTTCGTCGCTGGCCGGGTAGCACGCTGCCTTTTGTCGACGTTGATGCACTGGAGCGGTTGTTATGATCTTCTCTGACTGGCCGTGGCGTCATTGGCGGCAAGTGCGGGGAGAAGCCATCGCCTTACGCCTCAATGACGAGCAACTCAACTGGCGCGAGCTTTGTGCTCGCGTCGATGAATTAGCCTCAGGCTTTGCGGCGCAGGGCGTTGTTGAGGGCAGCGGCGTGATGTTGCGGGCGTGGAATTCGCCGCAAACGCTGCTGGCCTGGCTGGCGTTACTGCAATGCGGGGCGCGGGTGCTGCCCGTGAATCCACAGCTGCCGCAACCGTTACTTGAGGAGTTGTTGCCCAATCTGACGCTGCAATTTGCGCTGGTGCCGGAAGGGGAAAACACATTTTCGGCGTTAACATCGCTGCATATTCAGCAGGTTGAAGGCGTACATGCCGCTGCGTGGCAGCCGACGCGTCTGTGCTCAATGACGTTGACCTCCGGCTCTACCGGTTTGCCGAAAGCCGCTGTTCATACTTATCAGGCCCATCTTGCCAGTGCGCAAGGTGTGTTATCGCTGATACCGTTTGGCGAGCACGATGACTGGTTGCTCTCTTTACCGCTGTTTCACGTCTCCGGTCAGGGAATTATGTGGCGCTGGTTATACGCTGGTGCGCGGATGACGGTACGTGATAAACAGCCATTGGAGCAAATGCTGGCAGGCTGTACTCACGCATCGCTGGTGCCGACGCAGCTCTGGCGTTTGCTGGTTAACCGCAGTTCCGTTTCCCTGAAAGCAGTGTTGCTTGGCGGCGCGGCGATCCCGGTCGAGTTGACGGAACAGGCGCGCGAGCAGGGTATTCGTTGCTTTTGTGGCTATGGTCTGACCGAGTTTGCTTCCACGGTGTGTGCGAAAGAAGCCGACGGTCTGGCGGACGTCGGTTCGCCGCTGCCCGGTCGGGAAGTGAAAATCGTTAACGATGAAGTGTGGCTGCGGGCTGCCAGCATGGCAGAAGGTTACTGGCGTAACGGACAACTGGTGCCGCTGCTCAATGACGAAGGCTGGTACGCTACGCGCGATCGCGGCGAGATGCATAACGGTAAACTGACCATTGTCGGGCGCTTAGATAATCTGTTCTTCAGTGGTGGCGAAGGCATTCAGCCAGAAGAAGTCGAGCGCGTTATTGCTGCACATCCTGCGGTTTTGCAGGTGTTTATCGTTCCCGTTGCTGACAAGGAGTTTGGTCATCGACCGGTAGCGGTGGTGGAGTATGACCATCAAAGCGTTGATCTTGGCGAATGGGTGAAAGATAAGCTGGCCCGTTTTCAACAACCGGTGCGCTGGCTGACTTTGCCGCCGGAGCTGAAAAACGGCGGTATTAAAATTTCACGTCAGGCGCTAAAAGAGTGGGTGCAACGCCAGCAATAATTAACCATCCGTTGCACTTCTCATTTCTGCCATTCCATTGCCGTTGATAAAGAGTTTATCTGTTAATCTGTAAATTGATGTGAAAACTCTTAGCAAACAGGATAATGCAATGGAATGGCTGGTCAAAAAATCGTGCTGCGATAAACAAGATAACAGACATGTACTTATGCTCTGCGATGCTGGCGGCGCGATAAAAATGATCGCCGAAGTGAAGAGTGACTTCGCCGTGAAAGTGGGCGATTTACTCTCCCCTTTGCAGAATGCGCTTTACTGCATTAATCGTGAAAAGCTACATACGGTGAAAGTCCTCTCGGCATGCAGCTACAGCCCCGATGAGTGGGAACGGCAGTGTCAATCGGCTGAGAAAACTCAGTAACGTTGTTTTGTCGTGGGCAGGAAAATCAGCATCAACCCACTCATAATACAGGCTACTCCCAGTAGTGCCTTCAGAGAAAAAGTTCCTTCCCAGCCGGGAAGTATCATTGATGCAATCCATACCAGCACATAACTCATACTGAGCAAGGCATAGGCTTTGCTTAACGCAAGTTTATGTAGCGTTTTATACCAACAAAAAACGGAAAGCAGATAACCCAGCAGCCCGAGTAACAGTATCCGGGCATCCAGGCCAAAAGCTAACAGCGCCGCGATAAAATCCCATAAGTGCGTCATCGGCGGTAGATGACTCGCCGCATAACCCAGGCTTAATTGCGCAGCTGAGGCAATAATGACGCTGAATAATCCCCACATCAGGCCCATTACACCGTACTCCCGAGGATCACAATGCCGCCAATAATGAACGCCACCCCACACCAGTGACGCAGTGATACCGGCTCGTGCCACAGTTTTACTGCAGCCAGCGTCACCCAGACAAAATTCAGACTTAACATCGGGTAGGCAATGCCTACCGGTACGTTCTGCAAGACCAGCAGCCAGAGCACCATGGCAAGGCCAAGACAAGCCAGCGCCAGTCCCAGCCACAGCACGATATGTTTGCGCCGTTTGTTTATCGCCACAAAGCAGGTTGCTTGTTTCTGACACAACTGCCCGGCAACGCTAAGCAAGCTGGCAAAGACTAATGTTATCCAGATCATTTGGGCCGATACTGAATGAGTACCAGACGCTCCTGACGATCGATGGCATCTGCAGGTGGAATGGCGAGACTGTTGACATCTTCATCGCGGTCAACCGAAAGCACGAGTGTAATAATCCCCTCCTGACGATGTTGATTAAGCCAGTTTGCGAACTCATCACCGCTGACAAATCTCCCTTTCGCATCCGGATAATTTAGGCCGTATTTCAATTCCCCTGTCTGGCGATACATGATGATGTCATCACGTCTCAGGCTCCATGCCAGACCAGCAGCAACGCCGACGCTATCGGTAAGAATATAGCGGCTTGGCTGCAGTGATTCTTGTGTCGTCTCGACAAAAAATTGCGGATGTTTTCCTTCCATGACTCTGTCAGGAATTGAAAATCCTACCAGCAACGCCAGCCCAAGCGGGCAAAGTGCGGCAAAAGGCCAGTTTTTTTCGACGTTTGTTAAGGTATACCAGCCGAAAAATGCCCATAGCGAAAAAATCGACCATGCACAAAAGACTTTATAGCTCTCGAACGTTTGCCACACCGGCGTGTTCATCGGTCCCCAGGGGGAAAATATAAACGTGGCAATAATGCCAGTAACGCCAAAAGCAATGTTAATCCAGCCATTCATCCGCAACGCCAGAGGATTATTTTTTACCGCCAGCAAAGCGTAATGCGCTATCAGCATCGCTAATGGTGCAAAGCAGGAAAGAACATAGGTGGGTAATTTGCCTTTGGCGACAGAGAAAAACAGCAGCGGCATTACCGTCCAGCTCAACAAATAGACGGTTGCGGAATGATTGCGGTTTTTCCAGCCAGCATACAGTGCACCGGGGAGTAATCCTAACCACGGCAGGCTACCGGCAATGATTACAGGCACGTAATACCAGAACGGGGCTTTATGCTGGGCATCATCCAGTGCAAAGCGTTGAATATGCTCAACCCAGAAAAAATAGTGCCAGAAGTCAGGCTCCCGCTGCGCTATCGCCAGTCCCCAGGGGAGAACCGTCAGTACGCAACTGATAACTGCCAGCCAGCCGTAAATAAAGAGATCTTTCCAGCGCTTTTGCGCCGCTACCCACGGCAGTACGCTTAATACCGGCACGGCAAGGGCGAGAAAACCTTTGGTCATCACCCCCATGCCGCAGGTGATTCCCAGCAGTAAAAATCCCGCGCTTTTGCCTTTCCACGTCTGTGCCTGCATTGCCAGCCAGAAGCTGCACATTCCCGCCACCAGCCAGAATGCAATAAACGGATCGAGCACGGCATAAGTGCCAATGGCATAGACAATAAACAGTGAGAGATAAATCACTGCGGCGAGTAGAGCCAGACGTTTATCGCGCCATAAGCGCAGAGTAAACCAGGTCACCAGCGCGGCAGTTAACAGGGTCGCAAAGATAACGCCTGCCCGCACACCAAAGTTATTTGCGCCAAATAGCCATTGCCCAATACTGTTAATCCAGTATCCGGCAATGGGTTTTTCGAAATAACGTAGCCCTAACATATGGGGCACAATCCAGTCGCCGGATGCCAGCATTTCCCGACTGATTTCCGCATAACGCGTTTCATCTGGTTGCCAGAGCAGACGCGTGCTGATCGGTAACAGGTAATAGCAGGCAATAAACGCGATGAGGCCGATAAGGTAACGTACCGATTTCATCAGCGACTACCCGCAATTTGTTGGCAACCCAGCCAGCCTTCACGTCCGGCAATTTTTCCGCGAACAACTTGCCCGAGCGGCAACGTCTCTGATAATAGTTCGCTTAAAGGGCAAAATATTACGCCTTCCTGGGTTGCACGTTTCAGGAGATCCACAAAATTATGCTGATAAGCACAGCCTTCAACTTCTGCATGAATGGTATAAACCGGCGTGCCTTTATCTCGCAGGATGCGGTTGAGTAGCCAACCGTTAAAATCTTCTGCTTTCACATCCCGACCAATCACTTCATCCCAGGTGGGTAAGGTCACCGGAATTTGCGCAGTACCGGGTTTTCCTGATTCGAGCAATGGACGAAACGGCATCGCCCCACGACAATCGCTGTTGTAGCGCAAATGGAACGCTTCTTTTGCTTCGATCACCTGCTGGTCGGCACGCCAGCCAGCGGCTGCGGAGCAGGTTACCGGTTGGCCGATAATTTCTTCCAGGGTGCGAAGGCCGCGTGCAATATCGTCGGTCATCGTTTGCCGATCCCAGTTACCGCTATGGGCTTGCCAGGCGTGATGATCCCAGGCGTGTAGGCCGACTTCGTGGTGTTTAGCCGCTTCTCGAATGATATCGGCATTGGCATGACCAATCTCTTTTCCTGGCCATGCCGTACCCGCCAGCAAAATATCCCAGCCATAAAGCGATGCTGCGTTTGAGCGCAGCATCTTCCACAAAAACTGTGGCTTCACCAGTCGCCAGAGATGGCGGCCCATATTGTCCGGGCCGACGCTGAAAAAAATGCTGGCCTGAATATTATGCTTACTCAAGATTTCCAGCAGACGTGGCACGCCTTCACGGGTGCCACGAAAGGTATCGACATCAATGCGTAAGCCTACTTTGGTCATGATTGTTTATCCGTAAGATCGACGGTGCGCAGGAAAAAATCCAGCGTTTCGTCGATGGTTTCCTGCATATCAATTTTCGGTTCCCAGTCCAGGCAACGGCGGGCATTGCGGATGCTCGGTTTACGATGCTCTACGTCCTGATATCCTTTACCGTAGTAACTGCTACTTTCGACCACACGAAAGCCTGCAAATGGTGGGAAGTGATGGCGCAGCGGATGTTTTTCGAAGCTCGCCAGCAGCATCTCGCCCAGTTCCTCAATGCTCGCTTCGTTATCAGGATTGCCAATGTTGATAATTTCGCCGTCGCAGCGATTTCCCGCATTTTCGATAATGCGATACAACGCCTCGATACCATCGCGAATATCAGTAAAGCAGCGTTTTTGTTTTCCGCCATCAATCAGCTTAATCGGTGAACCTTCTACCAGATTGAGAATGAGTTGCGTAATAGCGCGGGAGCTGCCGATTCTTGCCGCATTAAGGTTATCCAGTCGTGGTCCCATCCAGTTAAACGGGCGGAAGAGGGTGAACTGTAACCCCTCTTTTTCGCCATACGCCCAGATCACCCGATCAAGCAGTTGTTTTGACACCGAATAGATCCAGCGTGGTTTATTTACCGGCCCGACAATCAAATTAGAATGATCTTCATCGAAGTATTTATCGCTACACATCCCGTAAACCTCCGAAGTTGACGGGAAGATAATTCGCTTACGGTACTTCACGCAGTAACGGATAATGCGTAGATTCTCTTCAAAATCGAGTTCAAAGACGCGCAGCGGGTTGCGGGTATATTCAATCGGCGTGGCTATTGCCACCAGCGGCAAGACGACATCACATTTTTTGATGTGATATTCAATCCATTCGGAATGGATACTGATATCGCCTTCGACAAAGTGAAAATGCGGATGATTCAGAAAACGGCTTATCGCATCGCTGCCGATATCCAGACCGTAGACTTCATAGTGATCTTCGCGCAGCAGGCGTTCTGTCAGATGGTTGCCAATAAAGCCATTCACCCCGAGGATGAGTACCCGTGTACGGCGTCGGGCGGCGCAGGCAGGCTGGCTATTCAAGCGTGAACCTTGCACCAGCCCCAGTGTCTGCGCCAATTGCGAGCCTTGCATAGTAATGCCGTCGCCCGCCTGTCCGGTGACGATTTCCAGCGCGCCATCGCCACAGGCAATCAGCAACGGCGCAACAGAAATCACGCTTCCCGGCTGCGCTGCGGATGTATGAGGATGTACGCGTGACGACCAGACGGTAAATTTTTGATTACCAACATAGCTGAAGGCTCCCGGCCACGGATCGGCGACGGCACGCACCATGTTATGCAATACTGCTGCCGGTTTATGCCACTTGAGGAAGCTGTCTTCTGGCGTTCTGCGACCAAAACAGGTGGCTTCGTTTTCGCGCTGGGCGATTTCCAGAATATTACCGTCTTTAATGGCGGGTAATGTCTGCTCCAGTAGCTGGCGCGCGGCATGGCATAACTTGTGATGAAGCGTAATGGCGATATCGTCTGGCGCAATGGCAATGCGCAATTGGGCCACAATGGCCCCAGCATCGGCACGTTTCACCATTCGGTGCAATGTCACGCCAGTTTCCGTTTCACCGTTCACCAGCACCCAGTTCAGCGGCGCGCGACCACGATATTTTGGTAACAGCGAACCATGCAGATTAAATGCGCCTGCAGGAGCGAGCTGCAAAATTTCGTCGCAAATAAGATGGCGATAATAAAAAGAAAAAATCACATCAGGTGATAGTTGGGCAATGCGTTCCACCCACAGCGGATGATTAACGTTATCCGGCGCATAAACCGGAATGCCTCTTTCCGCCGCCAGACGAGCTACCGAACCATAAAAGGCTTTTTCACAGGGATTATCAGTATGAGTAAAAATAGCGCTAATTTCGTAACCGGCAGCCAGCAGGGCTTCAATACCGAGGCATCCCATATCGTGGTAGGCAAAAACGACGGTTTTCATTATTCATTTTCCTTGCTGGATGGACGGATAACTTGCTGAACAAAATAGCGGGGGCGGGCGCGGACATCGGTGTAGATCCTGCCGATATATTCACCGAGCAATCCCATGCCGATAAACTGAGCGCCAATAAAAGTAAACAGCACGGCAAATAGCATAAAGACGCCTTCTGCCGCCCATTGGGGGCCGAAGGTCAGGCGTAAAATCACCAGCAGTACCGCGATGCTGAAACCTCCAATCGCAATAATGCTGCCGAGCAGACTCAGCATACGTAGCGGCGTAGTAGTAAGGCAGGTCACCAGGTCGTACATCAAATTAATCAGGCGCATAAAGCTGTATTTGGATTCACCAAACTCACGCTCGGCATGATGCACTGGAATTTCAATGGCGCGGCGGGCGAAGATATTCGCCAGAATCGGGATAAAGGTGCTGCGTTCATGGCAGTGCAACATCGCATCGACAATATGACGGCGATAGGCGCGCAGCATACAACCGTAGTCACCCATTGCTTTGCCGGTGGTGCGCTGAATAAGTCGGTTGATCATCTTCGAAGCGGTTTTACGAAACCAGCTGTCCTGGCGGTTCTGGCGTACAGTTCCTACTACGTCGTAACCTTCATCGGCTTTTGCCACCAGGCGGGGGATCTCCTCTGGAGGATTCTGGAGATCGGCATCGAGGGTAATAATTAAGTCGCCGGTAACGTGACTGAAACCCGCCATAATCGCTGAATGTTGTCCGTAATTGCGGTTAAGCAAAATAGACACAATATGGCTGTTCTCCGCTTGTGAGGCTTCGACCAGCATATGCGCGGAATTATCGCTACTGCCGTCATCAATCAGCAGGATCTCATACTCTTTCCCCAACGATTCACAGGCTGTGGTGGTGCGCCTGATTAATTCCGGTAAGCTTTCCTGTTCGTTATAAACGGGAATAACCACCGAGACTTTCTTAACAGGGTGGATTTCAAACATGGCTTATTGTCCTGCGAGTTGCTGAAGGGCTGTGATGACGCGGTCGGCATCGGCGGTGGTCATATCCGGGAACAGCGGCAACGAACAGATGCGTTCGCTATTCCATTCGGTATTCGGTAACGACAGCTCGGGAAAACGCTCGCGATAAAATTTTTGCGTGTGAGCGGCGCGGAAATGTAACCCGGTACCAATGCCTCTTTCTTTTAACGCTTCCATCAACGCATCGCGACTGATACCACAACGTTGTTCATCGACACGAATAATAAACAGATGCCAGGCGTGAACGTGCGGCCAGGCGGGAAGGCTTAATGGCTGAAAGGGGAGAGCTGCCAGAGCTTGCTGATATTGCAGAGCAATTTCGCGCCGACGGGTGTTGAGGTGCTCTAATTTGGCTAACTGGGTCAGGGCAATCGCGGCGTTAATATCGGTCAGATTATACTTATAGCCCGGCGTTAAGACTTCAGCTTGCGGTGCACGGCCCCAGGTTTGTCTGTCATATGCATCGACACCCAGACCGTGAAATTTCAGCATCCGTAGCTGGCAGGCGAGGTTTTCATCATCGGTAACAATCAACCCACCTTCCGCACAGGTAATATTTTTGATGGCGTGAAACGAAAAAATAGCGGTACCTTTCGCGCCAATATGTCGGCCTTTGTAATATGTACCGACGGCATGGGCCGCATCTTCGATAACCGCGATGCCGTAACGTTCGCCAATGGCGCGAATAGCGTCAATATCTGCTGGCGCACCGGCATAATGCACCGGAATGATGGCTTTAGTGCGTGACGTAATGGCTGCTTCTATCAATTCTGGCGTGACCATCAGCGTATCGCGGTTAACATCCACCATTACCGGCGTTGCACCCAACAAGGAGATCATATTGAGCGTTGAAACCCAGGTCAGGGAAGGCGTAATCACTTCATCGCCCTTGCCAATTCCCAACGCCATCAGCGTGATATGCATTCCTGCGGTGGCTGAACTGACCGCGATGGCATGCTGATTTCCCGTCAATTGGCAAAAGGCTTGTTCAAGCGCTTGATTCTTCGGACCTGTAGTGATCCAACCAGATTCGAGAACCTCTTTAACTGCAGCGACTTCCTCCTCGCCCATTGCTGGTCGCGAAAAAGGCAAAAATTCTGACATTGCTTTTCCTTCCGCCATTGAATACCTGTCCACTTATATTTGCTATAAAGAGTGTTGTGTATATTTTGCCATTTGGAGCGAAATTCTAAGGATAGAATATTAACTTAACCTTAAGAAATTAATATTAGACGTAAATATTGAAATTTTTATATTTTTTCTTATTTAGGCTTTGCATTTGGCAAAATTTTGAGGCATTTTTCCGGCATCGTAGGATTTTTAATATTACACCAACTGCTAATTATCGCCAGAAATGTCGCTCAATTTCACGGTAATTGTCTGGTTGCGCTTGTCTATAGGTGGAGTTTACGTGTTAGCTTTTTGCCGCTCTTCGTTGAAGTCAAAAAAATATTTCATCATTTTACTGGCGCTCGCTGCAATTGCCGGACTGGGTACTCATGCCGCCTGGAGTAGCAATGGTTTGCCACGTATCGACAATAAAACACTGGCCAGACTGGCACAGCAGCACCCGGTTGTCGTTTTGTTTCGCCATGCTGAACGTTGCGATCGTTCAACCAATCAATGCTTGTCAGATAAAACAGGTATTACGGTCAAAGGTACCCAGGATGCCCGTGAACTGGGCAACGCTTTTAGCGCTGACATTCCTGATTTCGATCTTTATTCCAGTAATACCGTCCGGACCATTCAGTCGGCGACCTGGTTTTCAGCGGGGAAAAAGCTGACGGTAGATAAACGACTTCTTCAATGCGGTAATGAGATTTATAGTGCAATTAAGGACTTACAAAGCAAAGCACCTGATAAAAATATCGTTATTTTTACCCATAATCATTGCCTGACATATATTGCTAAAGATAAGCGTGATGCGACATTTAAACCTGATTATCTGGATGGTTTAGTCATGCATGTGGAAAAAGGCAAAGTTTATCTGGATGGGGAATTCGTTAACCACTAAATTTTCAATCTGACAGCCAGTAATGGCTGTCATCATTGTTACAGAAGACCTTTCAAACGTAACGTTTTTCGGGTGGCGACATTCAAATCATAATGTACCAGATCTTCAGGTTTTACCCACGCGTAGTCCTGAAACTCTTCGTTTATTTTCACTTCTCGGTTGGTAGAAACGCAGTCAAAAATTAGGTAAATCATATAAATCTCTTCCTTGCGACCATCTGCATACGTCTTGGTGCGAATATCATCGCTGAAGGTCCACGGCGTGATTTCTGTCAAAAGCAGCTGTTCTCCCAGTTCTTCGCGAATTTCGCGGCGTAGTGCCTCTTCAATTCGTTCGCCAGGCTCCACGCCACCACCCGAAAGCGCCCATTGACCGGGGAAAACGCCGCGATCGTCGGCCATTTTACACAGCAAATAAGCACCATCATTTTGAATCAAAGGGCAAACAATAGTCCGTTGTCGCACGGGGATATTCCTTATAAATAAAAAGAAACCATGAGAATACGGTAACTCAGAAATATGTGAAAATGACAGTAATTTCTTTTGCGATGATAACTGCACTTATTATTATTTTTGTGTGTATCGGTAAAGTGTGTTTATTTTTTCGGCGTTTAATTATTTAAGAAGTATTTAGTTACAATAAGTGACTAGATCCCTTTTTTCGCTCATTGAATCCTCTGTGCCAGGCAGTACAATCCCGCAGCTTTGGGAATTTTGATTTATTGCTTGTGGGAGAGGGGAAAATGAAAAAAATTGCGCTAGCAGGTCTGGCCGGAATGCTGTTGGTTTCTGCATCGGTCAATGCAATGAGTATCAGCGGTCAGGCGGGTAAAGAATACACCAATATTGGTGTCGGTTTTGGTACGGAATCGACGGGCCTGGCGTTAAGCGGTAACTGGACACATAACGACGACGACGGTGACGTCGCGGGTGTGGGGCTGGGGTTGAATCTGCCTCTTGGTCCGTTAATGGCGACCGTTGGCGGTAAAGGTATTTATACCAATCCGAATGATGGTGATGAAGGCTATGCCGCTGCTGTTGGTGGTGGTTTGCAGTGGCAGATTGGCAACAGCTTCCGTTTGTTTGGTGAGTATTACTACTCTCCAGATTCGCTCTCCAGCGGTATTCAAAGTTATGAGGAAGCGAATGCGGGCGCGCGTTACACCATTATGCGTCCAGTGAGTATTGAGGCGGGCTATCGCTACCTGAACCTTTCTGGTAAAGACGGTAACCGCGACAACGCCGTGGCTGACGGTCCATATGTTGGGGTTAACGCCAGTTTCTGATGCCTTCCGGCGCGGCATTCTGTCGCGCCATTCAGTTTCTTACTACGCCTTATCTCCCTTTGCGTTATAGTGATTCGATAACAAAAGCAGGAGATAACCATGTTAACAGTGGAAATGTTATCCACCGGGGATGAAGTGTTACACGGGCAAATCGTTGACACTAACGCTGCCTGGCTGGCCGATTTTTTCTTTCATCAGGGGTTGCCATTATCTCGCCGTAATACGGTGGGGGATAACCTCGATGACTTAGTGACCATTCTTCGTGAACGTAGTCAGCACGCCGATGTGCTGATTGTGAACGGCGGGCTGGGGCCGACCAGTGATGATTTAAGCGCACTCGCCGCTGCGACTGCAAAAGGAGAAGGCCTGGTGCTGCATGAGGCCTGGCTCAAAGAGATGGAACGTTATTTTCGCGAACGTGGACGGGTGATGGCACCGAGCAACCGTAAACAAGCGGAGCTACCTGCCAGTGCAGAATTTATCAATAACCCGGTAGGCACCGCCTGTGGTTTTGCCGTGCAGCTTAATCGTTGCCTGATGTTCTTTACCCCCGGCGTACCGTCAGAATTTAAGGTGATGGTCGAGCACGAAATCCTGCCGCGCCTGCGCGAGCGTTTTTCTTTACCGCAGCCGCCGGTTTGTCTGCGTTTGACTACCTTTGGTCGTTCGGAAAGCGATCTGGCGCAAAGCCTGGACTCCCTGCAACTGCCGCCGGGCGTAACAATGGGTTATCGCTCTTCTATGCCGATAATTGAACTTAAGCTGACCGGACCGGCAAGCGAGCAACAGGCGATGGAAAAACTGTGGCTGGACGTTAAACGTGTTGCCGGACAGAGCGTGATTTTCGAAGGTACTGAAGGACTGCCCGCGCAGATCAGCCGCGAATTGCAAAGCCGTCAGTTCAGCCTGACATTGAGTGAGCAATTCACCGGTGGTTTATTGGCTTTGCAACTTTCTCGCGCAGGTGCTCCATTGCTGGCGTGTGAAGTAGTTCCTTCACAGGAAGAAACCCTGGCGCAAACTGCGCACTGGATTACAGAACGGCGTGCCAACCATTTTGCCGGGCTGGCACTGGCTGTTTCTGGTTTCGAGAACGAACATCTCAACTTTGCGCTAGCCTCGCAAGACGGCACTTTCGCTTTGCGTGTGCGTTTCAGCACTACGCGCTACAGTCTGGCTATTCGCCAGGAAGTCTGCGCAATGATGGCACTGAATATGCTGCGCCGTTGGTTAAACGGTCAGGACATCGCCAGTGAGCATGGCTGGATTGAGGTTGTTGAGTCCATGACTTTATCTGTCTGATTCCGCCACTCCGTGCCGGTTTACTGCACCGGCACATTCCCCCTCCGGCAAAATTTGTCCAACCTGTTGTACTCAATAAGAAAAAATCCGTGCGCTGATTCACAAATTTGTGCGTAATTTCTCCAGTCCGCTGGACGAGGTGCGGGATTTGATGCGCTTCACAATTTTACTCCCCCTGAGCAACGAGACTGATTCCAGTATCTAAGACTGGAGTCCAGTATGTTGGAATCAAGCAAAGTTCCCGCCCTGACACGGGCTATTGATATTCTCAATTTGATTGCCCGCATTGGCCCCTGTAGTGCTGCGACGATCATTGACACATTGGGGATCCCTAAAAGCACGGCCTATTTGCTGCTTAATGAACTCAGGCGTCAGCGTTTTCTTAGCCTTGATCACCAGGAAAATTTTTGTTTGTGGACCAAGCTGGTGGAGCTTTCCGGTCATGCGTTAAGCAAGATGGATCTCCGGGAACTGGCTCGACCGCGTTTGACGCAACTGATGGATACCACCGGGCTGTTATGTCACCTGGGGATTATTGATAACGGCAGCGCTTATTACATTTTGAAAGTGGAGTCATCAGCCACTATCAGCGTGCGTTCCCATGAAGGAAAAAGCCTTTCGCTTTATCGCTCCGGAATAGGTAAATGCCTGCTAGCCTGGCAACCTGCAGCTGTACAGCAAAGTATTATCGAAGGGCTGGTCTGGGAGCAGGTGACACCCACAACGATTACTCATCCACAGCAACTTCACGAAGAACTGGCGCGTATTCGCCGTCAGGGCTGGAGCTATGACAACGGCGAAGATTACGCCGATGTCCGTTGTGTCGCTGCGCCGGTGTTTAACGCCAATAACGAGCTTACCGCTGCGATCTCGGTGGTCGGTACCCGCTTACAAATCAATGAAGAATACCGTGATTATCTGGCGGGCAAGGCCATTGCCTGCGCCAGGGATATTTCACGTCTGTTGGGATGGAAAAGTCCCTTTGACTTACAGGCCTCATAACAATGGAGAACAGCATGACCCTACCAAAAATCAAACAGGTTCGCGCCTGGTTTACTGGCGGTGCGACAGCAGAAAAAGGCGCTGGCGGCGGTGATTATCACGACCAGGGGGCGAATCACTGGATTGACGATCATATTGCCACCCCGATGAGTAAATACCGCGATTACGAGCAGTCACGCCAGTCATTTGGCATTAACGTTCTTGGCACGTTGATTGTTGAAGTCGAAGCAGAAAACGGCCAGACCGGATTCGCCGTTTCGACAGCCGGTGAAATGGGCTGTTTTATTGTCGAAAAACACCTTAACCGTTTCATTGAGGGTAAATGTGTCAGTGATATCAAACTGATCCACGATCAAATGCTCAATGCCACCCTGTATTACTCCGGCTCTGGTGGCCTGGTGATGAATACGATTTCCTGTGTCGATCTGGCTCTGTGGGATCTGTTCGGCAAAGTGGTCGGGCTTCCGGTTTATAAACTTTTAGGCGGCGCAGTTCGTGATGAGATTCAGTTCTACGCCACAGGTGCGCGTCCGGATCTGGCAAAAGAGATGGGCTTTATCGGTGGCAAAATGCCGACGCACTGGGGGCCACATGATGGCGATGCGGGGATCCGCAAAGATGCCGCTATGGTCGCGGATATGCGTGAAAAATGCGGTGAGGATTTCTGGTTAATGCTCGACTGCTGGATGAGTCAGGACGTGAACTATGCCACCAAACTGGCCCACGCTTGCGCGCCCTATAACCTGAAATGGATCGAAGAGTGCCTGCCGCCACAGCAGTATGAAGGTTATCGCGAACTGAAACGCAACGCGCCAGTCGGAATGATGGTCACCAGCGGTGAGCATCACGGCACACTGCAATCTTTCCGTACGCTTTCAGAAACCGGTATCGACATTATGCAGCCGGATGTTGGCTGGTGCGGTGGCTTAACCACGCTGGTGGAAATTGCCGCAATCGCCAAATCCAGAGGGCAACTGGTGGTGCCGCACGGTTCGTCTGTTTACTCTCACCATGCGGTGATCACCTTCACCAATACGCCATTCAGCGAATTCCTGATGACCAGCCCGGATTGTTCAACGATGCGTCCGCAATTTGATCCGATTCTGCTTAATGAGCCAGTGCCGGTGAATGGTCGTATTCATAAATCAGTGCTTGATAAACCCGGTTTCGGCGTCGAGCTCAATCGTGACTGCAATTTGAAACGCCCCTACAGCCACTAATCATTCCGGGCGTTGCTGTGACAACGGTAACGCCCACATATTTTAAGGAGCTTTTTATGAGCACCGCTTTGCTTGACGCCGTGGTGAAGAAAAACCGTGCGCGTTTAATTCCGTTTATGTTGGCGCTGTATGTGCTGGCGTTTCTCGACCGTTCGAATATCGGTTTTGCCAAACAGACCTACCAGATTGATACCGGGCTGAGTAATGAAGCTTATGCGCTGGGAGCAGGCATTTTTTTTGTGGTATATGCGTTTCTGGGTGTTCCGGCGAATCTTTTGATGCGCAAACTGGGGGCAAGAACCTGGATTGGTACGACAACACTGCTGTGGGGATTTCTTTCGGCAGCCATGGCATGGGCCGATACTGAAGCGAAATTTCTGATCGTTCGCACTCTGCTTGGTGCTGCGGAGGCCGGGTTCTTCCCTGGTATGATTTATCTCACCTCGCAATGGTTTCCGCAGCGTAATCGCGCCAGCATTATGGGGCTGTTCTATATGGGCGCACCGTTGGCGTTAACACTGGGATCACCGCTTTCCGGCGCGCTGCTGGAGATGCATGGATTTATGGGGCATCCCGGCTGGTTCTGGATGTTTGTGATTGAAGGATTGCTGGCAGTCGGCGCTGGTGTATTCACATTCTTTTGGCTTGATGACACGCCGGAGCAGACTCGTTTTCTGAGTAAAGAAGAAAAAACGTTGCTTATCAACCAACTGGCAAGTGAAGAACAACAGAAAGTGACTTCTCGACTGAGCGATGCGCTGCGTAATGGGCGAGTCTGGCAACTGGCGATTATCTACCTGACCATTCAGGTGGCGGTTTACGGATTAATTTTCTTCCTGCCGACGCAGGTTGCTGCATTGTTGGGGACAAAAGTGGGCTTTACGGCGTCGGTGGTCACCGCCATTCCGTGGGTCGCGGCCTTGTTTGGGACCTGGCTTATTCCGCGCTATTCCGATAAAACCGGCGAACGGCGTAATGTCGCGGCGCTGACATTACTGGCGGCGGGCATTGGTATTGGTCTCTCCGGGCTGCTTTCTCCAGTACTGGCGATCGTAGCGCTGTGTGTTGCAGCCATCGGGTTTATTGCCGTGCAGCCGGTGTTCTGGACGATGCCGACACAACTGCTTTCCGGTACGGCGCTGGCGGCGGGGATTGGTTTTGTAAACCTGTTTGGTGCAGTGGGCGGGTTTATTGCCCCGATCCTGCGCGTGAAAGCAGAAACGTTGTTTGCCAGCGATGCGGCTGGATTACTGACGCTGGCAGCGGTGGCGGTCATCGGTTCGCTGATTATTTTCACTCTGCGTGTAAATCGCACTGTTGCGCAGACCGACGTGGCACATCATTAATAGGTTAAGGAACACCATGAACGCATTATTAACCAATCCCTTTAAAGAACGTTTACGCAAGGGCGAAGTGCAAATTGGTCTGTGGTTAAGCTCGACTACTTCTTATATGGCAGAAATTGCCGCCACCTCCGGTTATGACTGGTTGCTGATTGACGGGGAGCACGCGCCAAACACCATTCAGGATCTTTATCACCAGCTACAGGCGGTAGCGCCCTATGCCAGCCAACCCGTGATCCGTCCGGTGGAAGCCAGTAAGTCGCTGATTAAACAAGTCCTGGATATTGGCGCGCAAACTCTACTGATCCCGATGGTCGATACTGCCGATCAGGCACGTCAGGTGGTGTCTGCCACGCGCTATCCTCCCTACGGTGAGCGTGGTGTCGGGGCCAGTGTGGCACGGGCTGCGCGCTGGGGACGCATTGAGAATTACATGGCGCAAGTCAACGATTCGCTTTGTCTGTTGGTGCAGGTGGAAAGTAAAACAGCACTGGATAACCTGGACGAAATCCTCGACGTCGAAGGGATTGACGGCGTGTTTATTGGACCTGCGGATCTTTCTGCCTCGTTGGGCTACCCGGATAACGCCGGGCACCCGGAAGTGCAGCGAATTATTGAAACCAGTATTCGGCGGATCCGTGCTGCGGGTAAAGCGGCTGGTTTTCTGGCTGTGGCTCCTGATATGGCGCAGCAATGCCTGGCGTGGGGAGCGAACTTTGTCGCTGTTGGCGTTGACACGATGCTCTACAGCGATGCCCTGGATCAACGACTGGCGATGTTTAAATCAGGCAAAAATGGGCCACGCATAAAAGGTAGTTATTGATATCAAAGGCCCATGGGGATCGGCTGTGGGCCTGTGTTAATTAGTGGTTATTCGCTGCCAGATCGGCTTCGCTTAGCTGGGTGGCAGCGAGCACCAGGTCACGATCAATGCCCTGTTCCAGCATGCGCAAAGCAATTTTAATGGCTTGTTCATGCATGCCCTCCTGCCAGCCAATTTGATGCCCTTCCTGCCGTAGCCGTTCAGCAATAGTCATCAATCTCTCCTTTTAATAACAGTTCGGAATATCAGCATCAGTGAGTTGGGTTGTCGCCAGCACAATCTCACGTTCAAAGCCCTGTTCCAGCATGCGCAAGGCAATTTTAATGGCTTGTTCATGCATACCTTCTACTTTGCCTTTCTGCAAACCCTCCAATTTCCCCTCCTGCCAACCTTCAATTTTACCTTCCTGCCAGCCAATTTGGTGTCCTTCCTGCCGCAGCCGTTCAGCAATAGTCATTAATCTCTCCTTTTGTAGTGGTGAACGTTCGGCAATCTCCTGAATAAAACGGGTGAAACGGGAGGTATCGCCGCATTGCAGCAGATAATTAAACAGCGTTTGTAGCTGGCTGTCATTAGTGAAGCCTCTAACCAAAAGCGTGGTGATCCTGTCGACCATACCGATTAAATCGCGGTCGCGAATATGCTTTTGAATCAGTTCAAGCAGAGCTATACGCCGATGTTGCATGATCTCATCGTCAGGTACGATGGTGATATCCACCAACGGAAAAGCTTCGGTGTACAACTGCCGGGCAAGTTGCGGATCGTCAAACTCATCCAGCCAGTTAAGTGAGTATGGGTAGGGCGAGGTTTCGCCATGATAAAACAGCAACGGCACCACCAGCGGGACTCTGTCATAGCCTTTGTCAAGGTGACGCTGCATGGCGGCGGTGGCATAGCGCATTAGCCGAAAAGCCATATTCTTTTCCGCAGAACTTTGATGTTCAATCACGCAGTAGATATAGCCGTCACCGTCGCTGGTTTCCACGGACCACAAAACATCCGAGTAGTAAGCGCGTAAACTTTTTTCAATAAAACTGGTGGGTTCCAGGCGTAAGGTTTGCAGGTTGCAAAGCTTGCGCAGCGGCTCTGGTAGATGTATTTCGAGAAAATCCCGTGCGGTTTCGGGTGTGAACATAAAGGTTTTAAACACCGCATCATGCGGGGAGGAGGTTGTTGATTCGGTCATGGTTGTCCGTCACCTGATATTTATGATGACGCGACATTACGGGGATCTCGAAACAATGACATCTGCCAGTTTCTGCCTTTGCGAGACGTTTTCAGAAGAATTTTCAAAGCGATGCAACGCATACACTGGATGCGGAATCACGTACGCAAAAATGCCCGATAAGCAATGCGTTTACCGGGCATCACAAGGAAGATTAAGACAGCGCCTGGGCTAGCAGCGTAATCGGGTGCTCGCAGCGAAGGCTCGTGGACATCTCAATCTGCCATTTGCAGGTTTCGCAGTCGGTGACCACCAGATCTGCCCCGCTCTCTTCTATCTGGCGGAACAGTGGTGCGCCGATGGCTTGTGAGGTTGGGTAGTTCTCTTTTTTGAAACCGTAAGTTCCGGCAATACCGCAGCACTGGGAATCCAGCACCGTTAACTCAAGCCCCGGGATTTTACGCAACAGCTCCAGGGTGTAGAGCGTCCAGCCCATTTTTTCCATATGGCACGGGGTGTGGTAAACCACTTTTAGCGGCAGCGTTTTCAGCGGTAACGTTTTACCTTCGTCCAGCTTGCGCCACAGCCAGCGGGTCGCCAGTTCGATATGATCGCGCAAGCCTCTGTTGTCGACATTCAGCACTTCCGGGTATTCGTCACGCAGGGCAAATGTACAGGTTGAGGAGGTGGCAATCACCGGAATGCCTTTTACCCCTACCGCTTCGCGGATCGACTCTACATTCGTGATTGCTTGTTTACGTGCTTTATCGGTAAAACCGTTGGCGATGAGCGGCACGCCGCAGCATTTTTCTTTGCTCAGCAGTTGTACGCCGGTGTCCATCGCGTTGAGCACTTTAATTAAATCTTTACCTAACTGCGGATGGTTGTAGTTAACGAAGCAGCCGTGAAAGAAAGCCACCTGGTCTTTATATTGCGCTTGCTGAGCCGCCACGCTGCGATACCAGCGACGAAACGTACCGAAGGAGTATTTCGGTAGCGTGCGGCGATGATCGATTTTTAACGCCGCATCAAGCAACTGCCGCACTGGTTTCAGCGAGGTAGCGGTGTTGACGATTGGAGCAAACGGCGTGGAAACGCTACCCATCAGGTCGGTATGACTCAACACAAAATTGCGCAGCGACGGGCGCGTGGTGTCATATTTCGCCCGCGCGCGCTGGATGATATCGCCAATCTTCACATCGGACGGGCAGGCGACTTCGCAACGTTTGCAGTTAATACAATATTTCAGTGCCTCGTCATACAGTGCGCCATCTTTTAAACGCAGACGCTCGCCATCCGGCCCGGCTTGTTTTGGCCCTGGATAGCTGGGATTCACCCGGCTCACCGGGCAGGCGGTGGTGCAGACGGTGCACTTAATGCAGTTTTCGAAGCTGGTGTCGTTCATTGTTGGCCTCCTGCGCGTTGGGCAATTTGTTGAGCGGCATGTAAAGCACTGACGGCACAAACACCGCCGCCGCATCCCTGGGCGATGGGATCAAATCCGCCCAGCACCGAACCGATGGCAAACAGGTTCTCAATGGTTTGCCCCGCCTGCGACGGGCGTAGCGCCTCATCAGTGGTGACACCGAACTGCTGCCACGGCTGCGGCGCAAAAAAATCGCCCTTATACCATTCACCCCGCGTGGCGGTTTGTAGCACATCAAGGCCGAGAATCGGCTCGCGAATGCCGTCACGTTCTGCCACCAGTCCGCCGCTAAAGAAACTGCCGCTCGCAAGCACCGCAAATCGTGGGCGCAGCGGGATATCGGCGTGATTGCGCGTCCAGATTTCATTCACTACGCCATTTTTACAGGTCACTTTTTTCACTTCATCGCCCGGCATCCACACGCCCCCCTGGCGCACAAACTGGCGCTGTAACTGGTTTTGCAGACGAATGCCCAGCACTGAAGGTGGTAATGTCGGCAGTAACATTAATGAACAGGGCAATTGCTCGTTCAGCCACCGCCAGAGTTTGTCATCAGCCATGCCGAAGCAGGCGGGCATCAGGATCATTTCACTGGTATTGGCGACAGGAATAAGCGCATCAATTAACAGAGGCCAGTTTTCTTCGTTATCAAGGAAACGGGCGATATTCACCGCGCGGAACTCGGTGGCGTTATTGCGCAGGATATCCAGTTCTGGCAGCTCTATTTCTGCGGTTTCAACATTAAGATCCAGTTCGCGCAATGAAGCCGCCGCAAGATGCGCCTGAAAATCCATCAGGCCGCTAATTCCCACTACACAAATTTTCTTCGCGGGCAGCGGCCAGACGGGGACTTCTGGCGAACTTAGCCAGGTAGAGCGCAGAGTACCGAGCGGCGTAACTCGCTGGTGAGCCAGCTCTACGCTGCCCTGTAATTGCGCACCGCTTTCAGCGATTAATGTCTGTGCCTGACAAGCGAGATCGAGCACGCGTTGTGGCCCGAGAAGAGAGTATGGATGGGCAGGTGCCTGATGACACAAAGATTCCAGTCCACTGTGAATGTCTGTCACCGGCTGACCGTCAGGCAGATTGCTCAGCAAATCCAGCGATCCGGATGAAAAATGCAGCGCGCTTTGACCACGCGTAACAATGGCACAGCGCAGTCCGTGTTTTTGCAGTTGCAGGCCGCAGAGTAATCCGGCGAGCCCGCCGCCCATAATGACAGTATCAAAGCGCATCTTTTTGCTCCTTCTCCAGACCACAAAGTCCCTGATAAACCCAACGGGTAAACTCGCTTTCGCGCAATGCGTCTCCCCAGGCGATGGGTTGCACGCCTTTCCAGCGTTCGTTAAGGAAGGTGGAAAGTTGCTCGATAGATTGCGCGGACGTCGTGACGTTAAAACGCTGTAGCAGTCCGGCAGCGCGGCAGGCGCAGAGCTCGCCCTGGCAGGTTCCCATCCCCACACGGGTGCGACGACGTAAATCCAACAGGCTGTTAACGTTTAAATTTTCTACTGCGTACTGCACTTCACCCGCAGTTACCGCTTCGCACTCACATACCAGGCTGCGGTGCAGACGGCCTTCGCTAAGCCAGGCAGGCGTGCGATCGCCATGACGATAAACCGCAGAACCGCGCAGCGGGGCAGGCAGGGAGATGACTTTACGCAAGGTAACTTCAGCGGGTTCCTGTGAACCTGGAAGTGCCAGATCGGCGGTCGTACAGGGGCGCGTATTGCCCAGCTTGCGACATACCGCGTCGGTAGCCCATTCCGCCATCAGCCGATAGGTCATCAGTTTGCCACCGGTGATGGTGATAAATCCGTCCAGACCATCGCGTTCAGCATGATCGAGCAGCACGATACCGCGACTGACGTTACGCCCGCTCGGGTCATCATCGCTGGCAACCAGCGGACGCACGCCAGAGTAGGCCCGTAAAATACGCGTTTTCGCCATCACGGGGGCCAGTTTTTCCCCTTCACGCAGCAGAATATCCACTTCTTCTGCCGTCACTCGATTATCGTCAATCTCGT
This sequence comes from Escherichia sp. HH26CH, assembly GCF_009820205.1. NCBI lineage: Bacteria > Pseudomonadati > Pseudomonadota > Gammaproteobacteria > Enterobacterales > Enterobacteriaceae > Escherichia > Escherichia sp. HH26CH. The sequence goes on from NZ_VNXM01000013.1 coordinate 355,409, forward strand.
TGTAATCAATACGTAAAGAGGTGGTGCCAATCAGCGAAATGGTATCGCCTGGCACCAGGATATCGGCGTCGGAAGGTTTACGGCAACGGTTGATCACATGCTGATTAATGCGGTGATCCATGATCAGCAGCGATCCTTTCGCCGGGAACATACGAATGCGCAGATCGGCATATTCGGCAATATGTTGCCCCCAGATCCCGGCGGCGTTCACCACTACAGGCGCATGAAGTGCCTGAATTTCGCCAGTGAGATGGTTACGTACACGAACGCCACACACCGTCGCGCCTTCACGAATCAGACCTGTCACTTCGTGCGCGGTAAGGATAATCGCACCGTGTTCTTTCGCATCGAGCATGTTCGCTGCGGTCAGGCGAAATGGGTCAACAGTGCCATCCGGAACTTTTACCGCGCCAATCAGTGCCGGGTTAACGGAAGGTTCGATAATGCGTGCTTGCTGCGGATCAATGGCTTCAGCACTGATTCCAGCCTCTTCGCAAGCACGAATAAAAGTCGCCTGGAAGGAGAGATCATCTTCCGGCAGGGTGATAAACAGGCCGTTGGTTGGTTCGACACAGTGACGCGCAATGCGTTTTAAAATCTGGTTTTCACTAATACATTCGCGGGCCGATTCCGCATCCGTTACCGCATAGCGTGCGCCGCTGTGCAGTAGCCCGTGATTACGCCCGGTGGCTCCCGTTGCGATGTCGTGGCGCTCAACCAAAATCACGCGCAGCCCGCGCAGGGCACAGTCGCGGGCAATCCCGGCTCCCGTTGCGCCGCCGCCAATGATAATCACGTCACTTGATTGCGAGTCGCGAGTTTTCATTGTTATCCCTCTGAAGTTCGTTTTTTACCATTTAGCCATAGTAAAAACATGAATTGTTTGATTTCGCGCATATTCGCTCATAATTCGAAAGTGAAACGTGATTTCATGCGTCATTTTGAACATTCTGTAAATCTTATTTAATAATGTGTGCGGCAATTCACATTTAATTTCTGAATGTTTTCTTAACATCGCGGCAACTCAAGAAACGGCAGGTTCTCCCACTGAATCAGGCTGTTAATCATAAATAAGACCACGGGCCACGGAGGCTTTCAATGTTGAGTATTTTTAAACCGGCGCCACACAAAGCGCGCTTACCTGCCGCGGAGATCGATCCGACTTATCGTCGATTGCGCTGGCAAATTTTCCTGGGGATATTCTTTGGCTATGCTGCTTACTATTTGGTTCGTAAGAACTTTGCGCTCGCTATGCCTTACCTGGTGGAGCAGGGATTCTCACGCGGTGATTTAGGTTTCGCGCTTTCTGGGATCTCGATCGCCTATGGATTTTCGAAATTCATCATGGGTTCGGTGTCGGATCGCTCGAATCCGCGCGTTTTCCTCCCCGCAGGTTTGATTCTGGCGGCGGCAGTGATGCTGTTTATGGGCTTTGTGCCATGGGCGACATCGAGCATTGCGGTGATGTTTGTACTGTTGTTCCTCTGCGGTTGGTTCCAGGGGATGGGGTGGCCGCCGTGTGGTCGTACTATGGTGCACTGGTGGTCGCAGAAAGAACGTGGCGGCATTGTGTCGGTGTGGAACTGTGCGCACAACGTCGGTGGTGGTATTCCGCCGCTGCTGTTCCTGCTGGGGATGGCCTGGTTCAATGACTGGCACGCGGCCCTCTATATGCCCGCTTTCTGCGCCATTCTGGTGGCACTATTCGCCTTTGCGATGATGCGCGATACCCCACAATCCTGTGGCTTGCCGCCGATCGAAGAGTACAAAAACGATTATCCGGACGACTATAACGAAAAAGCGGAACAGGAGCTGACCGCAAAGCAAATTTTCATGCAGTACGTGCTGCCGAACAAACTGCTGTGGTACATCGCCATCGCCAACGTGTTCGTTTATCTGCTGCGTTACGGCATCCTCGACTGGTCACCGACCTACCTGAAAGAAGTTAAGCATTTCGCGCTGGATAAATCCTCCTGGGCCTACTTCCTTTATGAATATGCGGGCATTCCGGGCACCCTGTTATGCGGCTGGATGTCGGATAAAGTCTTCCGCGGTAACCGTGGGGCAACCGGCGTCTTCTTTATGACACTGGTGACCATCGCAACTATCGTTTACTGGATGAACCCGGCGGGCAATCCCAACGTCGATATGATTTGTATGATTGTTATCGGCTTCCTGATCTACGGCCCTGTGATGCTGATCGGTCTGCATGCGCTGGAACTGGCACCGAAAAAAGCGGCAGGTACGGCAGCGGGCTTTACCGGTCTGTTTGGTTACCTGGGCGGTTCGGTGGCGGCGAGCGCGATTGTTGGTTACACCGTGGACTTCTTCGGCTGGGATGGCGGTTTTATGGTAATGATTGGCGGCAGCATCCTGGCGGTTATCCTGTTGATAGTTGTGATGATTGGCGAAAAACGTCGCCATCAGGAATTACAGCAAAAACGCAACGGAGGCTAATGGCATGAAATTGACGCTGAAAAACCTTAGCATGGCGATCATGATGAGTGGAATGATCATGGGAAGCAGTGCAATGGCGGCGGATAGCAACGAAAAAATAGTCATCGCCCATCGCGGTGCCAGTGGATATTTACCGGAGCATACGCTGCCAGCAAAAGCGATGGCGTATGTGCAGGGGGCAGATTATCTTGAACAGGATTTGGTGATGACGAAGGATGATCATCTGGTCGTTCTGCATGACCACTATCTTGACCGGGTAACCGATGTCGCCGATCGTTTCCCGGATCGGGCGCGTAAAGATGGCCGTTACTACGCGATAGATTTTACGCTGGATGAAATTAAGTCGCTGAAATTTACCGAAGGTTTCGATATTGAAAACGGTAAAAAAGTGCAGACTTATCCGGGGCGTTTCCCGATGGGTAAGTCTGACTTCCGGGTGCACACCTTTGAAGAAGAGATTGAATTTGTTCAGGGGTTGAATCACTCAACCGGCAAAAATATCGGTATCTATCCAGAAATTAAAGCGCCGTGGTTCCATCATCAGGAAGGGAAGGATATTGCAGCAAAAACGCTGGAAGTGCTGAAGAAATATGGCTACAGCGGTAAAAACGACAAAGTTTATTTGCAATGTTTTGATGTTGATGAATTGAAGCGCATTAAAAATGAGCTGGAACCCAAAATGGGCATGGACCTCAATCTGGTACAGTTGATTGCCTATACCGACTGGAATGAAACGCAGCAGAAACAGCCGGACGGAAGCTGGGTTAATTACAGCTATGACTGGATGTTCAAGCCGGGCGCTATGAAACAGGTAGCGGAATATGCTGATGGCATTGGTCCGGATTACCATATGGTGATTGAGGAGACATCGCAGCCGGGTAATATCAAGCTTACCGGAATGGTAAAAGATGCACAGCAGAATAAGCTGGTGGTGCATCCTTATACCGTGCGGGCCGACAAGCTGCCGGAATATGCCACCGATGTGAATCAGTTGTATGATGCTCTGTATAACAAAGCGGGTGTAAATGGGCTGTTTACTGATTTCCCTGATAAGGCAGTAAAATTCCTTAATAAAGAGTAATGCTACTGCAGGATGGCGTTTATGCGCCATCCTCTGCTAAAGCGAAATAATGCTACTACCGGTTATTCTTTTCATTAACGGGTGCATCCTGTGAAAAGATGCCAACATAATTTTCGTAAAACTCATTCGTTAAAAAAGCTAACACTGGGCATTGTTATTCTTTAAACAGTATGAATAGATCTCAATAATAAATTGTAATGCAGTTTATACTGTAAAGTATTATTCGAATTTCGGAAAGGTAAAGAAAATATTAATGTATCTTATTAATTTATCATATTGTTCTTGGGTGAATGCTGTTTGCACACCTTCAGGGCAATATTTACCAGTAATAACCAGTTGCCCATTGCTGTGTTGTACCATTAAACCTTCTTTTTCCTTTGGATCTACAAACTTAGAATTATCAAATGTGAAGATATTTTTTTCCTGTTTTGAGTAAGCAAAGAAATCTCGTGTATAGCTGAAACTATCATTTATTAATGGTGCTAACTTTTTGTCGGCGATATCGATAAGCTCACCACTTAATTTATTGATGTATTTCATTTGCTTCAATTTTTTCTGCGCTTGCACAATTTGCTTGTAGGTGTTTTCAATTTTTTTAGAAGAATTCTTAAATACATCATAGCGTTCCTCGGAGGATGTGTATTTGTACCATTCTGTATTTTTCTCAGAATGTAGTAGCAGGTCTGTATATTCTTTTTGCTTGCTGTAAAGTTGAGTTCTTATATTTAACTCGTGGATAAATTTATAAATTTTGTCAGAGTTTGTTATTTTTGGTGTGTCTTTGTCTGTCAATGTTTGGATCTTGTTATTGATATTTTCTTTTGCAACATGCTCATTGATGATGTTAATTGCAGTTTCATATTCATTTAAATTTATTGTTCTTTCTGAAAGAAACCCTTCTTTGCTTTCGATACTCAAAACACCTTCGTTGTTTTCACCTCGGGTAAAGGTAAGGGTATAGGGTTCATAATCTTCTGCAAATTCATTTTTATACGTTATGACATGCTCGACAAAATGTCTTATTGGTACGAAACCATAACTGTGAACGTCAATTTTTTGTGTTTTGATACTATCAATTTCATCTGAGGCTTTCGTGAAAAAAGCCAATAAATTAGCTATGTTGTCTGCTGAGGTTGATAACCCGAATCTACTTTGAGATATTTTTAGAAACTCATTGCAAAAAATCTCAAGTTTCGCGGTTTGTTGTGATTCTTTGTAAATTTCTGCTGTTTGCAATTTATTATTTTGTAAAATATTACAGCGAGATAATTGAATAGATGTATTTGGCATAAATGATTCCTTGTATTGTGAGTTAACAAGATACAATTTAATCTTTGCAGAATATATTCACTATCAAATTTAGCTCATTTTATTACGAAGACCTTTACGCATGTTAGAAAGTATCATTATTGTTAATAAACACGGTAATAAGTAACAAACAGATATTGATAACTTCCCTGACAAGTTATTAGGTATCCCACTTGAAGATTGAGAATGGCTCCAGAGTAAACTGTGTACTGTTCGCCGGAGTGTCATTACTCTCAACAATCGGTTTTGACAGTGAGTCGGGCGCTTCATACCGGTTTCTACCTGGAGTCATTGTCACTTCCCTAAACTGGATAAATATTTATCGCTAATTCACAAAGTGGACCAAAATCAGGTGAAAACGAATTATTACGCATGGTAAAGACTACAGGCCAACTAAGTGTGGCGAATCAGGCAATCTTACATTTGTCATCAATCTCATGTCTCACATCAAATTTTTCCACTCACCACGAGTTGTTCCGTACACGTTTGTAGTAAAAACAGTGGACTGCCTTCTACCGGCTTTTCTTTAGCCAACAACGAAATCTGTCGATAGAAGGTTGGTTCGTGAGGAACGGAACACAATTCACCTGCAATGGTTTTCAGCGTTAACTCTGGTAATAAGGCGATGCCTAATCCCTGTCGAATAAAATTCATCGCTGTATCCGCCTGATTAAATTCACATTTTATTTGCTGGGCGCACTATTAGTGGTAGTGGCTGGTGGAGTCTATGCGCTGCAAATGAAGGGTAAAAGCGGTGTCGCGCTAGTAGTGGTAAAAGAAATTCATTAATACGACACGTTTCATTAAGATTTTTCGCAAGTAACCACCTATAGTCATTGTCGTTAATAAAAAATGACAGGCGATAGGGTATGGCAGTTTCAGCAAAGTACGACGAATTTAATCACTGGTGGGCAACAGAGGGCGACTGGGTTGAAGAGCCTAACTATCGCCGTAATGGGATGAGCGGGGTGCAATGCGTCGAGCGCAATGGCAAAAAGCTGTATGTGAAGCGCATGACGCATCATCTGTTTCATTCCGTACGTTATCCGTTCGGTCGACCGACGATTGTCCGTGAGGTTGCGGTAATTAAAGAACTGGAACGGGCTGGTGTCATTGTGCCGAAAATCGTTTTTGGTGAAGCGGTGAAAATTGAGGGTGAATGGCGCGCGTTGCTGGTGACGGAAGATATGGCGGGGTTCATAAGTATTGCTGACTGGTATGCCCAGCATGCAGTAACACCCTATTCTGACGATGTTCGGCAAGCCATGTTGAAAGCTGTGGCGATGGCGTTTAAGAAAATGCATAGCGTTAATCGTCAGCATGGCTGTTGTTACGTTCGCCACATCTATGTGAAAACAGAAGGTATGGTAGAAGCTGGTTTTCTTGATCTGGAGAAAAGTCGTCGCCGCTTACGTCGGCATAAAGCGATTAATCATGATTTCCGCCAGCTGGAAAAATATCTGGAGCCGATCCCTAAAGCGGACTGGGAGCAGGTTAAAGCGTATTACTACGCCATGTAATCACGTAGGCCAGATAAGACGCGTAAGCGTCGCATCTGGCACAAGTACCCGATCACAACTCGATTTCAATATCGCCTTTTGCCCGGCAACAACAGGGCAAAATTTCCCCCGGCTGAATAAAGGCTAACGGTTCGGCAATCCAGTCCACCTGGCCTGCAACAAGGCGTGTGCGACAGGAACCGCAGTAACCTTCGCGGCACTGGTACTCAACCGCCACATTGTGGGATTCCAGCGCCGCCAGAAGGGAAGGGTGTTCATCCTGGCACAGCAGTTGTGTGCCAGTGATGCGCAGGGTAACGCGAGCCATCAGAGCTGGAAGTTACTCAAATCGTCGGTGTCCACTTCCGAGTCAATCTGCCCGACCAGATAAGAACTGACTTCCACTTCCTGCGGAGCAACCTGTACGTTATCAGACACCAGCCAGGTGTTGATCCACGGGATCGGGTTGGAGCGTGTCTGGAACGGCAGATCCAAACCGACTGCCTGCATGCGGATATTGGTGATGTATTCAACGTACTGGCAGAGAATGTCTTTATTCAGACCAATCATCGAACCGTCACGGAACAGATAATCCGCCCAGTCTTTCTCTTGCTGTGCCGCCTGGACGAACAGGTCATAGCACTCCTGCTTACATTCTTCGGCAATTTCCGCCATCTCCGGATCATCCGCGCCGCTGCGCAGCAGATTCAGCATATGCTGCGTACCGGTCAGGTGCAGGGCTTCGTCACGGGCAATCAGGCGAATAATCTTGGCGTTACCTTCCATCAGTTCGCGTTCTGCAAAGGCAAAGGAACAAGCAAAGCTGACGTAGAAGCGAATGGCTTCCAGTGCGTTAACGCTCATCAGGCAGAGATACAGTTTTTTCTTCAGCTCACGTAGGCTAACGGTCACGGTTTTACCGTTGACGGTGTGGGTGCCTTCGCCCAGCAGGTGCCAGTAGCTGGTCATTTCGATCAGTTCATCGTAATAGCTGGAGATCCCTTCCGCACGTTTCTGGATCTGCTCGTTAGTGACGATATCGTCAAACACAACCGACGGATCGTTAACGATATTACGGATGATATGGGTATAGGAGCGGGAATGAATCGTTTCTGAGAACGCCCAGGTTTCAACCCAGGTTTCCAGTTCCGGGATCGAGATCAGCGGCAGCAGCGCCACGTTCGGGCTGCGACCCTGAATGGAGTCCAGCAACGTCTGATATTTCAGGTTGCTGATAAAGATGTGTTTTTCGTGTTCAGGCAGTGCCTGGTAATCGATACGGTCACGAGAAACGTCAACTTCTTCCGGACGCCAGAAGAAAGAGAGCTGCTTTTCGATCAGCTTTTCGAAGATGTCATATTTTTGCTGATCGTAGCGAGCCACGTTGACCGGCTGACCAAAGAACATCGGTTCTTTCAGCTGATCATTTTTCGTCTGAGAAAAGGTGGTATATGCCATGAATGTGTCCTGTTGGGAGTTTAATGCCGGATAAGGCATTTTACGCCGCATCCTGTGCCTGATGCGACGCTGGCGCGTCTTATCAGGCCTACAAACCGAGCCGTAGGCCGGATAAGGCGTTCACGCCGCATCCGGCATCTCAATATCAGATCTTACATGCGCCGCTTTCGCAGCCATCGTCCTGGATTGACGGCACCAGATCGTCTTGTGCGTCTTCTGCACCGTCACGGGTGTTCTGATAATACAGCGTTTTAACCCCGAATTTGTAGGCGGTGAGCAGGTCTTTCAGCAACTGCTGCATCGGCACTTTTCCTGACGGGAAACGTGACGGATCGTAGTTGGTGTTAGCAGAGATCGACTGATCGATAAATTTCTGCATGATACCCACCAGTTGCAGGTAGCCATCGTTACCCGGCATTTCCCACAGCAGCTCATAGGCGTCGTGCAGATGCTCGTAGTCCGGCACCACCTGGCGCAGAATACCGTCTTTCGACGCTTTGATGCTGACGTAACCACGCGGCGGTTCAATACCGTTAGTGGCGTTAGAGATCTGCGAAGAAGTCTCTGACGGCATCAGAGCAGAAAGCGTGGAGTTACGCAGGCCGTGCGTTTTGATTGACTCACGCAGTGCTTCCCAGTCGTAATGCAGCGGCTCATTAGCGATGGCATCCAGATCTTTCTTATAGGTATCGATCGGCAGGATCCCTTTCGCGTAAGTGGTTTCGTTAAACCACGGGCACGCGCCTTGCTCTTTCGCCAGCTCATTAGACGCTTTCAGCAGGTAATACTGAATGGCTTCGAAGGTTTTATGCGTCAGGTTGTTGGCGCTGCCGTCGGAGTAGCGTTTACCGTGCTTCGCCAGGTAGTAAGCGAAGTTGATCACACCAATACCCAGCGTACGACGACCCATCGCTCCACGTTTGGCGGCCGGGATCGGGTAATCCTGATAATCCAGCAGCGCGTCGAGTGCGCGTACTGCCAGAATCGCCAGCTCTTCCAGTTCATCCAGGCTATTAATTGCGCCCAGGTTGAAAGCAGACAGCGTACACAGCGCGATTTCACCGTTCTCGTCGTTGACATCATTCAGCGGTTTGGTCGGCAGGGCGATTTCCAGGCACAGGTTAGACTGGCGCACTGGCGCAATAGCCGGATCAAACGGGCTGTGGGTGTTGCAGTGGTCTACGTTCTGAATATAGATACGACCGGTAGACGCACGTTCCTGCATCATCAGCGAGAACAGCTCAACGGCTTTCACACGCTGCTTGCGGATGCTGTCGTCTTTCTCATATTTGGTGTACAGGCGTTCAAACTCTTCCTGATCAGCGAAGAACGCGTCGTACAGCCCCGGTACGTCGGACGGGCTGAACAGGGTGATATCTTCACCTTTCAGCAGACGGGTATACATCAGTTTGTTGATTTGTACCCCGTAGTCCATATGACGCACGCGGTTGCCTTCAACCCCACGGTTGTTTTTCAACACCAGCAGGCTTTCCACTTCCAGATGCCACATAGGGTAGAACAGTGTTGCCGCACCGCCGCGCACACCGCCCTGAGAGCAGGATTTCACTGCCGTCTGGAAATGTTTGTAGAACGGAATACAACCGGTGTGGAATGCTTCGCCACCGCGAATCGGGCTACCCAGCGCACGAATACGCCCGGCGTTAATGCCGATCCCGGCACGCTGGGAAACGTATTTAACAATCGCGCTGGAGGTGGCGTTGATGGAATCCAGGCTGTCGCCGCACTCGATCAGTACGCAGGAGCTGAACTGACGAGTCGGGGTACGCACGCCGGACATGATTGGCGTCGGCAGCGAAATTTTAAATGTGGAAACCGCGTCGTAAAAACGCTTCACGTATTGCAGGCGCGTTTCACGCGGGTAGTTCGAGAACAGGCACGCAGCAACCAGAATATAGAGGAACTGGGCGCTCTCATAGATTTCGCCGGTCACGCGGTTCTGTACCAGATATTTGCCTTCCAGCTGCTTAACGGCAGCATAAGAGAAGGTCATATCACGGTCGTGATCGATAAACGTGTCCATCTGCTTGAACTCTTCTTCCGTGTAGTCTTCCAGCAGATGATTATCGTATTTGCCCATCTCGACCATTTTCACCACGTGGTCGTACAGCGCAGGCGGCTCAAACTGGCCATAGGCTTTTTTACGCAGGTGGAAAATTGCCAGGCGCGCGGCGAGATACTGATAATCCGGCGCATCACGGGAGATCAGGTCTGCGGCAGCCTTGATAATGGTTTCGTGGATGTCAGAGGTCTTGATACCGTCATAAAACTGAATGTGGGAGCGCAGCTCGACCTGGGAAATCGAAACGTTATGCAGTCCTTCTGCCGCCCAATCCAGAACGCGATGGATTTTGTCGAGATTGATGCGCTCTGTGCTACCGTCGCGCTTTGTCACCAGCAGATTCTGATTCATGTATGTCGTACCTGTTTTTGGAATTCTTTCCGCAATAGCTTCATGCAGACTACCTGTAGTGAGGGAAGCTGCTAAGAACACTATATATAGGGGGTATGTTTGGGATTCACTGCAAGATAGTGTGAAAATGGCCCTCTTGCAAGTGCATAACTTTGTGGATAACTCAGGAAGGAAAAAGTGGCTTTCGCGCACCTTAGGTCAGACAAGGTGTCCGGGAAAGTCAATGGGAAGAGAAAAATTTGTTAAAAATAACTGTTCGGCGATTTCTTGAACGGCAGAATAGTATGGGTAAATTGATATAGATGGTTTATTAATCTTGTTGCTAATGATTGCCAAAATTGATCTAAGCACGAATCATCACATAATCTGATGTATCAGTTGTGGTCAATATATAAGCGAATGTAAGCGATTGTTGAGTCGGAAATGGTTGTTTTCTATTCGGTTATTGTTAAATACCAAGCCAATTTGTTACTTTTGCATATATTATGAGAATATTATTTATTACTTTAATTCAGTTTAAATATAACCGATTTACCTTAAGGTTATTAATTTGAATTATGACACACTGATATTATTCATCAAATAATAACAAAATAGTCATTGCGCCGGGTTGTACAATTTACAAAAGAAATATACCCCATAGCGCATAATGCGATTAAATACGCCGTTTTATAGAAAATGATGGTTAGATGAATATGCGGATTATCTTTCTACGCAAGGAGTATTTATCTTTACTCCCGTCAATGATTGCATCTCTTTTCTCTGTTAACAGTGTCGCGGAGGTTTTGGATTCATGCCAGGGATATGATATCAAAGCGAGTTGTCAGGCCAGCAGGCAAAGCCTTTCAGGCATTACGCAGGACTGGAGCATCGCCGATGGGCAATGGGTGATTTTTTCGGGTATGGCCAATAATGCCAGCGGTGGCGCCGTATTTTTGCAGCAAAGTGCTGAATTTACGATATTGCCACAAAATGAAACAGGGATGACTCTGTTTGCTAATAACTCGATTAGTGGCGAATATAATAATGGCGGAGCTATCTTTGCTAAAGAAAACTCAACGATAAATATTGCGAATGTTATTTTCGACAGTAATGTTGCTGGGGGCTATGGCGGAGCAATCTATTCTGCCGGTACCAACGATACTGGTGCCGCCGATTTACGTGTCACTAACGCCATGTTTAGCAATAACATCGCTAATGATGGCAAAGGTGGCGCAATTTATACCATCAATAATGATGTCTGTTTAAGTGATGATGTTTTTAATAATAACCAGGCATATACATCAACAAGTTACAGTGATGGCGATGGTGGTGCAATCGATGTCACCGATAATAATAGCGATATTACGCACCCCTCAGGTTATACGATAATAAATAATACTGCGTTTACAAATAACACTGCCGAGGGATATGGCGGGGCGATTTATACCAATAGTGTGGCATCTTCCTATCTTGTTGATATTTCAGTTGATGACAGTTATAACCAAAACGGCGGCATTTTAGTTGATGAGAACAACAGCGCAGCAGGTTATGGCGACGCTCCTTCTCCAGCGGCGGGTGGCTTTATGTATGTCGACTCAAGCCAGGTAAGGTTTGATATCGCTGCCAATAAAACGATGGTTATCGGTAACGTAAGTAACGATGGTGCGATCGATTCCATTGCCGGAAACAGTAGCTAAGTGTTGCTGTTCATAGCACGCCAGCATTAGATCTGAATTATTATCACGAGCCCCATTCGGTGGAAATTGAAGACGGTGGCAGCAATATCAGCGACGATGCGGCTAAGCAGCGTGGCGTGGCAGAAAGGGAGTAATGATTTTGCCCAGACGGCAGGGTTTTTATCGATGACGATAAAATGGTAATTGCTGTCCGCCTGGTATTGTTACCGGATGCAGTGCGAGCACTTTATCCGGCCAACAACCTCACTTATTCTGCGTGTGCAGCATATAGTTCACATCGACGCCGGGGCCGAGCTTAAAAGTGTTAGTGATCGGGTTGTAATGCAGCCCGGTCATATGCCGTTCTTTAAGACTGGTCTGATCCACCCAGCCCAGCAATTCTGCCGGTTTAATAAACTTCTTCACATCATGCGTACCTTTAGGCACCATGCGTAAAATATATTCCGCACCAACCACCGCCATCAGCCATGACTTGCCGTTGCGGTTAAGCGTCGAGAAAAAGACATCGCCGCCCGGTTTCACCAGTTGCGCACAGGCTCTGACCACTGACTGCGGATCGGGAACGTGCTCCAGCATCTCCATGCAGGTCACCACATCATACTGCCCGGCATGTTTTGCGGCGTGCTCTTCCACGGTTTCCTGCACGTAATCCACCTGAATCCCGCTTTCGAGTGCGTGCAGCTTTGCCACCTGCAATGGCTCAAAGCCCATATCCAGACCGGTCACCGTCGCGCCTTCGCGCGCCATACTCTCGGCCAGAATGCCGCCGCCACAACCGACATCGAGCACCTTTTTGCCAAATAAACCGCCAGCACGCTCGGCAATATAGCCAAGACGCAGCGGGTTAATGCGGTGCAGCGGTTTGAACTCACCTTCCAGATCCCACCAGCGGGAGGCGACAGCTTCAAATTTAGCGATCTCTTCGTGGTCTACGTTAGGGTTTACCGGCGATTTTTCGGCATTCATTGGCACTTCTACTCCGTAATTGGCAAGACAAACGAGTATATCAGGCATTGGAGGTGAATAAAGCGTATAGGTTTACCTCAATCTGCGCGGCTGTGTTATAATTTGCGACCTTTGAATCCGGGATACAGTAGAGGGATAGCGGTTAGATGAGCGACCTTGCGAGAGAAATTACACCGGTCAACATTGAGGAAGAGCTGAAGAGCTCCTATCTGGATTATGCGATGTCGGTCATTGTTGGCCGTGCGCTGCCGGATGTCCGAGATGGCCTGAAGCCGGTACACCGTCGCGTACTTTACGCCATGAACGTACTAGGCAATGACTGGAACAAAGCCTATAAAAAATCTGCCCGTGTCGTTGGTGACGTAATCGGTAAATACCATCCCCATGGTGACTCGGCGGTTTATGACACGATCGTCCGTATGGCGCAGCCATTCTCGCTGCGTTACATGCTGGTAGACGGTCAGGGTAACTTCGGTTCCATCGACGGCGACTCTGCGGCGGCAATGCGTTATACGGAAATCCGTCTGGCGAAAATTGCCCATGAACTGATGGCCGATCTCGAAAAAGAGACGGTCGATTTCGTTGATAACTATGACGGCACGGAAAAAATTCCGGACGTCATGCCGACCAAAATTCCTAACCTGCTGGTGAACGGTTCTTCCGGTATCGCCGTAGGTATGGCAACCAACATCCCGCCACACAACCTGACGGAAGTCATCAACGGTTGTCTGGCGTATATCGATGATGAAGACATCAGCATTGAAGGGCTGATGGAACACATCCCGGGGCCGGACTTCCCGACGGCGGCAATCATTAACGGTCGTCGCGGTATCGAAGAAGCTTACCGTACCGGTCGCGGCAAGGTATATATCCGCGCCCGTGCGGAAGTGGAAGTTGACGCCAAAACCGGGCGTGAAACCATTATCGTCCACGAAATTCCGTATCAGGTGAACAAAGCGCGCCTGATCGAAAAAATTGCGGAACTGGTAAAAGAAAAACGCGTGGAAGGCATCAGCGCGCTGCGTGACGAGTCTGACAAAGACGGTATGCGCATCGTGATTGAAGTCAAACGCGATGCGGTCGGTGAAGTGGTGCTCAACAACCTCTACTCCCAGACCCAGTTGCAGGTTTCTTTCGGTATCAACATGGTGGCATTGCACCATGGTCAGCCGAAGATCATGAACCTGAAAGACATCATCGCTGCGTTTGTTCGTCACCGCCGTGAAGTGGTGACCCGTCGTACCATTTTCGAACTGCGTAAAGCTCGCGATCGTGCTCATATCCTTGAAGCATTAGCCGTGGCGCTGGCGAACATCGACCCGATCATAGAACTGATCCGTCATGCGCCGACGCCTGCAGAAGCGAAAACGGCGCTGGTTGCTAATCCGTGGCAGCTGGGCAACGTTGCCGCGATGCTGGAACGTGCGGGCGATGATGCTGCGCGTCCGGAATGGCTGGAGCCAGAGTTCGGCGTGCGTGACGGTCTGTACTACCTGACCGAACAGCAAGCTCAGGCAATTCTGGATCTGCGTCTGCAGAAACTGACCGGCCTTGAGCACGAAAAACTGCTCGATGAATACAAAGAGCTGCTGGATCAGATCGCGGAACTGTTGCGTATTCTTGGTAGCGCCGATCGTCTGATGGAAGTGATCCGCGAAGAGCTGGAGCTGGTTCGTGAACAGTTCGGTGACAAACGTCGTACTGAAATCACCGCCAACAGCGCAGACATCAACCTGGAAGATCTGATTACTCAGGAAGATGTGGTAGTGACGCTCTCTCACCAGGGCTACGTTAAGTACCAGCCGCTTTCTGAATACGAAGCGCAGCGTCGTGGCGGGAAAGGTAAATCTGCCGCACGTATTAAAGAAGAAGACTTTATCGACCGACTGCTGGTGGCGAACACCCACGACCATATTCTGTGCTTCTCCAGCCGTGGTCGCGTCTATTCGATGAAAGTCTACCAGTTACCGGAAGCCACTCGTGGTGCGCGTGGTCGTCCGATCGTCAACCTGCTGCCGCTGGAACAGGACGAACGTATCACCGCGATCTTGCCGGTGACTGAGTTTGAAGAAGGTGTGAAAGTCTTCATGGCGACCGCTAACGGGACCGTGAAGAAAACTGTCCTCACCGAGTTCAATCGTCTTCGTACCGCCGGTAAAGTGGCGATCAAACTGGTTGACGGCGATGAGCTGATCGGCGTTGACCTGACCAGCGGTGAAGACGAAGTAATGCTGTTCTCCGCCGAAGGTAAAGTGGTGCGCTTTAAAGAGTCTTCTGTCCGTGCGATGGGCTGCAACACCACCGGTGTTCGCGGTATTCGCTTAGGTGAAGGCGATAAAGTCGTCTCTCTGATCGTGCCTCGTGGCGATGGTGCAATCCTCACCGCAACGCAAAATGGTTACGGTAAACGTACTGCGGTAGCGGAATACCCGACTAAGTCGCGTGCGACGAAAGGGGTTATCTCCATCAAGGTTACCGAACGTAACGGTTTAGTGGTTGGCGCGGTGCAGGTAGATGACTGCGACCAGATCATGATGATCACCGATGCCGGTACGCTGGTACGTACTCGCGTTTCTGAAATCAGCATCGTGGGCCGTAACACCCAGGGCGTGATCCTTATCCGTACTGCGGAAGATGAAAACGTGGTGGGTCTGCAACGTGTTGCTGAACCGGTTGACGAGGAAGATCTGGATACCATCGACGGCAGTGCTGCGGAAGGGGACGATGAAATCGCTCCGGAAGTGGACGTTGACGACGAGCCAGAAGAAGAATAATTTCATCGCCTCATGCCAAAAGGGAGTTATCTCCCTTTTTTGAATTGAAGTCCAGGCTGCAAAGTCTGGGCTTTTGTCGTATTAGGGCGCGGTAAAGTTTTGCTGTACCCATAAAAAATGGCTGGCTTTACACAAGGAATGTGGCAATGGGTAGTGAAAAAAAGGCGAAAGGCTGGCGGTTCTATGGTCTTGTAGGTTTTGGCGCAATAGTACTGCTTTCCGCTGGTGTCTGGGCATTGCAATATGCTGGTAGTGGGCCAGAAAAAACGTTGTCGCCGCTGGTGGTACACAACAATCTGCAAATCGATCTCAATGAGCCGGATCTCTTTCTCGATAGCGACTCTCTAAGCCAGCTCCCCAAAGATCTTCTCACTATTCCTTTTCTTCACGATGTTCTAAGCGAAGATTTCGTTTTTTATTATCAGAACCATGCCGACCGTCTGGGCATTGAAGGCAGCATTCGCCGCATTGTCTACGAACACGATCTCACACTAAAAGATAAGCTCTTTTCGTCACTCTTAGATCAGCCCGCGCAGGCGGCGCTATGGCACGATAAACAAGGCCATCTTTCTCATTATATGGTGCTGATCCAGCGAAGTGGTTTAAGCAAGCTGCTGGAGCCATTGCTGTTTGCCGCTACCAGCGACAGCCAGTTAAGTAAAACGGAAATCAGTAGTATTAAGCTAAATAGTGAAACCATCCCGGTTTATCAGTTGCGCTATAACGGCAATAACGCCCTGATGTTCGCAACTTATCAGGACAAGATGCTGGTGTTTTCCAGCACGGACATGCTGTTTAAAGATGATCAGCAGGATACCGAAGCCACGGCGATCGCAAGTGATTTGTTGAGCGGTAAAAAACGCTGGCAAGCCAGCTTTGGCCTGGAAGAGCGTACTGCCGAAAAAACGCCAGTACGCCAGCGCATCGTGGTCAGTGCAAATTTGCTGGGTTTTGGCTACCAGCGATTAATGCCTTCTTTTGCTGGTGTGCGCTTCGAAATGAGCAACGACGGCTGGCACAGTTTTCTGGCGTTAAATGATGAATCCGCAAGCGTAGATGCCAGTTTCGATTTTACGCCGGTATGGAACAGTATGCCTGCAGGGGCCAGCTTCTGTGTGGCGGTGCCTTATTCACATGGTATTGCTGAAGAGATGCTTTCCCACATCAGCCAGGAAAACGACAAGCTCAACGGGGCGTTAGACGGTGCTGCGGGGCTGTGCTGGTATGAAGACTCAAAATTGCAAACTCCGCTGTTTGTCGGTCAGTTTGATGGTTCTGCCGAACAAGTGCAATTGCCAGGAAAACTGTTTACGCAAAATATTGGTGCGCACGAAAGCAAAGCGGCAGAAGGTATATTGCCAGTAACCCAGACGCAGCAGGGCGAAGCGCAAATCTGGCGTCGCGAAGTGAGTTCCCGATACGGCCAGTATCCGAAAGCACAGGCAGCGCAACCAGATCAATTAATGTCGGATTATTTTTTCCGCGTGTCGCTGGCGATGCAAAACAAGACGATGCTTTTCTCCCTCGATGACACGCTGGTCAATAACGCGTTGCAAACACTGAATAAAACCCGCCCGGCAATGGTGGATGTGATACCCACTGAAGGCATTGTTCCGGTCTATATCAATCCACAAGGCGTGGCGAAACTGCTGCGTAACGAAACGCTGACCAGTCTGCCGAAGAATCTCGAACCGGTTTTTTATAACGCCGCACAAACTTTATTAATGCCGAAGCTGGACGCTTTATCTCAACAACCGCGTTATGTCATGAAGCTGGCCCAGATGGAACCCGGTGCCGCCTGGCAGTGGCTACCCATTACCTGGCAGCCACTATGAGACACGGGCTGCTGGCGCTGATTTGCTGGCTGTGTTGTGTTGTTGCTCATAGCGAAATGCTGAATGTCGAACAATCGGGGCTGTTTCGCGCCTGGTTTGTGCGTATTGCACAGGAACAGCTCCGCCAGGGGCCAAGTCCGCGCTGGTATCAGCAGGATTGTGCTGGCCTGGTGCGATTTTCGGCGAACGAGGCGCTGAAAGTTCACGACAGCAAATGGCTAAAAAGTAACGGTATAGCAAGTCAGTATTTGCCGCCTGAAATGACGCTAACACCTGAACAGCGTCAACTGGCGCAAAACTGGAATCAGGGGAACGGAAAAACCGGCCCCTATGTGACCGCGATTAATTTGATTCAGTACAACAGCCAATTTATTGGCCAGGACATAAACCAGGCGTTGCCTGGCGATATGATTTTTTTCGATCAGGGCGATGCCCAGCACTTAATGGTCTGGATGGGGCGTTACGTCATCTACCACACCGGAAGCGCCACGAAAACTGACAACGGAATGCGCGCAGTCAGTCTGCAACAACTTATGACATGGAAGGACACCCGATGGATACCCAACGATTCCAATCCCAATTTCATTGGCATTTATCGTTTAAATTTTCTGGCGCGATAGCAGCGTGCTTGTGCCTGTCTCTTGTGGGAACAGGGCTTGCTAATGCTGATGATTCGCTTCCTTCCAGTAACTATGCGCCGCCCGCCGGGGGAACATTCTTTTTGCTCGCTGACAGCAGTTTTAGCAGCAGTGAAGAGGCGAAAGTGCGACTGGAAGCGCCGGGGCGTGATTATCGGCGTTACCAGATGGAAGAGTACGGCGGCGTGGACGTTCGCCTGTATCGTATTCCTGACCCGATGGCATTTTTGCGCCAGCAGAAAAACCTGCATCGCATTGTGGTGCAACCGCAATATCTGGGCGACGGGCTGAACAATACGCTAACCTGGCTGTGGGATAACTGGTATGGCAAATCTCGCCGTGTAATGCAGCGTACTTTCTCTTCTCAGTCACGGCAGAATGTGACTCAGGCGTTACCCGAATTACAGCTCGGTAATGCCATTGTTAAACCTTCCCGTTATGTACAGAACAGCCAGTTTTCACCGCTGAAAAAATATCCACTGGTGGAACAGTTCCGCTATCCACTATGGCAGGCAAAACCGGTCGAGCCGCAGCAAGGGGTAAAACTGGAAGGCGCATCCAGCAATTTCATCTCGCCGCAGTCGGGCAACATCTATATTCCTCTCGGCAAACAAGAGCCGGGACTGTATCTCGTCGAGGCGATGGTCGGTGGGTATCGGGCAACGACGGTGGTGTTTGTTTCCGATACCGTGGCGCTTAGCAAAGTGTCAGGCAACGAACTTCTGGTGTGGACTGCTGGCAAAAAACAGGGTGAAGCGAAGCCAGGCTCAGAGATCCTGTGGACTGACGGTCTTGGCGTGATGACTCGCGGTGTGACCGATGACAGCGGTACCTTGCAGTTACAACATATATCGCCGGAACGTTCATACATTCTGGGTAAAGATGCAGAAGGCGGCGTTTTTGTCTCCGAGAATTTTTTCTACGAAAGTGAAATCTACAATACCCGCTTGTATATCTTTACTGATCGCCCGCTATATCGCGCAGGCGATCGTGTCGATGTTAAAGTGATGGGCCGCGAGTTCCACGATCCGTTGCATTCATCCCCTATCGTCAGCGCACCGGCGAAACTTTCAGTGCTGGATGCTAATGGCAGCCTGTTGCAAACCGTCAATGTCACGCTGGATGCGCGTAATGGCGGGCAGGGGAGTTTCCGCCTGCCAGAAAATGCCGTTGCCGGAGGTTATGAATTACGTCTTGCTTACCGCAATCAGGTCTATAGCAGTAGTTTTCGCGTAGCCAACTATATCAAGCCACATTTTGAGATTGGTTTAGCTCTCGACAAAAAAGAGTTCAAAACAGGCGAAGCGGTTAGCGGCAAACTGCAACTGCTTTACCCGGATGGCGAGCCGGTAAAAGATGCCCGCGTGCAGTTAAGTTTGCGCGCCCAACAACTTTCGATGGTCGGTAACGATTTGCGCTATGCCGGGCGCTTCCCGGTGTCGCTGGAAGGCAGTGAAACAGTTTCCGACGAAAATGGTTATGTAGCGTTAAATCTCCCCGCCGCCGATAAACCAAGCCGTTATTTGTTAACTGTCTCCGCCAGTGACGGCGCGGCGTATCGTGTTACCACCACCAAAGAGATCCTCATTGAACGCGGTCTGGTGCATTACACTTTGAGCACCGCCGCACAATACAGCAATAGCGGTGAATCGGTTGTTTTCCGTTATGCTGCGCTGGAATCTTCAAAACAGGTTCCTGTTACGTATGAGTGGTTGCGTCTGGAAGACCGCACGAGCCACAGCGGAGATCTACCTTCTGGCGGCAAATCCTTTACCGTCAATTTCGATAAACCAGGCAATTACAACCTGACGTTACGCGATAAAGACGGCTTAATTCTCGCCGGGTTAAGCCATGCCGTCAGCGGTAAGGGCAGCACGGCGCATACTGGTACGGTAGATATCGTGGCAGATAAAACGCTGTACCAGCCAGGCGAAACCGCGAAGATGCTGATTACCTTCCCGGAGCCAATTGATGAAGCGTTATTGACGCTGGAACGCGATCGCGTTGAACAGCAGTCGCTGCTATCGCATCCGGCAAACTGGCTGACGTTACAACGTTTAAACGATACCCAGTATGAAGCCCGCGTACCGGTGAGCAATTCCTTTGCGCCTAACATCACTTTTTCGGTGCTGTATACCCGTAACGGTCAGTACAGTTTTCAGAACGCCGGGATCAAAGTTGCCGTTCCCCAGCTGGATATCCGGGTGAAAACGGACAAAACCCATTACCAGCCTGGTGAACTGGTCAATGTCGAATTAACCTCGTCGCTGAAAGGTAAACCTGTTTCTGCTCAGCTAACGGTTGGTGTGGTCGATGAAATGATCTACGCACTGCAACCGGAAATCGCGCCAAATATCGGCAAATTTTTCTATCCGCTGGGGCGTAACAATGTGCGTACCAGCTCCAGCCTGTCATTTATCAGCTACGACCAGGCGCTCTCCAGTGAACCTGTTGCGCCTGGCGCGACTAACCGCAGCGAGCGGCGAGTGAAAATGCTGGAACGTCCACGGCGTGAAGAGGTGGATACCGCTGCCTGGATGCCGTCACTCACAACCGATAAACAAGGCAAAGCGTATTTCACGTTCCTGATGCCTGATTCATTAACCCGCTGGCGCATCACCGCGCGTGGGATGAACGGCGATGGGCTGGTCGGGCAGGGGCGTGCTTATTTGCGTTCGGAAAAAAATCTCTACATGAAGTGGAGTATGCCAACGGTATATCGCATGGGTGACAAACCGGCGGCAGGACTGTTTATCTTCAGTCAGCAGGATAACGAACCGGTGGCGCTGGTGACTAAATTTTCAGGCGCGGAGGGGCGTCAGACGCTTACGTTGCATAAAGGGGCGAATTATATTTCGCTGACGCAGAATATTCAGCAATCTGGCTTGTTAAGTGCAGAACTGCAACAAAATGGGCAAGTGCAGGACAGTATTAGTACAAAACTGTCTTTTGTGGATAACAGCTGGCCCATTGAACAGCAGAAAAACGTCATGCTCGGCGGTGGCGATAACGCGCTGATGTTGCCCGAGCAGGCGAGCAATATCCGGTTGCAAAGTAGTGAAACGCCGCAGGAGATTTTCCGTAACAATCTTGATGCGTTAGTCGATGAACCGTGGGGTGGCGTGATCAACACCGGTAGCCGTCTGATCCCGCTCAGTCTCGCCTGGCGTTCACTTGCCGATCATCAAAGTGCCGCCGCTAACGACATTCGTCAGATGATTCAGGATAACCGTTTGCGGCTGATGCAACTGGCGGGGCCAGGAGCGCGCTTTACCTGGTGGGGTGAAGATGGCAATGGCGACGCATTCCTCACGGCATGGGCATGGTACGCCGACTGGCAGGCCAGCCAGGCGCTCGGCGTAACGCAACAACCGGAATACTGGCAGCATATGCTCGACAGCTACGCGGAGCAGGCGGATAACATGCCGTTATTGCATCGGGCGCTGGTGCTGGCGTGGGCGCAGGAGATGAATCTGCCGTGCAAAACGTTGTTGAAAGGGTTGGATGAAGCTATCGCCCGGCGCGGAACTAAAACTAAAGATTTCTCTGAGGCAGACACCAGCGATATCAATGACAGCCTGATCCTCGATACACCTGAATCTCCACTGGCAGATGCGGTGGCAAACGTCTTAACCATGACGTTGCTGAAAAAAGCGCAGTTGAAGTCCACTGTGATGCCACAGGTTCAGCAATATGCGTGGGATAAAGCGGCAAACAGCAATCAGCCGCTGGCGCACACGGTTGTGCTGCTCAATAGCGGTGGCGACGCCACCCAGGCTGCCGCTATTTTAAGTGGTTTAACCGCTGAGCAATCCACCATTGAGCGCGCGCTGGCAATGAACTGGCTGGCGAAATATATGGCGACGATGCCTCCGGTTACGTTACCTGCTCCTGCGGGCGCATGGGCCAAACATAAGTTAACCGGAGGGGGTGAATACTGGCGTTGGGTTGGTCAGGGCGTGCCGGACATTCTCTCTTTTGGTGACGAATTACCGCCGCAAAACGTGCAGGTTCGCTGGCGTGAACCGGCAAAAACGGCTCAACAAAGTAACATTCCGGTGACTGTTGAACGACAGTTGTATCGGCTTATCCCGGGTGAAGAGGATATGAACTTTACCTTACAGCCTGTCAACAGCAATGAGATTGACAGCGATGCGCTGTATCTCGATGAAATCACACTTACCAGCGAGCAAGATGCTGCTCTGCGCTACGGCCAGGTAGAAGTACCGCTGCCGCCGGGAGCCGATGTTGAGCGTACAACCTGGGGCATTTCGGTCAATAAACCGAACGCCGGAAAACAGCAAGGACAACTGCTGGAAAAAGCGCGCAATGAAATGGGCGAACTAGCCTATATGGTGCCGGTAAAAGAACTGACGGGAACGGTCACCTTCCGCCATTTGCTGCGTTTCTCGCAAAAAGGGCAATTCGTTCTGCCGCCTGCCCGTTATGTGCGTTCCTATGCACCTGCACAGCAAAGTGTTGCAGCAGGGAGCGAATGGACCGGGATGCAGGTGAAATAAGTGAACTGGCACAGAATCGTCTGGCTATTGGCGTTGGTTACTCTGCCAACGCTGGCGGAGGAAACGCCGTTACAACTGGCGCTGCGGGGCGCGCAACACGATCAACTGTATCAGCTGTCGTCATCAGGCGTGACCAAAGTCTCGGCATTACCTGACACGCTCACCACGCCATTAGGGAGTTTGTGGAAACTGTATGTTTACGCCTGGCTGGAGGATACCCATCAACCAGAGCAGCCCTACCAGTGTCGCGGAAACTCCCCGGAAGAGGTTTATTGTTGTCAGGCTGGGGAGAGCATAACGCGCGATACCGCGCTGGTACGCTCATGTGGACTCTATTTTGCGCCGCAACGGTTGCATATTGGTGCAGATGTTTGGGGGCAATACTGGCAACAGCGTCAGGCACCTGCGTGGTTAGCGTCTCTTCCGACGCTGAAGCCAGAAACCTCGGTAACGGTTAAATCGCTGCTTGATTCATTAGCGACGTTACCCGCGCAAAACAAAGCTCAGGAAATCTTACTGGATGTGGTGCTGGACGAGGCGAAAATCGGTGTCGCATCCATGCTCGGTAGTCGGGTAAGGGTGAAAACCTGGAGCTGGTTTGCCGATGATGAGCAGGAAATCCGGCAGGGTGGTTTTGCCGGCTGGTTAACCGATGGTACACCGCTGTGGGTTACTGGCAGTGGCACCAGCAAAACGGTACTGACCCGTTATGCGACGGTGCTTAATCGGGTATTGCCAGTGCCGACGCAAGTTGCCAGTGGGCAATGTGTAGAGGTGGAGCTGTTTGCCCGTTATCCGCTGAAGAAAATCACGGCGGAAAAGAGTACGACAGCAGTAAAACCCGGCGTACTTAATGGGCGCTATCGTGTGACGTTTGCCAATGGTAACCACATTACGTTTGTCAGCCACGGTGAGACGACCTTACTGACAGAAAAGGGCAAACTGAAATTGCAGTCGCATCTTGATCGTGAAGAGTACGTTGCCAGAGTACTGGACCGCGAGGCGAAAAGTACGCCCCCTGAGGCAGCGAAAGCTATGACCGTGGCGATTCGCACTTTCTTACAGCAAAACGCCAATCGGGAAGGCGATTGCCTGACCATCCCCGACAGCAGTGCCACGCAGCGTGTTTCTGCTTCGCCAGCTACCACGGGGGCGCGAATGATGACCGCCTGGACGCAGGATCTCATCTATGCGGGCGACCCGGTCCATTATCACGGCAGTCGCGCTACCGAAGGGACACTCTCCTGGCGGCAAGCCACCGCCCAGGCGGGGCAGGGAGAGCGTTACGATCAGATACTCGCGTTTGCTTATCCCGACAATAGCCTTAGCCGCTGGGGAGCGCCGCGCTCAACCTGCCAGTTATTACCCAAAGCGAAAGCCTGGCTGGCGAAAAAAATGCCGCAGTGGCGGCGTATGTTACAAGGCGAGACGGGGTACAACGAACCAGACGTGTTTGCGGTCTGCCGTTTAGTCTCAGGTTTCCCCTATACCGATCGGCAGCAGAAACGGCTGTTTATTCGTAACTTCTTTACGCTTCAGGATCGGCTTGATTTAACCCATGAGTATCTGCACCTGGCCTTTGATGGTTATCCCACCGGGCTTGATGAGAACTATATCGAAACGCTGACCCGACAATTATTAATGGACTAATGCTATGCGAAAGATTTTTCTTCCGTTGTTACTGGTGGCGCTTTCGCCTGTTGCTCACAGTGAAGGTGTACAGGAAGTCGAGATTGATGCACCGCTCTCTGGCTGGCATCCGGCAGAGGGTGAAGATGCCAGTTTTTCACAATCGATCAATTACCCGGCGTCGTCCGTCAACATGGCAGATGATCAAAATATCTCAGCGCAGATCCGCGGCAAAATAAAGAATTATGCGGCGGCGGGTAAAGTTCAGCAGGGCCGGTTGGTGGTCAACGGTGCCAGTATGCCGCAGAGAATTGAATCCGATGGTTCATTTGCACGCCCTTATATTTTCACAGAAGGCAGCAACAGCGTGCAGGTCATCAGCCCAGATGGGCAAAGCCGACAAAAAATGCAGTTTTACTCAACGCCGGGCGCTGGAGTGATCCGCGCGCGTTTACGGCTGGTTCTCTCCTGGGATACGGACAATACCGACCTCGATCTTCATGTTGTCACGCCGGATGGTGAACACGCCTGGTACGGTAACACGGTGCTGAAAAACAGTGGTGCACTGGATATGGATGTCACGACGGGGTACGGACCCGAGATTTTCGCCATGCCAGCGCCAGTTCACGGCCGTTATCAGGTGTATATCAACTACTATGGCGGACGCAGCGAAACGGAATTGACGACCGCCCAACTGACGTTGATCACCGATGAAGGATCGGTTAATGAGAAACAGGAAACATTTATTGTACCGATGCGTAATGCTGGCGAACTGACGCTGGTGAAAAGTTTTGACTGGTGAGCCATCCTTTCACACAACCTGGCTCTCTCTTTTTTCAGATAAGACTGCTGGGCGATCTGCCGACGCCAGGATATAACCATTAACAAGCGTCGGCAGATTGGTCATTTCTTGTTGTTCGTACTGAAAACTGTCCATTTACTCCGGCTTTCCTGATTAAGGCAATGGTTTCTAAGCGATACGCATTATTGCAATGGTGACAGAACATTGCGGTAACACGCTTTTACCGCTACCTTAACCACACTCCATCGGTCACCTGAGGCGGAGCTTCGCCCCTTTGAAATACCTTGCTTCTTTTCGTACAACCCTGAAAGCCTCGCGCTACATGTTCAGAGCATTGGCGTTAGTGCTCTGGCTGTTGATTGCTTTTTCATCCGTTTTTTACATCGTTAATGCGTTGCATCAGCGAGAATCGGAAATTCGTCAGGAATTTAATCTGAGTTCCGATCAGGCTCAGCGCTTTATTCAACGCACCTCTGATGTGATGAAAGAGCTGAAGTACATAGCTGAAAATCGCTTATCGGCAGAAAACGGTGTGCTTTCGCCGCGTGGACGAGAAACGCAGGCAGATGTGCCTGTGTTTGAACCACTGTTTGCCGACTCCGATTGTTCCGCAATGAGTAACACCTGGCGAGGTTCTCTGGAGTCATTGGCGTGGTTTATGCGCTACTGGCGCGATAATTTCTCTGCGGCTTACGATCTCAACCGGGTATTTTTAATCGGCAGCGATAACCTCTGCATGGCCAATTTCGGTCTACGTGATATGCCAGTGGAACGCGATACCGCATTGAAAGCTTTGCATGAACGCATCAATAAATATCGAAATGCACCACAAGATGATAGCGGCAGTAACCTCTACTGGATCAGCGAAGGTCCGCGCCCTGGCGTCGGGTATTTTTACGCCTTGACGCCAGTTTATCTGGCGAACCGGTTGCAGGCGCTTTTGGGTGTCGAGCAGACCATCCGGATGGAGAACTTTTTCTTACCTGGTACGTTGCCGATGGGGGTTACCATTCTTGATGAAAATGGTCATACCCTGATTTCGCTTACCGGACCGGAAAGCAAGATTAAGAGCGATCCTCGCTGGATGCAGGAACGTTCCTGGTTTGGCTATACGGAAGGGTTCCGGGAACTGGTGCTGAAGAAAAACCTGCCACCTTCATCGTTAAGCATCGTCTATTCGGTGCCGGTTGATAAGGTGCTGGAGCGCATTCGCATGTTGATCCTTAACGCGATTTTACTGAATGTGCTTGCCGGAGCCGCGTTGTTTACTCTCGCACGGATGTACGAGCGACGTATTTTCATTCCGGCGGAAAGCGATGCCCTGCGACTGGAAGAACATGAGCAGTTTAATCGCAAGATTGTCGCCTCCGCGCCAGTGGGTATCTGTATTTTGCGTACCGCTGATGGCGTCAATATTTTAAGTAACGAACTGGCGCATACCTATCTCAATATGCTTACGCATGAGGATCGCCAACGACTGACGCAAATTATCTGTGGTCAGCAGGTCAATTTTGTTGATGTCCTGACCAGCAACAATACCAATCTGCAAATCAGCTTCGTCCATTCGCGCTATCGTAATGAAAACGTGGCTATTTGTGTGCTGGTGGATGTTTCTTCGCGCGTGAAGATGGAAGAGTCGTTGCAGGAGATGGCACAAGCAGCGGAACAGGCGAGTCAGTCAAAATCGATGTTCCTTGCCACCGTCAGTCATGAGCTGCGAACGCCGTTGTATGGCATTATCGGTAACCTGGATCTGTTGCAGACCAAAGAGCTGCCAAAAGGCGTCGATCGTCTGGTGACGGCAATGAACAACTCTTCCAGCCTGTTGTTGAAAATTATCAGCGATATTCTCGATTTCTCGAAGATTGAATCGGAACAGTTGAAGATCGAACCGCGTGAGTTTTCACCGCGTGAAGTGATGAACCACATCACCGCCAACTATTTACCGCTGGTGGTACGCAAGCAGCTAGGCTTGTACTGCTTTATTGAACCGGATGTGCCAGTGGCCTTAAATGGCGACCCAATGCGTTTACAGCAGGTCATCTCCAACCTGTTGAGTAACGCCATAAAATTCACCGATACCGGCTGTATAGTTCTGCATGTTCGCGCTGATGGCGATTATCTCTCTATCCGCGTTCGCGATACCGGCGTAGGGATTCCGGCGAAAGAAGTGGTGCGCTTGTTTGATCCCTTCTTCCAGGTCGGCACGGGCGTACAGCGTAACTTCCAGGGGACTGGTCTGGGTCTGGCGATTTGTGAAAAACTGATCAGCATGATGGACGGCGACATCTCGGTAGATTCAGAACCGGGAATGGGCAGCCAGTTTACTGTGCGTATTCCGTTGTATGGCGCTCAGTACCCGCAGAAAAAAGGCGTGGAAGGGTTGAGTGGTAAACGCTGCTGGCTGGCGGTCCGCAATGCGTCGCTCTGTCAGTTCCTGGAAACCAGTTTGCAGCGCAGCGGCATAGTCGTTACAACATACGAAGGGCAGGAACCGACTCCCGAAGATGTGTTAATCACTGACGAGGTAGTGAGCAAAAAATGGCAGGGTAGAGCGGTAGTGACCTTCTGTCGTCGCCATATTGGTATTCCGCTGGAGAAAGCGCCAGGGGAGTGGGTACACAGTGTGGCTGCACCGCATGAGCTACCGGCATTGTTGGCGCGTATTTATTTGATCGAGATGGAGAGCGATGATCCTGCTAACGCTCTGCCGTCGACGGACAAAGCGGTCAGCGATAACGACGATATGATGATTCTGGTCGTGGATGATCATCCGATTAACCGGCGTCTGCTTGCAGATCAGTTGGGATCGTTGGGCTATCAATGTAAAACAGCGAATGATGGCGTCGATGCGCTTAATGTACTTAGCAAGAATCATATTGATATCGTGCTTAGCGACGTCAACATGCCAAATATGGATGGTTACCGCTTGACGCAACGCATTCGTCAGTTGGGACTGACGTTGCCGGTAATCGGAGTAACTGCTAATGCATTGGCTGAAGAGAAGCAGCGGTGTCTGGAGTCCGGTATGGACAGCTGCCTGTCGAAGCCGGTAACGCTGGATGTTATAAAACAGACGCTGACGGTATATGCCGAGAGGGTCCGGAAATCGCGGGAATCGTAGGCTTATAAGACATTTACGCCGCATCTGGCATTCAGTGCAAATGCCAGATGCGACGATGGTGCGTCTTATCTGGCCTACTTTGTTGTAATCCATTGAAATAATGGGAATCGTAGGCCGGATAAGGCGTTTACGCCGCATCCGGCATTCAGTGCAAATGCCAGATGCGACGCTGACGCGTCTTATCTGGCCTACAGATGATTAGTCTTTATCTGCCGGACTTAAGGTCACAGAAGAGAGATAATTCAGCAGAGCGATATCGTTCTCGACACCCAGCTTCATCATCGCAGATTTCTTCTGGCTACTGATGGTTTTGATACTGCGGTTCAGCTTTTTAGCGATCTCGGTCACCAGGAAACCTTCCGCAAACAGGCGCAGAACTTCACTCTCTTTTGGCGAGAGACGCTTGTCACCATAACCGCCAGCACTGATTTTTTCTAACAGGCGAGAAACGCTTTCCGGGGTAAATTTCTTCCCTTTCTGCAGCGCGGCGAGAGCTTTCGGCAGATCGGTCGGTGCACCTTGTTTCAGCACGATCCCTTCGATATCCAGATCCAATACCGCACTAAGAATCGCCGGGTTGTTGTTCATGGTCAGAACGATGATCGACAGGCTTGGGAAATGGCGCTTGATGTACTTGATTAAGGTAATTCCATCGCCGTACTTATCGCCAGGCATGGAGAGATCGGTAATCAACACATGCGCATCCAGTTTCGGCAGGTTGTTGATCAGTGCTGTAGAGTCTTCAAATTCGCCGACAACATTCACCCACTCAATTTGCTCAAGTGATTTGCGAATACCGAACAAGACTATCGGATGGTCATCGGCAATAATTACGTTCATATTGTTCATGTAATAGGCTACCTTGCTACAGCAAGCTCTTGACATAACTGTCAATGTCGCTGATGTATTTTTCTATTCCTGGAACATCCTTCTCACGAATCAGATGTTCCAGCGTTTCACATAACTGCTTGCCGGGTACCAGATTTAGCATGGCAAATACGCCTTTAAGACGATGAGCCGTTTGGGCTAACGCAGCAAAGTCACTGGTTGCTGCTTCAGTATACAGCCTCTTAACATCATCCGGTACTGTGTCTACAAAGAGCGCATAATAGCCGCTGGCATGGAGTTGCGCATTTTCATCTCCGCCCAGAGGCGATTCTGTCACCTCTTCCTGCGCCAGTTGCACTTCAATTAATTGTAAGACCGCTTCCTGCATAGCGTTGCTCATATTGAAGTTGACGCACAATTGACCAGGCCCAATTTCCCGTACGCCAGACTCATCATCGCTTAAAAGCAAGCCAGAGGCAGTAAGATTAGACGGATTATCCGTTAAAAAGATATCATAATCTTGACTAATTAATCTTTCATCGGGTGTGATACAGGTTGCACCCCAATTTTCTAACTGGCGAGTGACAATATTCCGAATTTCTGCCGAAGTAACATCCACCATTATGCAGACATCATCCAGTAATCGTTCTTCTTCCTCTTCAACTTCCGGGTCAGCTGCGAGCATTTTGATATGCACAGAGTAGCGTGTACCAAGCCCATCCCGCGTTTTGATGTTTAAATGACCGCCCAGTTTACGTGCCAGTTGATCGCTCAGCCAGAATGCCAGCGGGTCCGCCTTGCCATAGCGATCGTTTTGGGTCTGGTTGATGAACGGGAAGTGCAAATTATCCATTTCATGAATGCTTACGCCTTCTCCGGTGTCCAGAATGCGGAACGTCAGGCGGTCTTCGGAGGACTCATCCTGATCAACCTCAAGGGTGATTTTTCCCAATTGCGTTGAGGTCACGGCATATTGCATCAGTAGTAGCAAAATACGTCGTAAGGCATCGCGATCGCCGCGGCGCATATCGTGTGCTTTCAGATGATTGTTAATCAGCAGTTGCAGACCTTTACGCTTGATGGCAGGCAATACTGAAGGCACAACTTCATCAATCAAATCCTGCACGGAAAACAGCACCGTCTCGCTTTTCCAGCTATCGTCCGCAAGCATGTTCGCTAACTGTATTTCATCGATCAGACGCACCAGTACATCTGCCTGATTCGCCAGTTGTTTGCTTTCCGGGGCGTTGAGTTTAGCTGCACTCTCCGCCAGGGACTGTGCGGGTTCTTTCAGCGCATCACCAATGTTTTTCATAAAGGCCATCCGTCCTTGCTGGTTTTTCTCATACAGACGCTGCGCCTGCTTGAGTTTCTTGTTTACCAGCACTTCGCGATCCTGATCGCGAATAATGAAAATTTGTGTGCGCGGCGCAACCTGGCTGCGGAACATGCGGATCTCATACAGCTCGTTATTGATCGTCGCCTGAATAATCCCCTGATGCTGTTCCGCCATGGTGGTGATGTTTTGCAGATTCAAATGCGGCAGCAAATGATCGGCAATTTTGTTACTTATGACTGTGCGGTTCGATTCCTGATCGTGAACCAGCAGGCCGAGCGGCAGCAGTGAGACTATCTCTTCATTAATTGCCCGTAAAATGCGCAATTCGTTATTGACCGCCGTGCTGGGGACGCTTTCTGTACTGCGGCTGGAGAAATGGCGGAATGTGGTATAGCCAAATAACGCCAGCGCCAGCAAACCGATGTTCAGCAGCAGTGGCAGCAGAATGTTTTGCAACGTATCCAGCAATAAGGTGCCATAAGGAACCTGCCAGACCAGGCGCATATCGGTAGAGTTGAGTGCCGAGGAGATTTCAATCTTCGTACTGTTAAAGTGGATACTGACGCTATCCGTCCCTTCTTTCTCATTTTCATTGTTTCCCGTTGCCGTCGCGTCTGGCTCAAGGCGGAAACTGTCTAGCGGCATACCCGGTGGGATCAAATCATTAATCGGCAGATCAAAAGCAACGACCGTTGCCAGATGTCCCGGCTGGTTGAACGTGGTACGCAAGGTAAAGTAATGACCGTTCTGCCAGGCCAGGCGGCGCAGGTTAGAAAAACTTTCGCGTTCATCGAGCGCGTTAGCCTGTTGCAACATCTCTGCGCGACGTGAATCAACAATGTCGCTGACGGTCGATTCTTTAAATCCGGAGGTGAGATCTTTGAGGGGCAGGGTCGAGATCAGTACCAGACTGTTATCCTGACCATTCAGGTAATACATCGACCACGGTACATTTTCTGCGCCCCACAATGTGTCCAGATAGGTGGACATCCGTTGAGTCATCTCAAGCGTTGAGTTGTCGTGAGAGCCAAAGATTAAGGCTTCCGTTTTGCGGCGCGGTTTTTCCAGATAGTAGACATCCTGTTTTAGGCGCGTCTCTTGTAAACCTTCGCCGGAGGAGGGGGAGGTCGTCGCGGCAATGTTGTCGTAGATCTGCCAGGTCACATAACGCCAGGTATCGACGCGCTTTTGGATAGCGTGGGTAATGTCGACAATCTGGTAACTTTTATCTTTCAGCCAGGCGTTAACGGCGCTTTGTACCATTACACCCATCGTCACCAGTAACACAATGATCAACAGTAAAAAGAAGCGGGTAATGCTCCCCGGTAGGAGTGAAAAGCGGGTCGTGGCCGTTGTCTCTTTCTGACGCATTCGTGTTTATGACCTGTTAAAACTTCGCGAAGTGATAGGGCAGTATAAAGGGTACAGTGTGAAATTCCAGACTCTTACCTGATTGATGATTTTCTATTCTCCCGTGATATTTATCATCCTGCATTGGGGGAAATAGATGTACAAGCGCCATTTTGCTGTACAAATAACCGACAAAAAGCCCAACGAAATTAATTGCAAATAAACGAAGATTGCTGGAAATTATGCTGATGTTAATTATTTGTGAAATAGTTAACAAGCGTTATAGTTTTTCTGTGGTAGCACAGAATAATGAAAATTGTGTAAAGAAGGGTAAAAAAAACCGGATGCGAGGCATCCGGTTGAAATAGGGGTAAACAGACATTCAGAAATGAATGACGGTAATAAATAAAGTTAATGATGATAGCGGGAGATATTCTAGTTGCGAGTGAAGGTTTTGTTTTGACATTCAGTGCTGTCAAATACTTAAGAATAAGTTATTGATTTTAACCTTGAATTATTATTGCTTGATGTTAGGTGCTTATTTCGCCATTCCGCAATAATCTTAAAAAGTTCCCTTGTATTTACATTTTGAAACATCTATAGCGATAAATGAAACATCTTAAAAGTTTTAGTATCATATTCGTGTTGGATTATTCTGCATTTTTGGGGAGAATGGACTTGCCGACTGATTAATGAGGGTTAATCAGTATGCAGTGGCATAAAAAAGCAAATAAAGGCATATAACAGAGGGTTAATAACATGAAAGTTAAAGTACTGTCCCTCCTGGTCCCAGCTCTGCTGGTAGCAGGCGCAGCAAACGCTGCTGAAGTTTACAACAAAGACGGCAACAAATTAGATCTGTACGGTAAAGTAGACGGCCTGCACTATTTCTCTGACGACAAGTCTGTAGATGGCGACCAGACCTACATGCGTCTTGGCTTCAAAGGTGAAACTCAGGTTACTGACCAGCTGACCGGTTACGGTCAGTGGGAATATCAGATCCAGGGCAACAGCGCTGAAAACGAAAACAACTCCTGGACCCGTGTGGCATTCGCAGGTCTGAAATTCCAGGATGTAGGTTCTTTCGACTACGGTCGTAACTACGGCGTAGTTTACGACGTAACTTCCTGGACCGACGTACTGCCAGAATTCGGTGGCGACACTTACGGTTCTGACAACTTCATGCAGCAGCGTGGTAACGGCTTCGCGACCTACCGTAACACTGACTTCTTCGGTCTGGTTGACGGCCTGAACTTTGCTGTTCAGTACCAGGGTAAAAATGGTAGCGTAAGCGGCGAAGGCATGACCAACAATGGTCGTGAAGCACTGCGTCAGAACGGCGACGGCGTTGGCGGTTCTATCACTTATGATTACGAAGGCTTCGGTATCGGTGGTGCGATCTCCAGCTCCAAACGTACTGACGATCAGAACAGCCCGCTGTACATCGGTAACGGCGACCGTGCTGAAACCTACACTGGTGGTCTGAAATACGACGCTAACAACATCTACCTGGCTGCTCAGTACACCCAGACCTACAACGCAACTCGCGTAGGTTCCCTGGGTTGGGCGAACAAAGCACAGAACTTCGAAGCTGTTGCTCAGTACCAGTTCGACTTCGGTCTGCGTCCGTCCCTGGCTTACCTGCAGTCTAAAGGTAAAAACCTGGGTGTCATCAATGGTCGTAACTACGACGACGAAGATATCCTGAAATATGTTGATGTTGGTGCTACTTACTACTTCAACAAAAACATGTCCACCTATGTTGACTACAAAATCAACCTGCTGGACGACAACCAGTTCACTCGTGACGCTGGCATCAATACTGATAACATCGTAGCTCTGGGTCTGGTTTACCAGTTCTAATCTCGATTGATATCGAACAAAGGGCCTGCGGGCCCTTTTTTCATTGTTTTCAGCGTACAAACACAGTTTTTTGGTGTACTCTTGCGACCGTTCGCATGAGGATAATCACGTATGGAAATAAGCTTTACCCGCGTGGCACTGCTGGCTGCCGCGTTCTTCTTTGTTGGTTGCGATCAAAAACCACAACCCGCCAAAACCCACGCTATTGAAGTTACCGTTCTCGAAGGCAAAACCATGGGTACCTTCTGGCGTGCCAGCATTCCGGGCATTGACGCCAAACGCAGTGCCGAACTTAAAGAAAAGATTCAGACCCAGCTGGACGCTGACGATCAGCTGCTTTCGACCTATAAAAAAGATTCCGCGCTGATGCGCTTTAACGACTCGCAAAGTTTGTCGCCGTGGCCGGTAAGTGAAGCGATGGCCGATATCGTCACCACCTCGCTGCGCATTGGCGCAAGGACCGATGGTGCGATGGATATAACCGTCGGGCCGCTGGTGAATCTGTGGGGCTTTGGCCCGGAACAACAGCCGGTTCAAATTCCGAGCCAGGAACAGATCGATGCGATGAAAGCCAAAACCGGCTTACAGCACCTGACGGTCATTAATCAGTCGCATCAGCAATATCTGCAAAAAGACCTGCCGGATTTATATGTCGATCTCTCCACCGTCGGCGAAGGCTATGCGGCGGATCATCTGGCACGCTTGATGGAGCAGGAAGGGATTTCCCGCTATCTGGTGTCGGTGGGCGGCGCGCTGAACAGCCGTGGTATGAACGGTGAAGGCCAGCCGTGGCGGGTAGCGATTCAAAAACCAACCGATAAAGAAAACGCGGTTCAGGCCGTGGTGGATATCAACGGTCATGGCATTAGCACCTCTGGCAGCTACCGTAACTATTACGAACTGGACGGCAAACGTCTTTCCCATGTTATCGATCCGCAAACCGGGCGTCCCATCGAACACAATCTGGTATCCGTGACGGTGATTGCCCCGACGGCGCTGGAAGCCGATGCCTGGGATACTGGCTTAATGGTACTCGGGCCGGAGAAAGCCAAAGAGGTTGTTCGCCGGGAAGGGCTGGCGGTTTATATGATCACCAAAGAGGGCGATAGCTTTAAAACCTGGATGTCGCCGCAGTTTAAAAGCTTCCTGGTGAGCGAAAAAAATTAAAGCGCAAGATTGTTGGTTTTTGCGTGATGGTGACCGGGCAGACTAAAGGCTATCCTTAACCAGGGAGCTGATGATGAAAAACGCCACATGCTTAACTGACGATCAACGCTGGCAATCTGTCTTAGCCCGCGATCCGAACGCCGACGGCGAATTCGTTTTCGCCGTGCGGACCACGGGTATCTTTTGCCGACCGTCTTGCCGTGCCAGACATGCCTTGCGGGAAAACGTCTCCTTCTACGTAAATGCCAGCGAGGCGCTTACCGCTGGCTTTCGCCCCTGCAAACGTTGTCAGCCAGACAAAGCCAATCCCCGGCAACATCGCCTTGATAAAATTACCCACGCCTGCCGACTGCTGGAACAGGAAACGCCTGTAACGCTGGAAGCCTTAGCCGACCAGGTGGCGATGAGTCCGTTCCATCTGCATCGGTTGTTTAAAGCGACTACCGGAATGACGCCTAAAGCCTGGCAACAGGCCTGGCGCGCTCGCCGTTTGCGTGAATCGCTGGCGAAAGGGGAGAGCGTGACGACGTCTATTCTTAACGCCGGATTTCCCGACAGCAGCAGTTACTACCGCAAAGCTGACGAAACGCTGGGCATGACGGCTAAACAATTCCGTCATGGTGGCGAAAATCTGGCGGTGCGTTACGCGCTGGCTGATTGTGAGCTGGGCCGTTGCCTGGTGGCAGAAAGCGAGCGGGGGATTTGCGCGATATTGCTGGGCGATGATGACGCGACGCTAATCAGCGAGTTGCAGCAGATGTTTCCCGCTGCCGACAACGCGCCTGCCGATCTGACGTTTCAGCAACATGTGCGTGAAGTGATCGCCAGCCTCAATCAACGCGATACGCCGCTGACGTTACCGCTGGACATTCGCGGCACTGCTTTTCAGCAACAAGTCTGGCAGGCACTGCGCACGATACCTTGTGGTGAAACCGTCAGTTATCAGCAACTGGCGAACGCCATCGGCAAACCGAAAGCGGTACGGGCCGTTGCCAGCGCCTGTGCAGCCAACAAGCTCGCTATCGTAATACCCTGTCATCGGGTTGTCCGTGGTGATGGCACACTTTCCGGTTACC
Organism: Escherichia sp. HH26CH; assembly: GCF_009820205.1. Lineage (NCBI taxonomy): Bacteria > Pseudomonadati > Pseudomonadota > Gammaproteobacteria > Enterobacterales > Enterobacteriaceae > Escherichia > Escherichia sp. HH26CH. The sequence continues at coordinate 391,233 of NZ_VNXM01000013.1, forward strand.
GCTGGGGCGTGTCGCGCAAAGCGCAACTGCTGCGCCGTGAAGCTGAAAATGAGGAGAGGTAATGTTGGATCTGTTTGCCGATGCTGAACCGTGGCAAGAACCACTGGCGGCTGGAGCGGTGATTTTGCACCGTTTTGCTTTTAACGCTGCGGAGCAACTGATCCGCGATATTAATGACGTTGCCAGCCAGTCGCCGTTTCGCCAGATGGTCACCCCCGGGGGATATACCATGTCGGTGGCAATGACCAACTGTGGGCATCTGGGCTGGACGACCAATCGGCAGGGTTATCTCTATTCGCCCATTGATCCGCAAACAAATAAACCGTGGCCCGCCATGCCGCAGAGTTTTCATGATTTATGTCAACGTGCGGCGACGGCGGCGGGCTATCCAGATTTCCAACCTGATGCCTGTCTGATCAACCGCTATGCTCCTGGCGCGAAACTGTCGCTGCATCAGGATAAAGACGAACCGGATCTGCGCGCGCCGATTGTTTCTGTTTCTCTGGGCTTACCCGCGATTTTTCAATTTGGTGGCCTGAAACGAAATGATCCGCTCAAACGTTTATTGCTGGAACATGGCGATGTGGTGGTATGGGGCGGTGAATCGCGGCTGTTTTATCACGGCATTCAACCGTTGAAAGCGGGCTTTCATCCACTCACCGCCGACTGCCGCTACAACCTGACATTCCGTCAGGCAGGTAAAAAAGAATAAAAATAAGAATTATTATTGCTGTGCGCGCGGAGATGTTTAAACTGCGGGCTGTAATTCATTGTCCGGGTTTTTTGCATGGAACTTCTTGTACTTGTCTGGCGGCAGTATCGCTGGCCATTTATCAGTGTGATGGCGCTAAGCCTCGCCAGTGCGGCATTAGGCATTGGCTTAATTGCTTTTATCAATCAGCGCCTTATCGAAACGGCGGATACCAGTCTGCTGGTGTTGCCGGAGTTTCTCGGTTTATTGCTGCTGCTAATGGCGGTGACGCTAGGTTCGCAACTGGCGCTCACCACTCTGGGGCATCACTTCGTTTACCGACTGCGTAGCGAATTTATCAAGCGGATTCTGGATACTCACGTCGAGCGTATCGAACAACTCGGTAGCGCCTCGTTGCTGGCGGGGTTAACCAGCGATGTGCGCAATATCACTATTGCGTTTGTTCGTCTGCCAGAACTGGTGCAGGGGATCATTCTCACTATCGGTTCGGCGGCGTATCTGTGGATGCTGTCGGGCAAGATGTTGCTGGTAACGGCTATCTGGATGGCGGTCACCATCTGGGGCGGTTTTGTACTGGTGGCGCGGGTTTACAAACATATGGCGACCCTGCGCGAGACCGAAGATAAGCTGTACACGGATTTTCAAACTGTACTCGAAGGGCGCAAAGAGCTGACTCTTAACCGTGAACGCGCCGAGTATGTGTTTAACAACCTCTACATTCCTGATGCGCAAGAGTATCGCCACCATATTATCCGCGCAGACACCTTCCATCTTAGTGCTGTGAACTGGTCAAACATCATGATGCTGGGCGCAATCGGCCTGGTGTTCTGGATGGCGAACAGTCTCGGTTGGGCTGATACCAACGTTGCCGCGACCTATTCGCTAACGCTGTTATTCCTGCGTACGCCGCTGCTTTCGGCGGTTGGTGCGTTGCCGACGCTACTGACTGCGCAGGTGGCGTTTAACAAGTTGAACAAATTCGCACTCGCGCCTTTCAAAGCGGAGTTTCCGCGCCCGCAGGCGTTCCCTGACTGGCAAACGCTGGAGCTGCGCAACGTGACGTTTGCTTATCAGGATAACGCATTTTCCGTTGGGCCGATTAACCTCACCATCAAACGTGGCGAACTGCTGTTTCTGATTGGCGGCAACGGTAGTGGCAAATCGACGCTGGCAATGTTGCTGACGGGCTTGTACCAGCCACAAAGTGGCGAAATTTTGCTGGATGGAAAACCTGTCAGCGGCGAACAACCGGAAGATTATCGCAAACTGTTTTCGGCAGTGTTTACCGATGTCTGGTTGTTTGATCAACTGCTGGGGCCGGAGGGAAAACCGGCTAATCCACAACTGGTTGAGAAGTGGCTGGCGCAACTGAAAATGGCTCATAAGCTTGAGTTAAGCAACGGGCGTATTGTTAACCTGAAGTTATCAAAAGGGCAGAAAAAACGCGTCGCGCTGTTGCTGGCGCTGGCAGAAGAACGCGATATTATCCTGTTGGATGAATGGGCGGCGGATCAGGACCCTCACTTCCGCCGTGAGTTTTATCAGGTGCTGCTGCCGCTGATGCAGGAGATGGGTAAAACGATTTTCGCCATCAGTCATGATGATCATTACTTTATCCACGCTGACCGCCTGCTGGAAATGCGCAACGGGCTACTTAGCGAGCTGACAGGCGAAGAGCGCGATGCTGCTTCGCGTGATGCCGTTGCCCGGACGGCATAATATTTCGACGCTGACCTGGCGGACTGCTGCCGCCAGGTCAATATTCTAAAAAACCCTTCGTTTCTAATAACCCTATAATTAATCAACGAAATTATAATGTTTCTAAAATTAGAATATAATTTATAAACATTATTTAAATGTTGTTACTTAAGTGTTACCGTTGATGCCGCGCAAATCTCACCTGCAATAAAGCGACTAAAAGTAAGGCATTAACAAGATGAAAAAAGTGACTGCCATGCTCTTCTCGATGGCCGTGGGGCTTAATGCCGTTTCGATGACGGCAAAAGCGAAAGCGTCCGAGGAGCAGGAAACTGATGTACTGTTGATTGGCGGCGGCATTATGAGCGCCACGTTGGGGACCTATTTACGCGAGCTGGAGCCTGAATGGTCGATGACCATGGTGGAGCGCCTGGAGGGTGTCGCGCAGGAGAGTTCGAACGGCTGGAACAACGCCGGAACCGGGCATTCTGCACTGATGGAACTCAATTACACCCCGCAAAATGCCGACGGCAGCATCAGTATTGAAAAAGCAGTCGCCATTAACGAAGCATTTCAGATTTCCCGCCAGTTCTGGGCGCACCAGGTCGAGCGCGGTGTGCTGCGTACTCCGCGTTCATTTATCAATACCGTTCCGCATATGAGCTTTGTCTGGGGCGAGGAGAACGTTAATTTCCTGCGCGCCCGTTACGCCGCGTTGCAACAAAGCTCGCTGTTTCGCGGTATGCGTTACTCTGAAGATCACGCGCAGATCAAAGAGTGGGCACCGTTAGTGATGGAAGGGCGCGATCCGCAACAGAAAGTAGCAGCAACACGCACAGAAATTGGCACTGATGTGAACTATGGCGAGATCACCCGCCAGTTGATCGCCTCCTTACAGAAGAAATCTAACTTCTCGCTGCAACTCAGCAGCGAGGTCCGCGCCCTAAAGCGTAATGACGATAACAGCTGGACTGTCACCGTCGCCGATCTGAAAAACGGCACAGCACAGAACATCCGCGCGAAATTTGTCTTTATCGGCGCGGGCGGTGCAGCGTTGAAGCTGTTACAGGAATCCGGTATTCCGGAAGCGAAAGACTACGCCGGTTTTCCGGTAGGTGGACAGTTCCTTGTCTCGGAAAACCCGGATGTGGTTAACCATCATCTGGCGAAGGTCTACGGGAAAGCCTCCGTTGGCGCACCGCCAATGTCGGTTCCGCATATCGATACCCGTGTGCTGGACGGTAAACGCGTCGTGCTGTTTGGGCCATTTGCCACCTTCTCAACTAAATTCCTCAAAAATGGTTCACTGTGGGATCTGCTGAGTTCCACTACTACTTCTAACGTGATGCCGATGATGCACGTTGGGCTGGATAATTTCGATCTGGTGAAATATCTGGTGAGTCAGGTGATGTTGAGTGAAGAGGATCGTTTTGAGGCGTTGAAAGAATACTATCCGCAGGCGAAAAAAGAGGACTGGCGTTTGTGGCAAGCGGGGCAGCGCGTGCAGATTATCAAGCGTGATGCCGAGAAAGGTGGCGTACTGCGTCTGGGTACCGAAGTGGTCAGCGACCAACAAGGGACTATTGCCGCGCTGCTGGGGGCATCGCCAGGGGCGTCAACCGCCGCGCCGATTATGTTGAATCTGCTGGAAAAAGTATTTGGCGATCGCGTTTCAAGCCCACAATGGCAGGCCACGCTGAAAGCGATTGTTCCGTCTTATGGACGCAAGCTGAATGGTGATGTGGCGGCAACAGAACGCGAGTTGCAGTACACCAGCGAAGTGCTGGGGCTGAAATACGACAAGCCGCAGGTGGCGGACAGTACGCCAAAACCGCAGTTGAAGCCGCAAACCGTTCAAAAAGAAGTCGCGGATATTGCGTTGTAATGATGTGCCACATCCGGCATGGTATGCCGGATGTGGCGCATGCTGATAAGACGCGTCAGCGTCGCATCAGTCAACCGGCTCGGGCGTTGGATGTCGGATGCGGCGTGACCGCCTTATCCGACCTACGGGGTGGAGCACTTCACAGCGGTGTAGGCCTGATAAGACGCGCCAGCGTCGCATCAGGCACCCGGCTCGGGCATTAGATGTCGGATGCGGCGTGACCGCCTTATCCGACCTACGGGGGGGAGCACTTCACAGCGGTGTAGGCCTGATAAGACGCGCCAGCGTCGCATCAGGCAACCGGCTCGGGCGTTAGATGTCGGATGCGGCGTGACCGCCTTATCCGACCTACGGGGTGGAGCACTTCACAGCGGTGTAGGCCTGATAAGACGCG